>NZ_JBITHD010000010.1:0-358876 GCF_044457685.1 Nonomuraea sp. NPDC050536
GGGGGTGGCGTTTGCTGGGCGGGGGGCCCCCCCCCCGGCCGGGGGGGGGGGGCGGGGGGGGGGGGCGCCGGGGGGGGGGGGGGGGGCCCCCCCCGCCCCCCCCCGACTCCAGCAGCGCGGTGAAGATGCGCGACTCCACGTAGCGCGGGAGGAGCGACTCGAGCACGTCGGCCGCGGTCGGTTCGAACTCGTAGTAGGGCGGGATCGCGTCGCTCTCGCTCGCCTCGGTCTCCTCGATCTCAAGCGGCAGGATCCGCTTGACGACCACGTTCTGGGTCAACATCGAGACGAACTCGGTCGAGACGATGTGGATCTCGTCGATGCCGTTCTCGTCCTTGAAGGAGTCGATCAGCGCCTGCGCGATCTCCTTGGCGTCGGCGTAGGACGGCTTCCTGGAGATGCCGACCCACTGCCCGCCCATCTCGCGGTTGCGGAAGGTGTGCCAGGTGACACCCTTGCGCCCGGTCACGAACGGCGTCACCTTCATGCCGCGGCTCTCCAGCAGCCCGCGCAGGGCCTCTGTCTCGCGCAGCACGTTGGCGTTGAAGCCGCCGCAGAAGCCGCTGTCGCTGGTGACGACGAGCACGCCCGCCTTGGCGGCGTTCTCCTTCGCCACCGTCAGCGGGTGGTCGACGCTGGCCGCGTTGCTGACGACTCCCGTGACGGCGCGCGTGATCTCACGCTCGTACGGCAGGGCCGCCTGCATCCGCTGCTGCGCTCGCACGATCCGCGAGGAAGCGATGAGCTCCTGGGCGCGCGTGATCTTGGCGGTCGACTTGACCGACTTGATCCGCCGCCGCAGGGCTCTTAGCTGGGCACCCATGGATTACTTCTTCTCCGCCGAGCGGACGACCTTGCGGATCTTCTCCTGGCCGACCTCTTCGGCTTCCAGCGGCGCCACCGGCTCGTCCTTGATGAGCAGCTCACCGGAAGAGGTGGTGAAGCCCTTCTTGAACTCCGTGATGGCGTCCTTGAGCGCGGTGACCGTGTCGTCGGACAGCTCGCGCGTCTCGCGGACGGCGTCGAAGATGCCCTTGTGCGCGGTCTGGATGTAGTCCAGGAACTCCGACTCGAAGCGGCGGACATCCTCGACCGGGACCTCGTCCAGCTCACCGGTGGTGCCGGCCCAGACCGAGGCGACCTCGCGCTCCAGCGAGAACGGGCTGTACTGCGGCTGCTTGAGCAGCTCGACCAGGCGCAGACCACGCTCGAGCTGAGCCATGGAGGCGGCGTCGAGGTCGGAGGCGAACGCGGCGAACGCCTCCAGGTCACGGTACTGGGACAGCGCCAGGCGCAGCGTGCCCGCGACCTTCCGCATCGCCTTCGCCTGCGCCGAGCCACCGACTCGGGACACGGAGATACCGACGTTGATCGCCGGACGCACACCGGCGTTGAACAGGTCGGTCTCGAGGAAGACCTGGCCGTCGGTGATGGAGATGACGTTGGTCGGGATGAACGCCGAGACGTCGTTACCCTTCGTCTCGATGATCGGCAGGCCGGTCATCGAGCCGCCGCCCATGTCGTCGGAGAGCTTGGCGCAGCGCTCCAGCAGGCGGGAGTGGAGGTAGAACACGTCGCCGGGGAAGGCCTCGCGGCCCGGCGGGCGGCGCAGCAGCAGCGACACCGCGCGGTAGGCGTCGGCCTGCTTGGTCAGGTCGTCGAAGACGATCAGGACGTGCTTGCCCTGGTACATCCAGTGCTGGCCGATGGCGGAGCCGGTATAGGGGGCAAGGTACTTGTAACCCGCGGGGTCGGAGGCGGGAGCGGCCACGATCGTGGTGTACTCCAGCGCACCGGCCTCTTCGAGGCGGGCCTTGACCTGCGCGATCGTCGAGCCCTTCTGGCCGATCGCGACGTAGACGCAGCGGACCTGCTTCTGCGGGTCGCCCGAGGCCCAGTTGTCGCGCTGGTTGAGGATGGTGTCGATGGCGATCGCGGTCTTGCCGGTGCCACGGTCACCGATGATCAGCTGCCGCTGACCACGGCCGATCGCGGTCATGGCGTCGATCGCCTTGATGCCGGTGGCCAGGGACTCCTTCACCGGCTGGCGCTGGACGACGGACGGCGCCTGCAGCTCGAGGGCGCGCAGGCCCTCGGACTCGATCGCGCCCTTGCCGTCGAGCGGGTTGCCTAGAGGGTCGACCACGCGGCCGAGGAAGTTGTCGCCGACCGGCACGGACAGGACCTCGCCCGTCCGGCGGACCGACTGGCCCTCCTCGATCTTGCTGAAGTCGCCCAGGATAACGACACCGATTTCACGGGTGTCGAGGTTCAGTGCCAGGCCGCGCGTGCCGCCCTCGAACTCGAGCAGCTCGTTCGCCATCGCCGAGGGCAGGCCGGAGACATGGGCGATGCCGTCGCCACAGTCGACGACGGTCCCGATCTCCTCGCGCGCGGCGCCTTCCGGTTCGTACGCCTGGACGAAGCGCTCAAGCGCGTCCCGGATCTCGTCCGGCCGGATCGTAAGCTCCGCCATCTCTCTTCTGTCTCCCTATCGCCCTAGCCGGCCAACCGGCGGCGGACTTCTTCGATTCGTCCCACAATGGTGGTGTCGATGATCTCGTCGCCGATGCGAACCGAGAATCCACCGAGCACACGCGGATCCACCTCGACGTTCAGGTGCACGTCGCGGCCGTAGGAGGTCTTCAGCCACGCCGCCAGGCGCCGCTTCTGCTCCTCGGTCAGCTCGACGGCGCTGCGCACCACTGCCACGAGGCGCTGGCGCTGCTGGGCCACCAGCTGGCCGTACTCATCCAGCCCGCTTTCCAGGCTACGTCCTCTCGGGTGCAGCACCAGCTGCGTGACGAGACGCAGCGTGGTCTCCGCGACCTTGCCGCCGAGCAGGTCGCGCAGCAGTTGCCGCTTGCCGTCCTCGGGGGCGGCCGCGTCCGTGAGGGCACGGCGGAGTTCGGGGTTGCCGGCGATGATGCGGCCGAAGCGGAAGAGCTCGTCCTCCACGTCGTCGAGCTTGCTCTGTGCCTCGGCCTCGCCCACGGCGGCGACGACGCCGAGCCGCTCGAGCACGTCGGACAGGTCGCCCGCACGCGACCACCTGGCCGACACGGCGGCCTCGGCGGTGGCGGCAGCGGGCTCGCTGACCTTGCCCGACAGCAGCGCGCGCACGGTCTGCGCCTTCTGCGCGGCCGGCCGGGCCGGGTCGGACAGAGCGCGCCGCAGGCCGTGCTCGCGGTCGAGCAGATCCGCGATCGCGAACAGCTCGTCGGCGAGAGTGCCGAGATCAGCGCTGCCCGCCACGGCGTTGAAGCGCTCCTCGACCTCTGCCAGCGAGGCCCTGCTCAGACCGATCATCAGCGGACCGCCTGCTCGAGCTCATCGAGGAACCGGTCGACGGTACGGCGCTGCCTGACCTCGTCCTCGAGGGACTCGCCGACGATGCGGCCGGCCAGGTCGGTCGACAGGCGACCGATCTCGGTACGCAGCTGGGCGAAGGCGGCCTGGCGGTCGGCTTCGATCTGGGCGTGCGCGGCGTCGATGAGCCGGCGCGCCTCGGCCTGGGCCTCCTCGCGGAGTTCGGCCTTGATCTGCGCCGCCTGCTCGCGGGCCTCTTCACGCAGGCGAGCCGCCTCGTGCCTGGCCTCGGCCAGCCGGTCGCGGTACTGCTGCTGCAGTGACTGCGCCTCGGCCTGAGCCTCTTCCGCTCGCTTTATGCCGCCTTCGATAGCGTCGGTCCGCTCGGCCAGCGTCTTCTGGATGCGCGGGACGAGGACCTTGATGAGGAAGAAGGCAACGACGGCGAACGAGAAGATACCGACGACGAGCTCGAACGTGTGCGGAAGCAGCGGGTTGTACCCGCCCTCCTCCGCAGCGAGGAGCGTAGCTGCCTTAGTCATGGATGCAGCCTTTCGTCAGGGGTTCTTCTGGTTACTTGATGTTCGCGAAGATGAACGGCGCGACCAGACCGATGAGGGCCAGGGCCTCGGTGAGGACGAAGCCGAGGAGCATGTTCTGACGGATCAGGCCGTACGCCTCGGGCTGGCGGGCGATGGCCTGCACGCCCTGACCGAAGATGATGCCGACGCCGATGCCGGGGCCGATGGCGGCAAGACCGTAACCGATGGCGGTGACGTTGCCGGAGACCTCAGCGAGAACGCTCATTACTGTTCTTCCTTTACTGGACGGCCGGTGTGGGTACCGGTCTGGACTTTCTGGGGGTCAGTGCTCGGGGTGCAGCGCACCGCCGATGTACATCGCGGCGAGCATGGCGAACAGGAACGCCTGCAGGAACTCGATGAACAACTCGAAGCCGGTGAAGATGATCGTCATGATCACGCCCAGGACGCCGACGGGGGCGCCGAGGGGGGTCAGCTTCTCGAACAGGAACCAGAAGCCGACCATGCTGAAGAAGGCGAGCAGCATGTGCCCAGCGAACATGTTCGCGAACAGTCGCACGGCGTGCGTGAAGGGCGCGATGATCATGTTCGACAGGAACTCGATCGGTGCGAGCAGGAAGTAGATCCACTTGGGCAGCCCGGGCGGGAACATCATGTTCTTGAAGTAGCCACCGGCTCCCTGGTGCTTGATGCCCAGGTAGACCTTGAGGACGTAGATCGTGATCGCGAGCACGGCCGGGAAGGCGATGTGCGAGGCGACGGGGAACTGCGCGAGTGGGATGACTCCCAGGAAGTTCCAGAACAGCACCAGCAGGAAGATCGACAGGAGCAGCCCCATCCACCTGTCGGCGTCCTTGCCCAGGAACGGCCGCGCGACCTGGTCGCGCACGAACATGTAGCCGTACTCGGCGACGTTCTGGACACCCCGCGGCACGATCTTCGGGTTGGCGAAGGCCGACCAGCAGAAGACCACCACGACGATCGCGCTCAGGATCGCGAGCAGAACCGGCTTGGTCAACCAGTCCACGCCCGGGATGATCGGAGGAAAGCTGTTGAACAGTTCCTCAGGCGTCGGCGCCTGGAACTGATCGTCTGCAGAGGCGAGGACCGTCAGCGCACTCACGCGGCGTTCCCTTCAACGTCGTAATGGATCACGGAGGTATTCCCAGCGGGGCGATCGCAGCGTGGCGCTAGCGACTGAACTTGCGGTAGGCCAGATAGCCGGACAGCATGACCCCAAAAACCACGCCTATGGGGAAGAGCGCGGACAGGCCAAGCCAGCGGTCCAGCAACCAGCCGAGTCCGCCATAGATCGCCATCCCTGCGAGCAAATAGCTGGGGATCGACCACATGGCGTCGGCGAAGTCGCGACCGTCGTTCTCCGGCCGGCGTTCCTGTTCGCTCATCGCGGGCTTGACGATAGCAGGGATGCGGAGGACTAGTCATATCGGACCCCATCCCTTTACCCGCCTCATGAGTCGCCGTGCCCGGGGACCTTGGCGTCGGGGTCGACGTACAGCATCTTGGTCTTGATGAAGGCGCGGACTTCGAAGGCGGTCCACACGATCGTGCACGCCACCACGGTCCAGGCGAACGCCTTGGTGTCCCATGCGGACGTGTCACGGAATGTGACCAGCGTCACCATGATGACGACCACTTTGACTAGATAGCTGACCATCGCGGCGGCGGCCATCATCTGCGGCGAGATGCGTGAGGCATAGGAGACGGCTACCACGCTGATGCTGAAGAAAACGGCTACGAGCAAGGTGCCGATCGTCGCGCCCAGCGCTCCCTTGCCCCCGGCGAGCAGGAAAGCCAGGACCACGGCGAGCACTCCCACGACCAGTGTGGGCAGCGCGGCGCTCTTGAGTACGCGCACGTCGTTGGCCTGCATCGGTGCTCCATCAGCAAATTATCAAGCGAGCGTTTGCTACCCCCAGAACCTATGTGGTCGGGGGCCCCTGCTCGTGAAAGATATCACAAGCTCACGGATGACCGCTTTTACCTGCCGTTTCTAGTTCGCGATCATGAACTGCGCGGAAATGCGGGAATGACCGGTTGTCCCTCGGCGGTAGCGCGCTCCTGCGTGGGCGGCATGGCCGGCCGCCTGACCTGCCTGGTCGCCTCGTCGTCGGCGGGCAGTACCGGAGGCATCGGGCCGGTGGGCGGGCCGTCGTCGTCGGAGGGGTGCTTGCCCTGGGCCGCGTGCGCGCCGCCCCTGCCGCGCCAGCGCGGCGCCGCCATCGCCACCAGCACGACGACCGCGAGCACGACAGCGATCGGGAAGAGCATCACGGGCACGGCTGCCACGGACATCGCCACGATCCCGAACGCGAACAGGAAGGTCCACGCGTACATGATCAGCACCGAGCTGCGCTGCGAGTGGCCGATGTCGAGCAGCCGGTGGTGCAGGTGGCCGCGGTCGGGCGCGAACGGTGACAGCCCCTGGGAGGTGCGTCTGACGACGGCGGTTATCAGGTCGACCAGCGGCAGCACCAGCAGCGCCGCCGGGATGAGCAGCGGGATCAGCACGCCGAACCGGTTCATGTTCTCGATCACGGTCGGGTCGACCGGCGTCACCGTGACGAACGAGGAGGCGAGCACCAGACCGATCAGCATGGCGCCGGTGTCGCCCATGAAGATCTTGGCAGGGTGGAAGTTGTGCGGCAGGAAGCCCAGACAGGCGCCGATCAGCACGGAGGCGATGGCGGCCGTGGTGGCTATGCGGTCACCGGAGATGCTCTGCTTCAGCAGGATCGAGTAAGCCCAGATGGCCATCGCCGAGATGCACACGATCCCGGCCGCGAGCCCGTCGAGCCCGTCGACGAAGTTGATGGCGTTGATCGCCACGACCACGATCAGGATCGTGATGATGGTGCTCAGCGGATAGTCGAGGCTGAGCGAGCCGCCCCAGTCCTTGGGCAGCGGGATGTAGGTCAGGCGCAGCCCCGAGTAGACGAGCACGCCGGCGGCCGCGATCTGGCCGCCCAGCTTGATGAAGGCGTCCATGCCCCACCAGTCGTCGAGGAACCCGGTCAGCGTGATGATCCCGCCCGCCACGAGCAGGGCCGTCACGGGGTGCCCCTCGGCCTCGGCGAGCGTCTTGCCGGTGTTCTCCAGCTGGCTGGCGGTGAGCAGGCCCGCGACCAGCCCGCCGTACATGGCCAGGCCGCCCAGTCTGGGGATCGGGGTGGTGTGCACGTCCCTGTCCCGAACCTCGGGCATGGCGCCGATGCGGATCGCGAAGCGTCGCACGAGCGGGACGAGCAGATACGTCACCGCCGCCGCAATGAGCGCCATGAACAGGTATTCGCGCACGGACCTAGTTTCCCGGATGCTTCGGCCTGCTGTGACCGGAAATCGACACAGAACAGCTTAATATTCGCTGAGATATGGCTGATGGATGGCCAAGAGCGCCTTCACTCTTTCCCGTACCTCGGCAACGGTGTCGGGATAGCGTACGGCCCGCGCGACCAGGGTTCCCACCTCTTTCAGCTCCTGTGGCCCCATCCCCTGCGTGGTGAGACAGGGAGTGCCCACTCTGATACCCGACGTGATCGCCGCCGGTTCGGGATCATACGGGATCGCGTTGCGATTCAGCGTGATCCCGGCATCGGCGCAGCGCGTCTCGGCCTCGGCCCCGGTGACGCCGAGCGCGCGCAGGTCGATGAGCGCCAGGTGGGTCTCCGTACCCCCTGAGACCGGACGCATGCCCTCCACCGCCAGCGCCTCGCACAGCGCCTGCGCGTTGGCCACGACCCGCCGCGCGTAGTCGCGGAACTCGGGCTGCAACGCCTCGCCGAAGGCCACCGCCTTGGCCGCCACCGCGTGCATCAGCGGCCCGCCCTGGATGAAGGGGAACACCGCCCTGTCGATCTTCGCCGCCAGCTCGGCCGTGCACAGGATCCCACCGCCGCGCGGCCCGCGCAGCGTTTTGTGGGTGGTGAAGGTGACCACGTCCGCGTACGGCACGGCCGACGGGATCGCCCCGCCGGCCATCAACCCGATGGTGTGCGCCACGTCCGCGAGCAGCCAGGCGCCCACCTCGTCGGCTATGCCGCGGAAGGCCGCGAAGTCGATCAGGCGCGGGTAGGCCGTGGCGCCGCAGACGATGAGCTTGGGCTGGTGGCGCAGGGCCAGGTCGCGGACCTCGTCGTAGTCGATGAGCTCGGTGTCGCGCCGCACGCCGTAGGAGACGACGTCGAACCAGCGGCCGGAGAAGTTCACCTTCGAGCCGTGCGTGAGATGGCCGCCGTGCGGCAGCGCCATCGCCAGCATCGTGTCGCCCGGCTGCAGCAGCGCGGCGTAGGCGGCCAGGTTCGCGGTGGCGCCGGCGTGCGGCTGGACGTTGGCGTGCTCGGCGCCGAAGAGCCTGCGCGCCCGGTCGATCGCCAGGCGCTCGGCCAGGTCGACGACCTCGCAGCCGCCGTAGTAGCGCCGGCCCGGGTATCCCTCGGCGTACTTGTTGGTGAGCGTGGAGCCGAGCGCGGCCAGCACGGCGGGCGAGGTGAAGTTCTCGCTCGCGATCAACTGGAGCCCGCCGCGGACGCGGTCGAGCTCGTCGAGCAGCACCTGCGCCAGCTCGGGGTCCTGGCGCTGGAGCAGGTTGAAATCCGGCCCGTAGTAGGGCTGTTCACCCATTTCCCCACTGTACGACCGAATTACGAGAAAGCATGAGGCGCCCCCGTCGCGCTGGGCACCCAGCGCGGCGTGTCGGCGGCCTCGTCGCTGATCGAGGTGAGCACCGCCTGGCGGTACATGGCCAGCCTGGAGCGCCACTCGGCCAGGTCCTGGACGTAGCGGCCGCCCACGGGCGCCTCCCACGTCTGCGGGCTCCTGGCGAGCTGGTAGGCCTTGTCCAGCGCGGTCGTGAGCGACTCCAGCATGGGCAGCACGCTCTGCCAGGCCGTGACCAGGCGCTGGTATTCGGGGTTGAACTCCCACGCCCTGGGCTGGCCGTCGAGCGGGTTGGCGCTGCTGGTGCTGGGCGGGTTCTCGCCCGGCTGGCGGGGCTGCGGCGCGGGCGGGTCGGCGTACATCACGCGCTCCTCTCCGGGGCTCCCGGCTCGATCGTGCCCGCCGGGCCGTCAGGCTCGATGTCCTTGGGCGTCCACTCACCGTGCCCCCACTCTCCCTTGGGCACCTCGACGCCCGGCATGTCCAGCGGCTGCACCTCGCGGACGTGGTCGTGCAGGGTCCTGAGCGCATCCAGGTCGAGCGGCTTGGCGTTCACCGACACCACGTCGCTGCCGTCATTGGCGTACGCGCTCTGTGCGGCCTGCGCCCCGCTGCCGCCGTCGGTGACGTCCCCACCCTGTACGGCGTGCACGGCGCCGCTGGTGGCCGTGGTCGCGTGGCCCGAGGAGCCGGGCGGCGTGGTGTGGTGGGTGGGGCCGCCGGGGTCGAGGGTGCCCGGCGGGCCGTCGGGCTGGATGTGCTTGGGCGCCCAGTCGCCGTGGCCCCACTCGCCCTTGGGCACCTCGACGTGCGGCATGTCCATGGGCGGGACGTCGCGGATGTGGTCGATGAGGTTCTTGAGCGCCTCGGGAGTGATGGGCTTGACGTTCACCGAGACCACGTCGCTGCCGTCGTTCACCCAGGGGCGGGCGTCGCCCGGCTCGACCTGGCCGGGCTGGTGCGCCGTCGCCGCGGGCAGGTCGTGCGGCTGGACCTTGTCGATGTTCTTGATCAGGTCGTTGAGCTCGGTGGCGGTGGGCGGGTCGACGGGCACCTGCAGCACCTTGACGCCGTCGACCTCCACCACGTGCGGCTTGTGCGGGTCGAGGTGCGCCGGCTGCGTGCCGGAATCCTTGGCCTGCTCGTGCTTGCCCGACTCGCCCGCCAGGTCGCCCGACACGGTCTGCTGGTCGGAGGCCGTCGTGTGGCCGGACGGCTGGCCGGAGGTGGGCTTGTGGTCCTGCGCAGGCTTGGGATCCTGCGTGGGAGTGTGGTCATCGGTGGTCGTGTGCTGCTCGCCGCCGACCACCGGGGTCGGAGTCGGGTCGTGCTTCTTCTCCAGCAGCGCCAGCCGCGCCGACACGTCGTGGACCATCGTGTCGGCGGAGTCGGCCACCTGGGACGGCCGGTGCGTCGTCTGGGTGGGCAGGCCGGCCGCGCTCATCACGTGGGCGACGCGGCTCTCCGTCGTCCGTAGCTCCCCCGCCGCCCGCTTGACCTCTGCCAGCAGCTCGCGGACCAGCTTCGGATCCATCCCGTCGAACTTGCCCATGGCTCACTCCCGACGTGTCACCGCTACCGCAATCACGCTAGGCGGCCGGACACGACCCGCGCAGCGGGGATAGCCAGCGGGTATGGCTCAGGAGTCGGTGGCCACGTAGCCGATGATGCCGCGCAGCTTCTCCACCGGGATCGCGCCCCTGCGCAGCAGCCGCGGCACGGCCGTGGTCAGGTCCAGGATCGTGGAGGGCGTGTTGTCGGTCGTCTTGCCCGCCTCGAGGTAGACGGCCACCGAGTCGCCCAGCTGCTCCTCGGCCTCCTCCGCGGTGGTGGCGGCCGGGGCGCCGGAGCGGTTGGCGCTGGAGACGGCCATCGGGCCCGTCTCCTTCAGCAGGTCGAGCGCCACCGGGTGGAGCGGCATGCGCACGGCGACCGTGCCCTTGGTCTCGCCCAGATCCCACGACAGCGCCTTGTTGACCTTGCACACCAGCGTGAGCGGGCCGGGCCAGAACGCGTCGATGAGGTCCTGGCCGTAGGGGCCCAGGTCCTCCACCAGCGCGCTCGCTGCCCGCACGGTGCCCACCAGGACGGGCGGCGGCATGTCGCGGCCCCTGCCCTTGGCCTCCAGCAGCCCGGTCACGGCGGTGGGAGTGAAGGCGTCGGCGCCGATGCCGTAGACCGTGTCGGTCGGCAGCACCACGAGCTCGCCGCGGCGCACCGCGGCGGCGGCCTCGATCAGGCCCTCGGCTCGCTGGTCGAGATCCGTGCAGTCAAAACGTCGTCCCACGGCGTGCATCCTAGTCCTGGCCGAGTCTGGCTGTGACGAAGCGGTCCCTGCGGGTCAGGTCCTGGCGCAGCCGTACGTCGCGCCAGCCCCTGTCTTCCGGGAAGGTCAGGTAGACGTCGCGGCCCTGCTGGTCGGCGTGCTCGACGGCGACCCAGCCGCCGGGGCGCAGCAGGCGGCGTGCCGTACGCTCGACCGCCCTGACCTCGCCCAGGCCGTCGTCGCCCGTGCCGTACAGCGCGCGCGAGGGGTCGTAGTCGCGCACCTCGGGGTCGCGCGGGATCGCGCCGGGCGGGATGTAGGGCGGGTTGGAGATGACCAGGTCGACCTTGCCGTTGAGCTCGGGCAGCGCGTCGGTCAGGTCCTCCGGGTGCAGATGGGTGCGGCCCTGACCGTGCTCGGCGATGTTGCGCTTGGCCCACGAGTACGCCGCGGGGTCGACCTCGACGGCGTGCACCTCGGCCAGCGCGATCTCCTGGGCGATCGACAGGGCGATGGCGCCCGATCCGGTGCCGAGGTCGACGACCAGCGGGGCGGCCACGTCCATCGCGCGCAGCGTCTCGATCGCCCAGCCAGCCACCACCTCGGTTTCCGGCCTGGGGACGAACACGCCGGGGCCGACCTTGAGCTCCAGGTAGCGGAAGTAGGCGTGGCCGGTGATGTGCTGCAGCGGCTCGCGGGCCTCACGCCGCGCGATGCCCTCCCAGAACAGGGCGTCGAAGTCGGCGTCCCTGACCGTGTGCAGCTCACTTCTGCGCACGCCGTGGACGAAGGCCGCGATCTCCTCCGCGTCGGTGCGCGGCGACGGAACGCCTGCCTCGGCCAGCCGGGCGGTGGCGTGCGCGATCTCGTCCAGCAGAAAACTCATGAGTGTTGTGCGAGCTTCTCCGCCGTCTCGGCGTCGATGAGGGCCTGGGTGACGGCGTTCAGCTCACCGTCGAGCACCTGGTCGAGGTTATACGCCTTGAAGCCGACGCGGTGGTCGGAGATGCGGTTTTCCGGGAAGTTGTAGGTGCGGACGCGCTCGGAGCGGTCGACGGTGCGCACCTGCGACTTGCGCTCCGCCTGGGCGGCGGCCTCGGCCTCCTCCTGGGCGATGGCCAGCAGCCGGGCGCGCAGGATGCGCAGCGCCGAATCCTTGTTCTGCAGCTGGCTCTTCTCGTTCTGGCAGGAGACCACCGTGCCGGTGGGCAGGTGCGTGATGCGGACCGCGGAGTCGGTGGTGTTGACCGACTGGCCGCCGGGGCCGCTTGAGCGGTAGACGTCGATGCGCAGGTCGTTGGGGTCGATCTGGACGTCGACCTCCTCCGCCTCCGGGTAGATCAGAACGCCCGCGGCGCTGGTGTGGATGCGGCCCTGCGACTCGGTGACGGGCACGCGCTGCACGCGGTGGACACCGCCCTCGAACTTCAGCCTGGACCACACGCCCTCGTCGCCCCCCGCGGACGACTTCGCCCTGATGCCGACCGTGACATCTTTATAACCGCCCAGGTCGGAGTGCTGGGCGTCGATGATCTCGGTCTTCCAGCCGAGCCGCTCGGCGTAGCGCAGGTACATCCGCAGCAGGTCGCCGGCGAACAGGGCCGACTCCTCGCCGCCCTCGCCCGCCTTGATCTCCATGATGATGTCCTTGTCATCGTTGGGATCGCGCGGGATGAGCAGGTGCTGCAGGCGCTCCTCCAGCTGCTGGATGCGCTGCTCGATCTCGACCGCCTCCGCGGCGAACGCCTCGTCCTCGGCGGCCAGCTCCTTGGCGGCGGCCAGGTCCTCGCGGGCGGTCTCCAGCTCGCGGTAGGTGCCCACGACGGGGGTCAGCCGGGCGTAGCGCTTGCCGAGCGTGCGGGCCTTGTTCTGGTCGGCGTGCACGGCGGGGTCGCCGAGCTGGGTTTCCAGCTCCGCGTATTCCTTGAGCGTGTCGTCAAGATTCACCGTGCGTCCTTACCCTGGAAGATCTTGGCCCATTCACCAACAACGCCGACCCGGCGCACCTGCGTGCGTCCGGGCCGGCGTCGATCGAGCTACTTGCCCGAGGCCTTCTTGCCAAAGCGCTTCTCGAAGCGCGCCACCCGGCCGCCCGTGTCGAGGATCTTCTGCTTGCCCGTGTAGAACGGGTGGCAGGCCGAGCACACGTCGGCGTGGATGACGCCGTTCTTGGCGGTGCTGCGGGTCGTGAACGTGTTGCCGCAGGAGCAGCTCACCTGAGTCACGTGGTAGTCGGGGTGGATGTCGGGCTTCATGGGAGTCCTCTCAGCTGGCGGTCGCCGGGTCGCCGGCACGGCGGGAACCGGAACCGCTGCGGTTCAGCTAACAGTGTGCCAGATGTTGGAACCATCCCAGGCCACGAGGCATTCCCCGGAACCTTATGGCGACGCCACTCCTGTCACACTAGGCTCCCGCGCACACAAAGGCACACATTAAGGACACCAGATGATGAAGAGGCTGCGGTTGCTGCTGGCGACCGCGACGGGGGCCGCGCTTCTCCTCGGGGGTACCGGACTGCAGGCCGCCAACGCCGCCGGTTCGGACTTCAACGGGGCGGCCTCGTCCGACGCGTACGTGCCCCTGGACAAGGAGATCCAGGTCACGGTCACGCTCAAGCTGAAGGATCCGGGGACGGCCACCGGCGTCACCGGCACCGTGACGCCGCCCGGCAAGGCCGACAAGCCCGTGGCGTTCGGCGACTGGGCCAAGAGCGGGTCGGAGGCCCCGGTCAGCGGCACCTTCGCCATCGGCAAGGACGACCCGGCCGGCGACTGGAAGCTCAACGTCAGGGTCGCCAGGGGCGCGAACACCGGCGACAACTCCTTCACCATCAAGGTGACGGCCAAGCAGGGGATCACCGCCGCCTCCGTCACGCCGAGCCCGGTCAAGCTGCGCAAGGGCAAGGACGTCAAGGTCACCGTGCAGGCCACGGCCAACGGCGCGAGCACGGTGTCGGCCAAGCTCGTCAGCGACGACACCGGCGAGTACTACGACCTGGGCGCACTCGACTCGAACAACGACGGGACGTACTCGGGCGTGACCTACATGGCCGACGACTCGACGCCGGGCGCGTGGACGCTCGAGGTGTACGCCGCCCGTGCCGGCCAGACGCTCAAGGGCGTGGCCTCGTTCACGGTCGAGGAGCCCACCGGGGGCGTCTCCAAGAAGGCCAAGGCCAAGATCACCCTGCAGGCGCCGGCCAAGGCGGGGTACGGCAAGGGCTTCAAGGTCTCCGGCAAGGTCGTGCGCGGCTCGGCGGCCTACAAGGGTGCCGAGGTCGAGGTCTACTTCAAGGCCAAGGGCACCAAGAAGTACAAGCTCATGGGCCTGACCACGGCCACCTCGACGGGCAAGTACGCCAAGACCTTCAAGGCCGCCAAGGACGGCTACTGGCGCGCCAAGGTCGAGGCCACGTCCAAGACCCGCAGCGCACTCTCCCCGCAGGACTTCGTCGACGTGAAGTAACTCCCGTACGGCGAGCAGCACGGCGAGCCGTACAAAAGAAAGGGCGGCGAGAACATCTCGCCGCCCTTTCCGTTGAGAACCTAGTCGCGGTCGTTGCTCACGGTGGTCTTCTGGACCTGGAGCAGGAACTCCGCGTTGGACTTGGTCTCCTTCATCTTCTCCAGGAGGAGCTCGAGCGCCTGCTGCATGTCGAGCGCGTGCAGCACCCGGCGCAGCTTCCAGACGATGCTGAGCTCGTCCTTGGCCATGAGGATCTCTTCCTTACGGGTGCTGGACGCGTCGACGTCCACCGCGGGGAAGATGCGCTTGTCGGCCAGGGAGCGGTTGAGCTTGAGCTCCATGTTGCCGGTGCCCTTGAACTCCTCGAAGATGACCTCGTCCATCTTGGACCCGGTCTCGACCAGGGCCGTGGCGAGGATCGTCAGCGAGCCGCCGTTCTCGATGTTGCGGGCGGCGCCGAAGAAGCGCTTGGGCGGGTAGAGCGCGGTCGAGTCGACACCACCGGACAGGATGCGCCCGCTGGCGGGAGCCGCCAGGTTGTAGGCGCGGCCCAGGCGGGTGATCGAGTCGAGCAGCACGACCACGTCGTGGCCCAGCTCGACCAGGCGCTTGGCGCGCTCGATGGCGAGCTCGGCGACCGTGGTGTGGTCCTCGGCGGGACGGTCGAAGGTCGAGTGGATGACCTCGCCCTTCACCGACCGCTGCATGTCGGTGACCTCTTCGGGCCGCTCGTCGACGAGGACGACCATGAGGTGGCACTCGGGGTTGTTGCGGGTGATCGCGTTGGCGACCGCCTGCAGCACCATCGTCTTACCGGCCTTCGGCGGGGAGACGATGAGGCCACGCTGGCCCTTGCCGACCGGCGAGACCAGGTCGATGATCCTGGTGGTCAGGATGTTCGGCTCGGTCTCCAGGCGCAGGCGCTCCTGCGGGTAGAGCGGCGTGAGCTTGTTGAAGTCCGGCCTGTTGCGGGCCTGGTCCGGGTCCATGCCGTTGACAGTGTCGAGGCGGACCAGGGCGTTGAACTTCTCGCGGCGCTCACCGTCGCGCGGCTGCCGGACGGCGCCGGTGATGACGTCGCCCTTGCGCAGGCCGTTGCGGCGGATCTGGGCCAGGCTGACGTAGACGTCGTTGCTGCCCGGCAGGTAGCCGCTGGTGCGGACGAACGCGTAGTTGTCCAGGATGTCCAGGATGCCGGCGATCGGGATGAGCACGTCGTCGTCGCCGATGACGGGCTCGCTGCTGTCGAAGCGGTCACGGCCACGGCCGCGGTTGCGCTCCCTGAAGCGGCCCCTGCGACCGCGACCGCGCTCGTCGTCGTCGCCGTCACCGCGCTGGTCGCCGCCACGCTGGTCGCCGCGGCGCTGGTCGCCGCCACGCTGGTCACTGCGCTGGTCACTGCGCTGGTCACTGCCACGCTGGTCGCCGCGCTGGTCACTGCCGCGCTGGTCACCGCGGGTGCCGGCGTCGGCCGCCCGCTGGTCGGCACGGCCGCCCTCGCCACGGTCGCTGCTGGCACGGTCGCTGCCGGCGCGGTCGCTGGTGGAACGGTCGCCACGCTCGCGGCGCTCGCCCCTGCTGCGGCGCTCGCGACGGCTCTCGCCGCCACGCTCGCGCCCCTCGCCCTGCTCGGCGGCGCGGGCTTCGCCCTGCCCACCGTCGGCGGTTGCGGCCGGCTGGTCTGCGACCACCGGCTCGGCGGCCTGAACGGCCGGCTCTGCCGCGGCCACCGGCTCGGCGGCGGCCTGCGGGGTGCTCTCCTCAACGCTCCGGGCCCGGGAACGTTCCCTCCTGCTGCGGGTGGGTCGCTCCGCGGCGGGCGCCGGGTCAGCCGTCACCGCCGGGGCGGGTGCCGCCTCGGCCGCCGGGGCGGAGGCGCCGTCGCCGCTGCCACCCTGCTTCTCCTGGATGGCCGCGATGAGCTGGCTCTTCCGCATGCGTCCGGTCCCGCTGATGCCGAGCTCGGCAGCCATTTTCTGCAGCTCGGGCAGCACCTTGGCGGACAGGCCGGTGCCGGAGCGACGCGCGCGAGGCTTGGCCGCGGCGCGAGTGGGGGTGTCGCCGGACGCAGGCTGCGCAGACGCGCCTGATGCGTCGGAGAGGAGTTCGGTGGTGTCGCTCAACTAAAAGGTCCTTCCCAGGGGTCGGGCGCCGGGTATCTCATGCCGGGCGTCCCGGAGGTGCTTGCGATCCGGCGGGACAGTCCGGGTCGGGGTGCACTCTGCGATCTTCGGCCGCCGCCGGGACGGCGGTCGCCACACTGTGTTGTGAGGGGGCTCGTCCAGGCGTCCACAGGACGGTGGCGCGTGGAAAACACCCCCCAGATTCCGTCGCCAGCCAGATGTCGAGGAGTTCCGAACGCGCACAGCCCCGTCGTCGCCGCCTCGTGTTGGGCCAACCGGGTGTGGGCCAACCGGAGGCAACGGGCTCCGGGGAGACAGCCGCGCTGCCCACGCCTCGCGACGTGAAACATGATGCAGCGATGTGTGGCTGACAAGCACGCACCCAACAAGGGGGCATCTGGTGCGGCTACCAGCCTAACATCACCAGCGCACACGGCTATTCCCTGAAGGTCTAAAGAGGCATCAGCGTGTCTCGGGAACCTGAACGTTCGCCCCATCCGGGTCGACGTCCATTAGCTGGATGTGCCAGTCATTACCCACTTCTGGCGCGATCAAATCCTGCGAATCCGAGGTCGAAAACGCAAGGATGGTGGGACCCGCTCCCGAAACGACCGCGGGCACGCCCACTGCACGCAGACGTTCTACCAGATCCGCGCTCGCGCGCATCGCAGGCGCGCGGTAGTCCTGGTGCAGCCGGTCCTCGGTCGCCGCCAGCAAGAGCCCCCGCTCCGGCCGCTGGGTCAGCGCGGCGATCAGCAGCGCGGACCTTCCGGCATTGAAGGAAGCGTCCTTGTGGGGCACGTCCTTCGGTAGCAGCCCCCGCGCCGCCTCCGTGGACAGCCGCGTCGCCGGAACGAGCACGACCGGGCGGATGCGCGCATCGGGAACCAGTTTCACCATACGCGGTGATCCGCCGTGCTGCGTCCACGCGATCGTCAGGCCGCCTGCCAGGCACGGCGCCACGTTGTCCGGATGCCCTTCCATCTCTGTGGCCAGGGCGAACACCTCGTCGTCCGTCAGCTGCCCGGTGCCGAGCGCCCTGGCGGCCAGGATGCCCGCACAGATGGCCGCCGACGACGAGCCCAGGCCGCGGGCGTGCGGGATCCTGTTGCGGCAGCGCAGCCGGATCCCCTCGGGCTGCGCCATGCCCATCCGGTCGAACGCCTTGCGCATCGCCTTGACGATCAGGTGTCCTTCGCCGAGGTCGAGCTCGCCGGCGCCCTCACCCTCGACCGTGACCTCGACGCCGGGCCCCGTGAGCTCGGCCTCGACCTCGTCGTGAAGCGTCAGTGCCAGGCCGAGCGCGTCGAACCCCGGCCCGAGGTTCGCGGACGTGGCGGGGACCCGAATGTTCACCATATTTTTCACCGCTCATGAAGATCCTGTACGGCGGGCCGAGGTGGGGCCCGCCGTACCGCGGAACAAAGCCCGTCAGGCCAGGTTGAGCGCGGCGGCGGCCGCGTGGACGTCGATCGGGACCGTGACCGGGGCCGGGGCGCCGGAGATGGCCCAGTCGGGGTCCTTGAGCCCGTTGCCGGTGACCGTGCAGACCACGCGCTGGCCGGGCTCGAGCATCCCCTGGGCGTGGGCCTGGAGCAGGCCCGCCACGCTGGCGGCCGAGGCGAGCTCGACGAAGACGCCTTCCTCCTGGGCCAGCAGCTTGTAGGCGGCGGCGATCTGGCGGTCGGTCACCGACTGGATGGCGCCCCCGGACTCGTCGCGCGCCTCCTCGGCCAGGCGCCACGAGGCGGGGTTGCCGATGCGGATCGCGGTGGCGATCGTGTGCGGGTGCGCGACCGGCGCTCCCTGGACGATGGGCGCGGCGCCGCTGGCCTGGAAGCCGAACATGCGCGGGCGCTTGTCGGAGTACTCCTTGTAGCCCATCCAGTAGGCGGAGATGTTGCCCGCGTTGCCCACGGGGATGCAGTGGATGTCGGGCGCCTCGCCCAGCGCGTCGATGATCTCGAAGGCCGCGGTCTTCTGCCCCTGCAGCCGGTACGGGTTGACCGAGTTGACCAGCGCGATCGGGTAGGAGGAGGACAGCTTGCGCGTCATCTCCAGGCAGTCGTCGAAGGAGCCCTCGACCTGCAGCAGCGTGGCGCCGTGCACCAGCGCCTGGGCCAGCTTGCCCATCGCGATCTTGCCGCGCGGCACCAGGACGGCACAGGTGAGCCCGGCGCGCACCGCGTAGGCGGCGGCCGAGGCCGAGGTGTTGCCGGTGGAGGCGCAGATGACCGCCTTGGCGCCCTCTTCGACGGCCTTGCTGATGGCCACGGTCATGCCGCGGTCCTTGAAGCTGCCGGTCGGGTTGGCGCCTTCGACCTTGAGGTAGACGTCGCACCCCGTGAGCGCGGACACGCGGTGCGCGGGTACCAGCGGCGTGCCGCCCTCGAGCAGCGTGATGACGGGCGTCTTCGCGGTGACCGGAAGCCGCTCGCGATATTCCTCGATAAGGCCACGCCACGCCCTGCCCATGATGACTCCCTACCTGCGGTGTTGGGCACCGAGTCTAGCCGGACGCCGGGGGCGGGCCGGTTGCCGCTATTCAGGAAATATTCAGCATCTGCGGCTAGGGTCGGGCGCAGGGGGTCACCACCATGAACGCGCGTCCTGCTCTCACGCAGAACGACTACTCTCCGCTGACGCCACCCGAGCTCGGGGCCTGGTCGCCTGCCCTTTCGGTGAGCGTCGTGGTGCCGGCGCACGGCGGGCCGCAGCTCGAGTTCACGCTCGCCGCGCTGGCGGCGCAGACGTACCCGGACCACCTGATGGAGGTCCTGGTCGTCGACGACGGCAGCGAGCCGCCGATCGCGCTGCCGGAGATCAGGCCGGTCAACACCCGCCTGGTCAGGCCCAGCACAGGCTGGGGCATCTCCAACGCCGTCAACGCCGGTGCCAAGGCCGCCGACGGCGAGCTCATCCAGCGGCTCGACTCCGACATGGTCGCCTGCCGCGAGCACATCGAGGCGCTGGCCCGCTGGCATCACCTGACGAACTACCTGGTCACGATCGGGATGAAGCGTTTCGTCGAGGTTCCGCCGCTCACGGCGGAGAACGTCTTCCGGGCGGGACACCTGGGGGAACTGTTCGACCTCGACAACGCCAGACCCAGTTCGACCGAGGCGACGATCGCCAAGACGGACGGGCTGCGCAAGAGCCGCAACCCCTACCACGTGTGCACAGGACCGACCTTCGCCCTTCCCAGGGAGGTCTTCCACGCGGTGGGTGGGCTCGACCCGACGGTGCCGCGCGGCGAGGACACCGAGTTCGCCTACCGCCTGGCCATGCACGGGGTGGTGTTCATCCCCGACGCGCGGGCGCAGGCCGTACATCTCGGTCTGCCCGCGCAGCACCGCGACAGGGAGCGGGCCGTACGGGCCGTCGAGCCCCACCTGGCGCATCGCGTCCCGCTGCGCCGCGACCTGCGCAAGGACCGTGGCCGCCGGTGGCTGGTGCCGTACGTGGAGATCGTGCTCGACGTCACCGACACCTCGGAGCAGGTCGTACGGCAGGCCGTCGCGGCGGCGCTGGACGGCAAGCTGCAGGACGTGGTCGTGACGCTGGTCGGCCCCTGGTCGAGGCTGCGCGACGACCAGCGCACCGGTCTCGGCGATCCCTGCTTCGAGCTGCGGCTGATGCGCGACCTGTTCGCCCACGACGACAGGATCCGCCTGATCGACGAGGCGTCGCCCACGCCGGCGCCGACGCCGTTCCGCTATCGCGGACCGGTGGACGTGCCGCTGCACAGGGCGACGCTGGAGCGCATGATCGAGTCGGTGCAGGAGGACCTGACGGGTGTGCTGATCGTCGACCTGCCTGACGGGCGCACGGCCCGGCTGGAGCGCACGTCCGCCCTGGCTCGCGCGGCCCTACTGGGCTCGCCCGGGGACGACCCGGACGACATCATCCAGACCACTCACGGCGTACGGCACGCCACGCCGGACCGCTACTGGCCCGTGGCCGCCCCCAAGCCGGAGCCCGTCACGATCCCGCCCGCCCCCGCGCCCGAGGAACCCACTCTTCTGCGCCGCCTCCGCTCGGCACTCCGCGCTCCTAGCTAGTCGGGGAGTTTGCGGCGGAGGGCGCGCTTCACCGAGGCGGACAGGAGCGTACGCAGGCTCTTCTGGACGCGGGAGGCGGCGGCCAGCTGCCGGCGCAGTGTGCCCACTTCGCGGCGGAGTTCGACTGTGCTCTTGCGCCAGCGGCCCGCTTCGTCGCGCCACTTGGTGACCTGGCCGCGCAGGCGTTCGACCTCCTTGGCCAGGCGGGCGGCCTCCGACTGGGCTTCGGTCCTGGCGCGGTAGGCCGTGCGGCGGCCGAGGATCTCGACCGGCTCGCAGGTGAATCCGTAGGTTTCGCCGTCCACCCAGACCACGCCTGACACGTCGTCCACGGCGTCCTCGAGGGCCTCGCCGGGCTTGACGACGATCGCGGCCCTGGCCAAGAAGGCGGTGCGCTCGAGCCGCGCGGCGACCACGCCGTCCGGCGACTCCTCGAGCAGGGCTTGCACCAGGCCGAGCCCCTCGGCCTTGGCCAGTTCGAGGAGCCGGGCCAGCGTGTCCTCGCCGGGCGCCCAGCCGGGCGGGAGGCGGAGCACGAAGGGGATGGCCGGGTCGACGGATTCCGGGACGGCCAGCCGTACCCGGCCCTCGTGCTCGTAGTGGCCGCGGATGAGCACCAGGTCGAGGGCGGGGTCGCGGAGCGGGGCGCGGCGGTCGCGCGTCAGGGTGTCCCACGGGCCGGTGAGGACGACGCAGAGGTCGGCGACGGTACAGCCGAGGAGGGCGTCGACCGTGGCGCGGGTCTGTTCGTAGGTGGTGGCCTGGACGACGACGGCCACGTAGGGCACCTTCCACTGGCGGCCCGGGTGCGAGCGCAGCCAGCGGTAGGCGGGGATGCGGTCGGCGACGAAGGCGTGGCTGACCCGGTCGATGGAGGGCTTGTCGCGCATCCGCATGGTGGGGCCGAGGTGGTAGGCGCGGGCGCGCGGCTCGGGGACGAACACGGCGCCGGCCTGCGCGAGGCGGTAGCCGAGTTCGGTGTCCTGACCGAGGACGAGGTCGTCGTCCATGGGTCCGGCGGCCTTGATCAGGCGGGCGTTGACGGAGGTGGCGCCGCCCACGTGCAGGCTGAAGGGACGCTGCGTGTTGCCGGTGAGGCCGTCGGTGCGTTCGACCAGGTCCACGATCCAGGAGTGCGGCTCGGCGGGCTCGAAGAGCTCGTCGAGGTCGCCGTCGAGATGGTCGGGCAGCGGAGCCTCGGTGAAGCGGATATAGCTCGTGACGACGAGGTAGGGCGCGGCGTGGTGCCAGCGCATGTGCGCCTCGATCGCTCCTGGCGTCAGGACGACGTCCGAGTCGAGCCAGTGGATGACGTCTCCGGCCACTTCGGCGAGTCCGGCATTTCGGGCATTGGCCCTACCAGGGGCTTCGCAGACGACCAGCCGGGCACTGGCGCCTTCGGGGAGTCTGAGCGGGGGCGAGCTGCCGTTGTCGACCACGATGATCTCGATCAGCGAGGCCGGGTAGGTCTGCGCGGCCAGCCCCTCGAGCACGAGGTCCAGCTTGTCCTGGCCGCCGTAGGCCGGCACCACCACGCTGACGGTCAGCGCCGGCGTGTAGTCCTCCGCGGGGCGGAGCATCCGGTAGTCGTTGCCCCTGATTCTCATGCGGCTTCCATCAGCAGGCTAGGGCGGAAGCCGCGCCACTGGTTGGCGGCCACCTTGACGAAGTGGGCCAGCGGCAGCTGCCAGGTGTGCGCGCCGGACAGCCCGCGCCGCAGCACGTAGCCGAGGCCGTGGGTGCGGTAGACGGTGGCGCCCGCGGCCCTGGCCGCCTTGAGGAACCCCAGGTCGACCGCGCGCGGCACCGCGGGGAAGCCGCCGACCTCCTGGAACGTGCCGCGTTTCAGCAGGATGGTCCCGCCGGCCACGTGGTCGTCGAACACCTCGCTGCGGTAGTCGGCGCCGCTGGCGAACGTGGTCCGCCTGATCGTGGTCTCCAGGGGCTCCAGGTAGAAGAACTCGCCGGTGGTGCCGACGACGTCGGCACCGGAGTACGTCCCTGCCATGATCAGGTCGGCCAGGTGGTCGGGGCCGTACCAGTCGTCGTCGTCCCACTTGGCCAGGTAGTCGCCGCTGGCCGGGGCGGCGGCCTTGTTGAGCACCTCGCCGAAGGGCACGCCGCGGTCCGCCTCGAACCACTCCACGGGCAGCGGGCAGTCCTCGACGGCCTGCCGTACCTGCTCGAAGGCGATGCCGTGCAGGCCGAGCAGGACCTCGACCTGTACGCCGCGCTGGCGTGCCAGCTGGCCGAGCGCGAAGGGCACCAGATGCGGGCGCATGGTGGACATCACGACGCTGACCAGCGGCGTGCCGGAAGTGCGGTGAGCCAGGCGGCGCAGCCGTACCGAGTGCTCCTCGCGGCGCAGGTCGGCCACGCAGCGCAGGCTGCCGTCGGGCTCGTGGGCCAGCCACCGCCGGTCGGCGAGAAGCGCCGCCAGCTCGCCCGGCACCCAGCCGGGGGCGCGTTCGGTGGTGATCGGAATCCCTGCCGCCGCCATGCGGGTGACATCGTCGAGCGGGACTCTTTGGTCGGGCCAATCCAGCTCGACCCCGCGCATCGTCCTGAGCGCGTCGAGGTCGAAGGCGTCGCCCACGCGCAGGCGGGTGAGCCCCTTCTCCGGCGTGCGCAGGAAGCCACAGGGCGTGACGGACATGCTTGTAGTGCTCCTCGGGCGGGATCAGTCGGCGCCTACCATACGCCCGATTTACGCCCTCCCCGTCAAGGGGTTCGGAGGTGGCTATCAGGATTCATCCAGGAACGTATGGCACCGTAGAGGTACATGTTTATTAGGGTGTCAACAAAATCTGACTGAGAAGGGTTTGGGCGGATGTTCTCGCCACGCCGACTGGCAGCGACCGCCGCGTTCCTCGGGATTCTGACCGTCGTGCTCGTGGTGCTCGTCGTGACCGGGGCGCTCGAACTGGGCGCCGCCGCGGCCACGGGAGCGTTCGTGATCTCGCTCGCGGCCCTGGCCTTCCTGGTGCTGTCCGTACGCCGCCTCGACGGCAAGGCTCAGCGCATCGATCTCCGGGCGAAGAAGCACGAGGCGGAGCTGGCCAGAACCGCCACCGCGCTGAAGCGGATCGAGTCGCGCATCGACACGCTGACCGAGGCCGTCGAACAGTCGATGGCCAGGCACGGCGACGACCTGGCCGCGATCCTGGCCTCCCTCGGCGAGGACCGGGTCAACGCGATGGCGCGCGCGCGAGAAGTGGAGCAGCTGCGCGAGGAGGTTCGCGGGCCGGCCAAGGACCCAGTATGACCCGGATCAGGCACAACGACTACGGCCCGCTGGATCCGCCCGCGATCGGCGCGTGGACGCCGTCGCTGACGGTTTCCGTCGTCATCCCCGCCCGCGACTGCCTGCCCGAGCTGGAGCGCACGCTCGCCGCGCTGGCCGCCCAGACGTATCCGGCGGAACTGGTCGAGGTGATCGTCGCCGACGACGGCAGCGACCCGCCGATCGAGCTGCCCGGCGTCCGCGTCGTCAGGGTCGGGCGCGGCTGGGGCCGGGGCGCTGCCCGCCAGGCGGGCCTCGACGCCGCCACCGGCGAGGTCGTCCACTGGCTGGACGCCGACATGCTGCTCGAACCCGATCATCTCGAGGCCCACCTGCGCTGGCACCACCTCCTGGACTACGCCGTGGTGATCGGCGACACCCGCTTCGCGGTCGAGGAGGGCGAGGTCCGCCCCGAGTACACCCGCAAGACCCTCGTGTCGACCGACATGCTCAAGCAGGCGGGCGCCGCCGCCTACCTGCTGCACACCGGCGCCTCCACCTCCGCCCGCGCCTGGCTGCTGCGCGTCGCGGGCGGCGTCGACGTCTCGCTGAACATGGCCGAGGACACCGAGCTCGGTTACCGGCTGGCGCAGGCCGGCGCGGTGTTCATCCCCGACCCGCAGGCCCGCGCCGTGCACGCGGGCCCGTCCACGGTCATGCGCCGGGAGCAGGACGTGCACAGGCACAACTGGTCCTTCCTCGGCGACCTCGTCCCCGACCTGCGCTGGCTGCGCAGCCACCCGCGCCGCCGCTGGCTGGTGCCCTACGTCCAGGTGGTCATCGAGGTCCCGCCTACTCCTGGCACCTACGAGCAGACCAGGGCAGCTGCCGACTCCGCGCTGGCGGGCACGCTCGCCGACGCCGCCGTCACGCTCGTCGGCCCCTGGTCGAAGCTGACCGGCGAGCGCCGCGCCAGCCTCGACGAGCCGCTGCTCGACCTGCGCCTGCTGGGCAACCTCTACGCCCACGAGCCGCGCGTCACCTTCGCCGAGAGTGCGCCCGCCTCGGCCGCGCCCGCGCCGTTCCTGCTCACGCTGCCGGCCGGCTGGGTGCTGGGCGCCGACACGCTGGCCAAACTGGTACGGCAGGCCGAGCGCGAAACCCTCGGACTGGTCAGCGCCGCGCTGGCCGAGGATGAGTCGGGTGTCCTGGCGGCCCGGCTGGAGCGCACCGCCGCCTACGCCCGCGCCGCCCTGGTCGAGGCCCCCACCGACGATGTGGTCGACGAGCTGTTCGGCGTTCTGTGGGTGAGCGGGTCCGAGTACGGCTTCGCCCCGGCCGACGAGGCGGAACCCCTGGCGGGCGACCCGGCCAAGTGGCGGGCGCTGGCCGCCGAGCGCCAGGAGGAGATCAAGTCCCTGCACGCCGAGGTCGAGCGCCTGACCGCCGAGCTCGACGGCGCCAAGGAGCGGCCCGCTCCCCCGGCCAGGGGGCTCGGCTCGCTGATGCGGCACCTGCGGAGCGCCGGATGATCGACCAGTTGCTCGCGGACCTGCCCAGGGCCCGTGTGTTCCGTGCGGGCGTCGCAGGTCCGGGCGTCGACCTGGACCACGACCTGCTCGAACCCGCCCAGGCCGCGGAGCGCGTGCACGAGGTGCTGGTCCTGGCCGCCACCCCGGCCGACCTGCGCCGCGTCTCGACCCTGCACAAGCTGCTGCCCGAGGCCCGCCGGGTCGTCGTTGCCGTGCTGGACACGCCCGCCTCCCACCCGGCGCCCGTGCCCACCCCGACGCCGGCGCACCGCTGGCGCTCCCTCACCGACCTGCGGGTCCATCGGCCCGAGGACCGGGTGTGGGTGGTGGACGCGCGCTTCTCGGCTCCCACACCGGCCGGCCGTACCGTCACGGCGACGGCGCGGGCGTTCGCCGGGCACCGCCTGGACGTGATCGCGGCGCCCGCTGCGGGGATCGCGGGGGTCGGCGCGGCCGACTGGCGGCCGGGCGACCCCAACGCCACGCCTGCCGAACTGACGGGCCCCGTGCCCGAGCGGGTCGGCGCGCCGGGGAGCGATCTGGTGCTGCGCACGCTGGACGAGAGCGCCGACTGGGCCGGCGAGGAGACGCCGATCGAGCGGCCCACGCTGGACGCGGCCAGCTGGGAGCGGCTCGGCCGTCCGGGCGGCGCGGAGCTGCCGCTCTCGGATCCGGACGTGCTGAGCGAGCCGTCCATGATCCCGCCGGTGGACGAGCGGCTGGTCAACCCGCAGGGGTTCGTCACCACGCCCTCGCGCGGCATGGCCTCGCTGGCCGAGCGCGACGGGCGCTGGTCGGTGGTGCTGGACGGCAGGGCCGTGGTGACTTTCGCCGAGTCGGGCGGGGTCACCGACGCCGACGTGGCGCGGCTGCGGCAGATCCGCGGTCTCGAGATCGACTGGCGACGCGCGCACAGCGGACCGCTGGCGGCGGTCCGGGTGCTGGCCGGGCTGGCCGCGGCGGGGGTGCCGCTGGTGGCCGAGGCGGTGCCGCGCTGGGCGGGTGCGATCGGCCCGGAGCTGGTGCGGCTTATCAGCCAATGTCCCGAAATTTCGGATGATTTGGGGAGAGAAGAGCACAGCATCCGGCTGCGGCGGGCGGCGCTGCGCACCCACGGGGTGGCGGCCCGGTGGGAGCAGCTCGGCGCGCCCTCGCCCGCTCCCCCGCTGGTCTCGGTGCTGCTGGCCACCCGCAGGACCGACATGGTGGGCTTCGCGCTCGACCAGATCGCCCGCCAGCGCGGCGCCAACCTCGAGGTCGTCCTGGCGCTGCACGGCGTGCCCGCCGGGCATCCTGACGTGGCGCCCGCGGTGGCCGCCTTCGACAGGCCGCTGACGGTGTTCGAGGCGCCCGCGTCGGCGGTCTTCGGCGAGGTGCTGAACCAGGCCGCGACCAGGGCCTCCGGCTCGTTCCTGCTGAAGATGGACGACGACGACTGGTACGGGCCCGAGTTCCTGTCGGACCTGCTGCTCGCGCACTCCTACTCGGGGGCGCAGCTGGTGGGCACCGTGCCGGAGTTCGTCTACCTGAGTTCGATCGACGTGACCGTGCACCGGCACCAGATCACCGAGCAGATCACCAGCTTCGTGGCGGGCGGCACGATCCTGGTGGAGCGGTCGGCCTTCCAGGCGGTGGGCGGGTTCCGCCCGCTGCGGCGTTCGGTCGACACCCAGTTCCAGGAGGCGCTGCAGGCGGCGGGCGGGCAGATCTACCGCACCCACGGCCTGGGCTACATCCTGCGCCGCGGGCCCGCCGCCAACCACACCTGGCAGGAGCCGATCGGCACGTTCCTGCAGCGCAACCGGCGTCAGTGGCGCGGATTCCGCCCCGGCGCGCTGATGGAGCAGGCCCCGTGACCCCGCGCATCCGGCGGCAGGACTTCGGCGTGCTCACCCCGCCCCCGCTCGGCGAATGGCAGCCCACGCTGCGGGTGACCGTGGTGATCCCGGCGCACGACCGGCAGGAGACGCTCGACCTCACCCTGGCCGCGCTGGCCGGGCAGAGCTACCCGGGCGAGCTGCTCGACGTGATCGTGGTCGACGACGGCAGCTCCCCGCCGCTGCGGCTTCCCGCCGTCAGACCCGCCAGGTCCCGGCTGATCAGCAGCCTGCCGGGCGGCTGGGGGCGGGCGTGGGCGCTGCAGACCGGGATCGACGCGGCCACCGGGGACGTGATCTTCGTGCTGGACGCCGACATGGTGCCGCACCGCACCCACGTCGAGGCGCAGCTGCGCTGGCACCACCTGGCCCCCTACCTGGTGGTGCTGGGCTGGATCGACTTCACCCCCGGCGACCTGCTGCCCGCGCCCGCCGAGGTCGTGCAGGCGCTGGAGGCCGGCACAGAGGACAAGCTGTTCCCGCTGTCGCCGCACCGCCACGACTGGGCCGAGAAGATCATCAGGGAGCACGACGGGCTGCGCACCGCGCCGAGCTCGCTGGCCACCCGCATCCACGTGGGCGCCACGGCCTCCTACCCGGCCGGTCTGCTGCGCTCCATCGGCGGGCTGGACACCTCGCTGGTGCTGGCCGAGGACACCGAGCTCGGCTACCGGCTCACGCAGGCGGGGGCCGTGTTCGTGCCCGAGCCGCAGTCGCGCGCCTGGCACGTCGGGCTGCCGACGGCGATGCGCGACTTCGCCGCGCTCAAGCGCTACAACGATCCGTTCGTGGCCGACCGCGTGCCGTACCGGCGCTACCTGCGCACGGACGCGGGCAGGCAGTGGCTCGTGCCGTACGTGGACGCCGTGGTCGGCGCGGCCTCCTACGAGGACGTGCGGGCCACGGTGGACGGTCTGCTCGGCTCGTCGCTACCCGACGTGGCGGTCACGATCGCGGCCGGCTGGGATTCGCTCGGCACCTCACGCCGCGCCCCACTCACCGACCCCGAGCTGGACCTGCGGCTGATCCGCGCCACGTTCGCGCACGACTCCCGGGTACGGCCGGCCACGTCCGAGCCCGCCTCGCGGGCTCCCTTCCGGTTGCGGATGCCGCCGGGATGGATGCCCGGGCACGACACGCTGGAGCGGCTCGTGGCCCACCTGGAGAAGCACGACCTGGGCGCCGTCTGCATCGCGCTGGACGAGGGACCGGCCGGTGTGGTCGTGGCCCGGCTGGAGCGCACCGCCGCGCTGGCCAGGGTGGCGCTGGTGGCGCGTCCGGGTGAGCAGCAGGACGACGTGCTTGACGAGGTGTTCGGGCTGGAGTGGGTCGACGGCGAGTCGTGGGGTTTCACGCGGCGGCCCAGGGTCTACCCGCCGCGCAAGCGACCGGTCTCCGAGATCGACCGGCTGCGCGCCCAGCAGGACAAGGAACTGAACCGGGCACGCAGGCGCCTGGCCGCGCTCCAGGCGGAGGTCGCCCAACTGCGGCGGGAGGCGGGCAAGGGACGCAGGGACGCCCAGCGCTGGCGCGAGAAGGCCGAGTCGTGGCGCCGTGAGGCGGTCAGGCTGACCCGCGCCCAGGACAGGGGCGTGCTGGAGCGGGCCGTCCGCCGGGTCCGCGCCCTCATCCCCAAGCCGTAGGCACCAGGATGTGACCCGTGAGCAGACATATCACCTTTGAGCGGCTGCACAACTTCCGTGACCTCGGCGGCTACCCCACCGCGGACGGGCACACGGTGCGCTGGGGCCGCCTGTACCGGTCCGACTCGCTGGGCAAGCTGCGCGGCGCCGACTGGGACCGGTTCCTGGAGCTCGGCATCGGCAACGTGATCGACCTGCGGTATCCCTGGGAGGGAGACCGGGGCGGCCGGGTGCCGGACGGCCCTGAGTACCACAACCTGAGCATCGAGCACCGCCCCTACGACCAGGCCGCCCTGGGCCCCGAGGTCGACCCGGTGGACTATCTGGCCGAGCGCTTCGCCGAGGTGGCCGAGGACGGCGTCGCGGAGATCCGGCAGACGCTCGAGGTCATCGCCGCGGCCGACGAGCCGGTGGTCTTCCACTGCGCCTCCGGCAAGGACCGCACCGGGATCGTGGCCGCCCTGGTCCTGTCGCTGCTCGGCGTGGAGGAGGAGACCGTGGTCGAGGACTTCGCCCTGACCGGGCTGGCCACGGACCGCCTGGTCGCCGACTGGCGCGCCGCCCACGACGGGCGGTCGCCGGGCTGGCCCGCCTACGGCACCGCGCCTGCCGGGCTGATGCGCCGCTTCCTGCGCGATCTCGGTCCCGTCGAGGACTACGCCAAGCGGCTCGGCTTCGACCCCGAGCCCCTGCGGGCTCGCTACTTGGACAGCGCCACCAGCGTGTAGACGGGATCCGGGCGTGCCCTGTCCTGTTCGGGCAGGGCGGCCAGCCGTACCCCGAGTTCGGCCAGGTCCGCGGCAGGCACCCGGCGCGCCCAGCCGTAGCCGTCCGTGACGAGCTTCTCGGCCCACGCGCGCGGGCTGCGGCCCTGCCCCACCCCGGCGAAGCCGGTACGGCCGGCCACGGCGAACCCCTGCGCCACCCGGTCCAGCGCGTCGGACGGCGCGCCGAGATGGGCCTCGCGCACAGGATTGAGCACGGCGGCCACGTCGCACCCGGTGGCGAACGCGGCGTCGTTCTTGCCGACCGTGGTGATCAGCAGGCCGCCCGGCCGCAGCACCCTCCTGGCCTCGCGGACCGCGGCCGTGGCGGTGTCCGGGCGGAGCAGGTGCAGCAGCCAGATCATCGTCACGGCGTCGAGCGAGCCGTCGGCGAACGGCAGCGCGAGCGCGTCCCCTCGCACCACGTCCACCCTGGTGCGGGCGACCGCCAGCATGCCGGAGGACTGGTCGACGCCGACCACCCGCCGCCCCGGCCCGGCCAGCCGGGAAGTCACGATGCCGGTGCCGCAGGCGATGTCGGCCAGCACCCGCGCACCGCCCGGCAGCAGCTCCTCGATCGCCGTGGCGGCAGCGGCGGCCCTGGCGTCGCCGCCCCTCGTGAGGTCGTAGTGGTCCGCCTCGCTGTCGTAGTCGAGCATGCTCAGTCCGGCGCCTGCGGGAGCTTGACCGAGCGGCGCCCGGTGGCGGGGGCCGAGGGCGGCGGTACGACGGGGCCGATGTCGCCGTCGGGCGCCTCGTCCAGATCGACGATGACCGGGGCGTGGTCGCTCGGGCCCGTGCCCTTGCGGGCGTGCCTGTCGACCCAGGCGGCGCGCACCCGCCCGGCCACCGGGCCCGAGGCCAGTGCCAGGTCGATCCGCATCCCGAGATCCTGGTGGAACATGCCCGCCCGGTAGTCCCAGTAGGTGAACACGCGCTGGGTCGGCCAGCGGTCGCGCACCACGTCGTGCAGGCCGAGCGCCTGCAGCTCGGCCAGCGCCGCCCGCTCGGGCCGCGTGACGTGCGTCTGGCCGATGTACGCCTCAGGGTCGAAGACGTCGGCGTCGGTGGGCGCGATGTTCACGTCGCCGCACACGATCACCTCGTCCGGGCCCGCCTTGACGACGTCGCGCAGTACGGCCAGCCAGGCCAGCTTGTAGTGGTAGTGGTCGGAGTCGGGGACACGCCCGTTCGGCACGTAGACCGAGTGCACCCGGATGCCGTCGCAGGTCGCGGAGACCGCCCGCGCCTCCGGATGCGGGAAGCCCGGCGCCCCTGGCAGACCGATCACCACGTCGTCGAGGCCCACCCTGGACAGGATCGCCACGCCGTTCCACCGGGCCTCGCCGTGGACGGCGGCCTGGTAGCCGCGCCCGGCCAGCTCCTCACCCAGCAGCTCGGAGAACGCGGCGTCGGCCAGCTTGGTCTCCTGAAGGCAGACCACGTCGGGCTTGCGCTGGTCGAGCCACGGCAGCAGGCGGGGGACGCGCTGCTTGACGGAGTTCACGTTCCAGGTGGCTATCCGCATGCACAAGACCCTATTCCCCGCGAGCCGCGCTCGACCGCCTCCCTCGGGGCCCCGTCGGCATTCCCCGCGGGCCGGCTCGACCGCCCCTCGGGGCCCGTCGGCGAAGGCCCAGCAGGCGCGCCCTCCGACGCGGAGACCCGCTCCCGCTACGCCTCGCACCACCCACTACATCCCACGACTCCCTGCGATCTGTCCACTCTCCGCATCGCACTTCCAGCCGCATCACCCGCCACGCAGCGCTTGTCGATGTGGCACCTCGTCTCTCACCACCGCCTGCGGTACTGAAGTGAGGGCGGGTGGCTTGCCGTATCGGGGGTCGGTTGGGCTTGCCGTATCGGGGGTCGGTGTGGCTTGCCGTAGTGAGGTAGTCGGTGGGGCTTGCCGTACTGAGGTAAGGGTGAGGGGTTGCGTATCATCGCAGCGGCGCGGGAGCGAGGAGGCGAGCGTGGCTGGGGGCGAGCCGTTACGGCCGGGGGATCCGGCCGAGGTGGGTGGTTACCGGCTGCTGCGGCGGCTGGGCAGCGACGGGCAGGGGGTCGTCTACCTGGGCGAGGGGCCCGCGGGGCGGGTCGCGGTGAAGGTGCTGCGGGCCGACGGGGTGGACGCGCGGGCCCGCGCATACCTGGCCAGGGAGATCGAGGCCGCCCGCCGGGTGGCGCCGTTCTGCGTGGCGCGCATCGTGGACGCCGACCCGCTGGGCGACTCCCCCTATCTGGTCAGCGAGTACGTCGACGGGCCCTCGCTCGCCGAGGTCGGGCCCCGCTCGGGGGCGGACCTGCAACGGCTGGCGGTGGCGACGGCCACGGCGCTGGCGGCGGTGCACGAGGCGGGCATCGTCCATCGCGACTTCAAACCGGCCAACGTGCTGCTGGGACCCGACGGAGCCCGGGTGATCGACTTCGGCATCGCCAAGTCGCTGGCGGACTCCCTCACGCTGACCAGCCAGATCGTCGGCACCCCCAGCTTCATGGCACCCGAGCAGCTGGCCGGGGAGCCGGTCGGACCTGCCGCCGACGTCTTCGCCTGGGGCGGTGTCATCCTCTACGCCGCGACCGGCCGCGCCCCCTTCGGCAGCGACACGCTTCCCGCCGTCATGCACCGCATCCTCACCGCGGACCCCGACCTCTCCGCTCTCGAGGAACCCCTCCGATCGATCGTCGCCGCTGCCCTGGCCAAGACCTCGGCCACCCGCCCCACCATGATCGAGATCTGCCTCCGCCTCCTGGGCCGCCCCGTAGAGAATGTCTCGATCCAGCAGGTAACCACCCCCAAACCCAGCACACCCCCGACACCCCACCCACACCCGCAAGCCGATGCCCCCACAGGGCCAGAGGCGCTCCTCCCGGGTTCCGGCGCGGGCGCGGGATCCGACCCGCGCCCAGCCCCGGACGACCGCCCCGCCTCGAGCGTGCCCCGGGGCGCGAGCGGCCACCCCAACGCGCCCGCGCTCCCCGGCGCGGCCTCCGGACCGGGCATGGGTGCAAGCTCAGTGGCCGAACACGTGGGCGCCGCCTCTGGAGCAGGCCCCACAGCGCGCCCGGACGCTTCGCTGCCCATCCCCGACGCGTCGCCAGCGCTGTTCGGGCCCTCAACTCCACAACCACCCCACGTCGCCGCAGCGGGCGCGTCGCCGGCGTCGTTCGGGGCCGCGGCGCCACAACCTGGTGCAGTGGGCGCGTTCGGCGGGCCGGTCGGGGCCGGGACGGCGGGCGTGCCCGCAGAGTTGGGCAATGCTGCGGAGTCGGGGCTGGTTGCGGGGGCTGGCAAGGGCGGGTCGCGGCGTGGTGGTGTGGCTGGGGATTCTGAGGCGACTGTGCCGCCTGGGGGGCGTAAGGTGCTGCGGCGGGTTGTCGTTGGTGGGGCTGCGGTTGCCGTGGCGGCTGCCGCGGCGATCGCGGCCATCGTGATTCCGCATGGCGCGACAGCCGTACAACCGACCCCGAATCCCGGGACGGCCACCGCAGCGATCAGCACCAGCCCGTCCCAGTCCCCCATCTCAGCGATCAGCACCAGCCAGTCCAAGGCCCCCACCTCAGGACCGGGCACCCCGACGACCGCCCCGAGAACGCCGGTAGCCGCACCGAGGACGTTCCCCCGGGCGTTTCAGGGCACGTGGCAAGGCACGGTCAGCTACGACCCGGGCGCCAGCGACCGCCTCCGGCTTGAGGTGGGGCCGGACGGCATCACTGAGCACTACATCCAGTACCGCTGCACCGCTACGTCCCGCCTGACCGCCGTGAAGGGCGACACGGCGACGCTCAAACGAGCCGCCATGAAGGGCAACTGCCCTCGCAACGGCTCCATCACCCTCGAACTCGACCCGGCCGGCCGCACCCTCGTCTTCCGCTACACCGGCCACGGCGAGAACGCGGTGACCAGGAACATCCGCTTCACCATGTACGCCCTCCTGGAAAGATCGGGCTAGCGGCAAATCTTTCTCCGGGCGATTCTGTACGGCGGGCCGCCCCCACCGGCCGCCCGCCGTACTCCGGCTGAGGGCCTGCGGGCGGCGCTATCCGGCGAGTCGGGGATCCTTGCTCGCCGTCACGTTCCGCGGAATCCACATCCCGGGGCCTCGGGTCCCCCGCCGCACAGGGCGCCGACTTCCGCCGACCCGCGTCCCGCCGACCCGGCGCCTGGAAAGCCCGCGGCACCCATGAGCGCCAGAAATCCGGAAACCCGTGGGCGCGAGGCAAAAGAGGCCAGGCGCCAGGAAAGCCCGCCGGACCCAGGAGCGCCAGGAAGCCGGGAGCCCGTGAGCGCGAGGAAAGCCGGGAACCCATGCGCCCCGAGGCAAAAGGGGCCGGGCGGGTGGAAGAGCTGTCGGGGTCGGGTGGGTGCGCTCAGGGGGAGCAGAGGGGGTGGTAGGGGACCTCGGGGAGGTGGTGGTTCCAGTCGGACTGGGTGAACGGGCCGTAGTGGGTGCAGATCGTGGCGGCGGCCTGTTCCGGCGGGACCGGGGAGGCGGCATGGGCCAGGTCGATCGTCAGGACCGTGCCGCGGCCCGCGAGGACGCGGAGCCAGCGGCCCGAGGCGTCGAGGCGGGCCTGGGCGGGACGGTCCGCGGCGGTGGGGACCTGGCGGTCGGCGACCAGGGCGCCGTCGGCCAGGCGCCACACGCGCACCCGGTCGTTGTCCGTGCTGGCCAGCAGCTGCCCGTCCGTGCTGAAGCGCAGCGCGCCAGGAGAGGGCCGCAAGCGCACCGGCAGCACGGGGACCCCGTCGAGGCGGTAGATCTGGACGCCGGTCTCCTCGGCGATCGCCACCCGCTCCCCGTCGGGCGCGAAGACCGTGTACTCCCACGGCATCCGGTCCAGCCACGGCGCCGCCGTACGACCGCCCGAGGGGTAGCGCCGCACGGACGAGTCCTTGCCCGCGAACACCAGCGCCACCGCGTCACGCGGCCCGACCACCACGTCGTCGTCCGCGTAGACCGACCGCCGCGTCCGCAGGTCCCACACCCAGCGCTCGCCCGACTGCCGGGCCGCCGCGAACAGCAGCCCGCCTCCGGGGCTGAACCACGCCGACTGCTGCCCCGGCGCGCCGAGCCCGCGCCCGAAGGCCGGACCCATCCCCGTCGCGCCGCTCCACAGGTAGGTCCGATCGACGCCGACCAGGGCGAGCGTGTCGGAGGCCGGTGACCACGCCATCGCCCGCACGCTCTGTGCCGGGCCGGGAGACTGCGCGATCTCGGCTCCGGTCCGCAGGTCGTACACCCGCAGCGTGCCGTCGGTGAGCGCGGCCAGCCGGCCGCCGTCGTCACTGATCGCGTAGACGGAGCGGTCGTTGGCGTGCGGGTCGGTGAAGACGCCCACCGCCGCGTCTGAGTCCGAGCGTGCCAGCGCCCGCCGCGCCTCGGTCACCGGCGCCAGGCTCCACGCCGCCAGGCTCAGCTCGCGCGCCAGGACCGGGTCGGCCAGCCGTACCGCCTCCGCCCGGGAGGCCGCCACGCGGGCCATCGCGTAATCCAGTCTGTCCTCGGCCGCGCCGTGCTGCCAGATCGCCACGCCCGCCGCCACCAGCGCCACGGACACCACCGCGGCCAGCACCGCCAGCCGCCCCCGCCGGCGGCCCGCCGCGATCCCCGCGTCGAGGAAGCGCTGCTCGTCGGCGCTCAGCGTCAGATGCCGCCGCCCGCTGGCCGCCCACGCCAGCGCCTGCCGGAGCCGCTCGCCCCGGAACACCTCGGCATCCCGCCGTCCGCCCCCCTCCCACCGCCGCGCCGCCCGCGCCAGCTCCCGATGTACGGCGAGCCCGCCCCGCTCCGCCTCCACCCACTCCCGTAACCGCGGCCAGGCCCACAACAGCGCCGGCCGCACCACTTCCACCATCCCGCCCGCCGAATCGCCGGGCGGCACGGATAACAGGGTGGCCTCGCCGTACGCGGTGAGAATGTGGTCGAGGGAGGCGACCTGGTCGGGCGTGCGGCCGGACAGGAGCTCGTCCAGGGCGACGGGCACGCACCCTGAGGCGTCCGTGGTGACGAGGCGGAGAAAGATCTCGGGGACCAGCCCCTGGTAGGGATGGCTGAGCCCGAGGAAGACCTGTTCGGCGAGGTCCCCGAGGCCGGGATCGTGCACGGGCGTGGGCGGCAGCAGCCTGCCCTGCTGGGACTGCGGCGCGTCGAGCAGCGACAGCAGCAGCTGCCTGGCGCCGGGCCGCTTCCTGCGGTCCCTGGAGGTGGCGGCGGCCACCAGCCCGCGCAGTTGCCGGTCGAGCGAGTCGGGCCCGCGCGCGGTGTAGAGCAGCACCTGCCCCCAGGCGTACACGTCGTCGGGGGGCTCACCTGAGGCGACACCCAGCCCGATGAGCCGAGGTCCTGCGCCGGTGAGCAGCACCCGGCCGGGATCGAGCGACCCGTGCACCGCGCCGGCCTCGTGGATGGCCGCCAGGGCCGTCGCCATCGCGGTGGCCAGGCGGTAGAGGTCGCCGACGGCGTACGGGCCGTGCTCCTCGACGACCCGCCGCAGGCTGATCCCCTCGACGTATTCGCTGACCAGGTAGGTGGCGGCGACCTCGACCAGGTCGGCCACGTGCAGGGAGCGCACCTGCAGGGCGGCCTTGGCGGCGTCGGAGTCCACGGACAGGACGCGCAGGGCACGGCGCTGCCCCGACTCGTCGTAGGCCTCGAACACCTCGCCACTGCCGAGCCGGGCGCCCAACCAGTAGCCTCCCAGCCGATCAGTCATGCGGGGTTTGACGCCGCCCTTCGGCTAACGGTTCAGACGATCCCGATGGTGTGGCCATTCTTCCTTGAGAATGCCGAAATACACGGAATCGCGCCAGGTGCCGTCGGGGCGCTTCTTGTGCCGGCGCAGGGTTCCCTCATGGACGCCGCCGATGCGCCTGATCGCCTCCTGCGAGCGCAGGTTGAGGTGGTCGGTCTTGAGCATCACCCGGTTGTAGCCGAGCGAGAACGCGTGGTCGATCAGCAGGATCTTGCACGAGGTGTTGACCGCCGTACGCCAGACCGCCCGGCCGTACCAGGTCCACCCGATCTCGACACTCTCGTCGAACCCGGGCACGTCGATGTAGGTGCTCCAGCCCACCGCGCGGCCCGTGGACTTCAGCGTCACCGCGAAGGGCACGTGCTCCGTCATCACGAGGGTCGCCAGCGCGGCCAGGTCCTCCTTGGTCCGCGGCGTCGTGGTGATCCACCGCCACAGCTCGTCGTCGCCGCCACCCGCCTCGAACAGGTCGGGGACGTGCTCCAGGGTGAGCGGTTCGAGGCGCACGACGTCGTTCTCGAGCACCACGGGGTCGGGCATCTTCGCGGTCATGGCGAGCACCTTATCGGGGCGCTTGACCAGCCTTTATGGCCACATGAGGGAGATTGCGGGGAACCACCTGTCGACACGCATACCGGCCGGTCGGTAGGCTCCGGAGCATGGACTTCGCCTTCGACACCGTCACCGAAGACCTTCGCGAGCGACTCCTGCGCTTCATGGACGAATGCGTCTATCCGGCCGAGCCCGCCTTCGAGGAGCAGACGGCGGTCAGCGGCTGGAGCCAGCCGCCTCTGCTGGAAGACCTCAAGGACGAAGCCAGGAAGCGTGGTCTCTGGAATCTCTTCTTGCCAGGTGAGCACGGGGCCGGGCTGACCAACCTCCAGTACGCTCCGCTGGCGGAGATCATGGGCAGGTCGCCCAGCATCGCCCCGACCGCCACCAACTGCGCCGCGCCCGACACGGGCAACATGGAAGTGCTGTCCATGTTCGGCAGCCAGTGGCAGCGGAAGGAGTGGCTCCAGCCGCTGCTCGACGGGGAGATCCGCTCGGCCTTCGCGATGACCGAGCCCGACGTGGCCTCCTCCGACGCCACCAACATCGCCACGAGGATCGAGAAAGACGGCGGCGAGTACGTCATCAACGGCCGCAAGTGGTTCATCTCCGGCGCGATGAACCCGAACTGCAAGATCCTCATCGTCATGGGCAAGACGAACCCCGACGCGCCCAAACACCGCCGGCAGTCCATGGTCCTGGTCCCGCGCGACACTCCTGGGCTGCACATCAAGCGCGGCATGACCGTCTTCGGCTACGACGACGGGCACCACGGCGGCCACGCCGAAGTGGTCTTCGACGACGTGCGCGTACCTGTGGACAACCTGATCGGCGAGGAGGGCGGCGGCTTCGCCATCGCGCAGGCCAGGCTGGGCCCCGGCCGCATCCACCACTGCATGCGGCTGATCGGCATGGCCGAGCGCGCGATCGAGCTGATGTGCAGGCGGGCGCTGTCCAGGACCGCGTTCGGCAAGACGGTGGCCGAGCAGGGCGTGGTGCAGGACTGGATCGCCGAGTCCAGGGTCCGGGTGGAGCAGCTGCGGCTGCTGGTGCTGAAGACCGCCTGGCTGATGGACACCGTCGGCAACCAGGGTGCGCACACCGAGATCCAGGCCATCAAGATCGCCACTCCCGCCTCCGTGGAGTGGATCATGGACAAGGCCATCCAGGTGCACGGCGCCGGGGGCGTCAGCCAGGACTTCCCGCTGGCCGGGCTGTGGGCGGGCGTGCGGTCGCTGCGCTTCGCCGACGGTCCCGACGAGGTGCACAAGCGGTCACTCGCCCACAGGGAGCTCAAGAAGTGGATGTAGCACAGCGGATCACCCGATTGCTCGACGAGCACGACCCCGCGGGCGACCCGCAGGAGTGGCTGGGCGCCCGCTACGATGCCGGGCTCGCCTGGGTGTGGTACCCGGAGGGGCTGGGCGGGCTGGGCCTGTCACGGGACGCGCAGGCCGAGATCGACCGGGCGTTGGCGGGCACCCCGCAGCCGACGGCCGTGCAGGGGATCGGCCTCGGCATGGCCGCTCCCACGATTCTGGCCTTCGGGACTTCTGATCAAAAATCCCGATTTCTCCGGCCTTTGTGGACGGGGGAGGAAATTTGGTGCCAGCTCTTCTCCGAGCCCGGCGCTGGATCCGACCTCGCCACGCTGGCGACGCGGGCCGTACAAGACGGGGACGAATGGGTCGTCGATGGCCAGAAGGTGTGGACGTCGGGCGCCCACCACGCCCGCTGGGCCATCCTGGTCACCCGCACCGACCCCGACGTGCCCAAGCACCGCGGGCTGACGTACTTCGTCTGCGACATGCACGCGCCCGGCGTCGAGGTGCGGCCGCTGCGCCAGATCACCGGTGAGGCCGAGTTCAACGAGGTCTTCCTGACAGGTGTGCGGCTGGCCGACGACCTGCGCCTCGGCCAGGTCGGCGACGGCTGGCGGGTCGCGCAGACCACCCTGATGAACGAGCGCGTCGCGATCGGCGGCGCCCGTGTACGGCGCGGCATGCTCGAGGTCATGGTCGAGGCCTGGCGCGAGCGGCCGGAGAACCGGACCCACGACCTGCATCAGCGCCTGCTCGCGCTCTACGTGGAGTCCGAGGTCACCCGGCTGTCCGGGGCCCGGCTGCGCGAGCAGCTCGCCGCCGGCCAGCCTGGGCCCGAGGGGTCGGGCATGAAGCTCTCGTTCGCCGAGCTCAACCAGGCGCTGTCCGGGCTGGAGCAGGAGTTCACGCGGGACCTGTCCTACGACGACTGGGACTTCCGCCGCTCCGACACCGTCGACTTCTACGGTCGCGACGCCGGATACCGCTACCTGCGGGCCAAGGGCAACTCGATCGAGGGCGGCACCTCGGAAATCTTGCGCAACATCGTCTCGGAACGCGTGCTCGGCCTGCCCTCCGAGCCCCGCATCGACAAGGACGTGCCCTGGAAGGACCTGCCTCGATGAGGGTGAGCGACCAATGACACAGACACTGCTCTACACCGAGGTCGAGGAGGAGCTGCGCGCCGCCGTGCGCGCCCTGCTCGCCGACCGCCTGCCGCCCGCCGCCGTGCTGAAACGGGTGGAGGGCTCGCCGTACGACCTGGACCTGTGGAAGACCCTCGCGGGCGAGATCGGGGTCGCCGGGCTGCTCATTCCCGAGGAGTACGGCGGGGCCGGCGCGTCGGCCGCCGAGGTGGGGATCGTGCTGGAGGAGCTGGGGCGGGGAGTCGCGCCCGTGCCGTTCTTCACCAGCTCCGTGCTGGCCACGCACGCCCTGCTCCAGGCGGGCGCCGGCGACCTGCTCGCAGAGCTGGCCGGCGGGGAGAGGACCGCGGCGCTGGCCGTCTCCTTCGCGGCCTCGCCGTACGCGCCCGGTCGCGGCGCCGCGCTGAGCCTGGACGGGGAAGCGGTCACGGGGACCGTGACGAACGTGGCGGGCGCCGAGGTCGCCGACGTGCTCCTCGTCCCGCTCGACGGACAGCTCTACGCGGTGCGGGACGCCCAGGTCGAGGTGAAGCCGTCGCTCGACCTCACCCGGCCGATCGCGACCGTCACCCTAGAGGGCAGGGCGACCCCGCTCGGCCCGTGCGACCTGGCGGAGACACTCAGGTTCGGGGCGGGCATGCTGGCCTCCGAGCAGCTCGGCGTGGCCGAGTGGTGCCTGGACACGACGCTCGCCTACGTCAAGGAACGGCACCAGTTCGCCCGCCCGGTCGGGTCGTTCCAGGCGATCAAGCACCGACTGGCCGACCTGTGGCTGGACGTGGTCCGCGCCAGGGCCGCCGCTCGCGGCGTGATCGTAGACGGTTCGCCCAGGCAGGTCGCCGTGAGCCAGGCCTGGAACGCGGCGGTGGCCGTGCACGCCGCGGAAGAGGCGCTGCAGCTGCACGGCGGGATCGGGATGACCTGGGAGCACCCCATCCACCTCTACCTCAAGCGCGCCAAGGCCACCGAGATCGCCCTCGGCACCCCGGGCGACCACCGGGAGGCGCTGGCCGTCCTAGCCGATCTCCCCGGACCTGAGTGAGGTCAGCAGCAGGTCGGCGAAGTGCTTGCCCACCTGGGCACCGGTCAGCGGCCCGTCCGCGTGGTACCACGTGCCCAGGTGGTGCACCGAGCCGAAGTAGAAGTCGACCACGATCTCGGCCGGCACCCGGTCGCTGAAGACGCCCTCGCGCTGCCCCTCGGCGACCAGGGCGCGGAAGCGCTCGTGGTAGCGGCGGCGGTCGGCCCGCACGTTCTTCTGGGTCTCGGGCGCCAGCAGGTGCATCGAACGGAAGAAGATCTTCGTGTCGTCCAGGTTGGCCGCGCTGGTCTCCACCACGTCGGCGGCGGCCGCGTGCAGCCGTTCCGCGACCGTGCCCGGCCCGTCGGCGATGCTGGTCAGCCGCTCCATCTGCATGCGCAGGACCCGGCCGTAGATCTCGTGGAGCAGATCATCCTTGGAGTCGAAATAGTGGTACATGGCCCCCTTGGTGACTCCGGCCGCGAGCACGATCTCCTGCACCGAGGTGCCTTCGAAACCACGCTCGGCGAACAGGCGGGTGGCCTCCCCTAGCAACCTCTGCCGTACCGGCTCATCTTTCACAGCAACCAGCATACCGACTGGTCGGTAGATGCGATCTCGCGGGTGTTATTTCCCTCACCTTAGGATGGCCTTTGTTCCGGCTGGGTATGTTCTTGACCGGCGAGGGATCTTCGGCGTAGCAGATCCTGGTATTGGCGACGAACTCGGGGAGTTTGCCGTGCCCGGTGGGTCGATCTATGTGCAGCAGGACCCGAAGTTCACTGGAGCGTCCCCTCAGTGGTACTTCGAGACGTACTGGCGCGAGGGTGCCAAGGGCCGAAGGCGGTCCAGGGCCATCAAGGCGGCCGTCGGCTTCGCGGTCGGCTTCGCGCTGGCTCTCCGCTTCGATCTGGCCGGCGCCGCCGCGTACGCGCTGGCGCTCGCGGTGGTCGTGGCGGGAATCGACTGGTATCTGAGCTGGCGGAGTTTCGCCGTGACGGCGGTGTGGCGGGGCAAGCGGCGCGATGAGCAGATCACCGGCAAGCTGCTGCGCCGCGCGCTGCGCAAGCGCGGCTACAGCGTGCTCGACGGGCGCGCGATCAGGGGCCAGGCCTCCATCGACCACCTGGTGATCGGTCCGGGCGGCGTGTGGATCGTGGACAACGAGTCGTGGAGCCCCGACACGGAGATCGCGTCGTACGGCGGGCGGCTGTTCTTCGGCGAGAAGTACGGCACCAAGGTGGCCAAACCGCTGGTGGACACCGCGACGGCGTTCGCCGAGATGCTCACCCGGGAGACCAGAGTGCCCGTCACGATCACGCCGCTGCTGGCCGTGCACTGCGGGCAGCTGCCCCGCGGCGGGATGCTCACGGCGGAGGGCCTGACGCTGCTCAAGCCCGGGCGGGCGGCCAAGGTGATCACCTCGGCCCGCGACCGGGTGCTCAACGAGGAGCAGATCGAGCTGCTGGCCAGAACGGCCGCCCGGGAGCTGCAGAAGTCCTAGGCCAGGTCCTCGATGAACGCCGTCAGCTGGGCGACATTTCGGCATTCGGTCATGGGGACGACGGTGCCGTAGTCGGTGGCGAGCGAGTCGCCGGTGTCCCACTGCTGCCTCGGCTCCGGATTGAGCCAGTAGGCGTGGCGGGCCCCGGCGGTGAGCCGCTTCAGCGTGTCCAGGGCGGCGGGCTGGTAGTTCGAGCGGGCGTCGCCGAGGATCAGCAGGGACGTCCTGGGGCCGATGGCCTCGCCGTACTTCTCGGTGAACTCCTCGAAGGCGTGGCCGTAGTTGGTGCGGCCGAAGCGCACCATGTTCGCCTCGTTCGCGAGCTTCGTCATGGCGTCGACGACGTCGGCGCCGGGGACGAAGAACCGGGTGATCTCGTCGATCGTGTCGACGAACCCGAACGCCCTGACCTTGGTGAACTGTTCGCGCAGCGCGTAGGTGAGCAGCAGCGTGAAGTGCGCGAACGTCGAGACCGAGTCGCTGGTGTCGCACAGGACGACCAGCTCGGGCTTGTGCGGGCGTGGTGGCCTGAAATGCGTGGTCAGGGGCACGCCGCCGCTCTGCAGCGACGCCCGCATCGTCCGGCGGAAGTCGAGCCTGCCCCGCTTGCCGTGCTTGTGCTTGATCGTCAGGCGGGCGGCCAGCCTGCGGGCGAGCGGATAGACCTCCCTGCGCAGCCTGGCCAGGTCGGCCTTGGTGACGCGGAGGAAGTCGATCTGGTCGAGCGGCGGGCGTACGGCGGAGCGGGCGATCCGCTCGATGCCCGAGTCCTCGGCGATCCTGCGCCGGACATCGGCGGCGACCGCGTCCTCGAAGCGTTTGATGTTGGCGTTCACCCGCTGGCGCGCGGTCTTCTCCTCGAGGCCGCCTCTGAGCACGTTCTGGAGGAGCCTGGCCATCAGCGTCTCGGGTGACAGGGCGCGCATCACGCTGTAGGAGAACCAGTTCTGCCTGCCGGGTCCCGCGGGCTGGCGGCCGAAGCGCTCGACCATCTCTCTGGCGAACTCGCGCATCTCCTGGTCGGTCGAATCGACGAGGAGCTCGGCGAGGCGGTCACGCGGCTGTTCCGAATTTTTCGGATTTTTCGTGGCTTGAGGGCGCTTGCCGTACAAGCCGGTCGTGGACGGCGGGAACCACAGGTCGAACAGCACGTCGAACCCGGGGCGATAGGCCGGTTTCTTCACCAGCGTGGCCGCGTAGGCCGCTCTGAGCGACTCGCGCTCGGCCAGGTCGATGACCTGTAGCGCCCGCGCCGCGTCCAGTCCCTCGGCCAGGCTCACCGGCAGCCCGGCCGCACGCAGCGCGTGCACGAACCCGACATGCCTATCGATCAGCGACATCGGGCAGCCCCAGCTCCTTGACGGCCCGCGTGTGATCGGAGGCGTGCTTGAGCACCACCCCGAGCGTGCCCGCCACCGTGGCCTCGTCCAGGTCGTCGCGGCCCAGCGCGAGCAGCGTGTTGGCCCAGTCGACGGTCTCGGCCACCGACGGCGCCTTCTTCAGCTCCAGCGCCCGCAGCGTGGCCACGGTCCTGGCCAGCTGCTCGGCCAGGTTCTGGGTGATCGTCGGCACCTGGGCGAGCACGATGTCCCGCTCCCGCTCGGGCGTCGGGTACTCGATGTGCAGGTAGAGGCAGCGCCGCTTGAGCGCTTCCGACAGCTCCCTGGTCGCGTTCGAGGTCAGCACCACGTACGGCTTGCGCGCGGCCGTGATCGTGCCCAGCTCGGGAATCGTCACCTGGAAGTCGGACAGCAGCTCCAGCAGCAGGCCCTCGACCTCGACGTCGGCCTTGTCCATCTCGTCGATCAGCAGCACGGTCGGGGTCGTGGCCCTGATCGCCTTCAGCAGCGGGCGCTCCAGCAGGAACTCCTCGCCGAAGATGTCGTCGTCCGCGCTGGTGGCCTGGATGCGCAGCAGCTGCTTCTTGTAGTTCCACTCGTAGAGCGCCCTGGCCTCGTCGAGACCCTCGTAGCACTGGAGCCTGACCAGCTCGCTGCCCGTGGTCTGCGCCACGGCCTTGGCCAGCTGCGTCTTGCCCACGCCCGCCGGTCCCTCGACCAGCAGCGGCTTGCCGAGAGCGGCGGCCAAGAACACGCTCGTGGAGATGGCGTCGTCGGAGAGATAGTCCACGCCGGCCAGCCGCCGCGACACGTCGGCGGGCGAGTCGAACCACATAAGCACTCCAGATCGGACCGAATGTTGTTCTAGCATACCGATTCGACCAGGATGCCGCGGGCCGGTATATTCATCGCTGCGCGCCGCTAGCTCAGTTGGTCAGAGCAGCTGACTCTTAATCAGCGGGTCCGGGGTTCGAGTCCCTGGCGGCGCACCACCACCCCAGGTCAACCTAGTTGGCCTGGGGTTCTTTGTTCTCGGCGAGCGTGTCACGTTTCCCTGGCGCTCACCCTCGCGGTGACCTGGCCGGCCGGATGCGGGACGCTCTCGGAAGAAGCGTGCCGCCAGGACGCGAACCGGCAGATCAGCGAGCTCAAGCGCATCGTGCAGCCGCTGCTTCCCGACGCCGTGGCTGCGACGGCCGAGGGAGATGACGGCTGCGACTCGGGGGACGGCGGCTGGCTGCACTTCACCACCGATCGGGCGGCGACGGGCGACCGGCTCTTCGCGAAGTTCCTCGCTCGTGGCTGGAAGCGGGTTGACGCCAAGGACCGAGACGCATGCGGCGACTGCATCGACGGCGTCACCAAGGAGTCCGACGCCGGGACCGTCGATGTCACGATGGGCGTGAGCCAGGACGACTCGCGGATCGAGGTCTGGGCGCGGCTGCGGCGCTAGCTCTTTCTGTCGTCCACGCCTGGCATGCTCTGTGCTGCCTACCCCCAGCGCGTGAGGAGCAGCCCGATGAACCCCGAAGACTACGCTTGGTTCGACGAGCAAGATGGGGCCCTGGCGATCGGGTTCTGCATCACCTTCGTGCGCGGCCTCACCCCGGCCGAGGCCTTCGTCCGGCTGGACATCACCCCCGAGGAAGACGCCGGAGCAGAGGATCTGTTTGACGAGGGCGCGATCACCGCGAGCACGGTCGAGGGCGGCACCATCCTGGTCGAGCCGAACGGGTTCGCGGGCACCCTCGACACCGTGGCCAAGCGCCTGTCGACGGGGACGGTGATCGCCTCGGTGTTCCTGAACGTCAACGCCGACCAGCAGTTCGTCCACGCTGCCGACGGACAGGTAGTGACCCAGTTCGAGCCCGACTACCCTGGTGACCGCTCAGGCACGGACCCGGACCGGCTGCTCCCGTTCATGATCGAGCTGGGCATGCCCACCGATGACGTCGACACCGATGAGGACTGGGGCGATCCGATCCTGACCGCGTTCGCACTGGCCGAACGTGCGACGGGGGTACGGCTGACGCCGCAGGCGATCGACGAACCAGAATTGATCGGCTCAACCGCAAACCTGACATGACATATCACCCCACCCCGCCAACACCACCTCCCCTACCTACGCCGCCGACACCACCTCCCCCGCCTGCGCCGCCTCCCCCGCTGCGCCGCCGACACCGCCTCCTCTGCCTGCGCCGCCACCACCGACTTCCCAGGCGTTCCCAAACTCCGACCCAGCCGGCTCCCAGGCTCCGTTTCCCGGTTTCCCCCGCTTCACGGACTCCCGCCAACTTCCTCAGGAATCGCTGGCCCCGGCCGGTTCCGTAGGACTCGCGGGTCCAGGCGGCTTCCCTAGGAATCGCGAGACAGGAATCACGGGTCCCGTCGGCTCCCCCACGAATCGCAGGTCCTGCTGGGTCTCGTAGGAATCGCAGGTCCCGGAAGCTCCCCCACGAATCGCAGATCCCGATCCCGTAGGAATCGCAGGTCCCGGGGGCTCCCCAGGAATCGCAGGTCCCGATACGTCCCAAGGGATCGCATGTCCCGCTGGCTCCCCATAAATCACTGGTCCCGATGGGTTCCGTAGGAATCGCGGGACCGGTGGGTTCCGTAGGAGTCGCGAGACCCGGCGGCTTCCCCGGGAATCGCGGGTCCCTGCGGCTCCCTAGGAATCGCGGGACCCGGTGGTTTTCCAGGCGCCGGGTCGGTGGGGTGTGGGGTGGCGGAAGTCGGCGCCCTGTGCGGCGGGGGACCCGAGTCCCCGGGATGTGGATTCCGCGGAGCGTGACGGCGAGCAAGGATCCCCTACTCGCCGGATAGCGCCGCCCACGGGCCATCAGCCGAAGTACGGCGGGCGGCTGTTGGGGGCGGCCCGCCGTACAACGTCGTGACGAATGGTGGGGGCGGCACGCCGTACAACGTCGTGACGAATGGTGGGGGCGGCACGCCGTACAACGTCGTGACGAATGGTGGGGGCGGCCGCCGTGCAGAATCACCGAGGAAGAAGCCCGCCGAGGAATTCGCGCATCATCGTGGAGAGCTCGTCGAGTGTCGGCTCGGCCCCCGCGCCGACGATCGCGTCGAACATGATGCCCTCGCCGAACGCGACGAGTTGCCGCGCGTGCCGCACCGGATCGCGCGACCCCGCGGCCGCCAGCAGCGGCACGACCGGGTCGCGGAAGAGACGCCCCGCCTTGTCGTAGATCGTGCGCAGTTCGGGCCGCCGCGTCGCCTCGAGCGCGAGCTCGTAGCGGGCCAGGGTCCGCCGCCGATCCTGCAGTTGGGCGTACAGGAGCAGGGCCATCTGCCCGCCCAGGTCCGGGCGTTCGGGCAGCGAGGGCAGCGCCGCGGTCTGGAAGACCGCTTCCTCCAGCTCCGTCAGCCGCGACAGCGTGAGCTCCAGCAGGGCGGCCCGGGTGCGCGCCAGGTTCGAGGTGGAGCCCGGCGGCAGGCCCGCGACCTCGTCGACGGCGCGGTGCGTGAGTCCGCGCATGCCCCGCTCGGCGAGCAGGGTGATCGCCGCCTCCGCTATCGCGTCTGATCTCTTCACGGAACCCGATACTACACTTGTAGTTCGAACTACAGCCGTAGTATGGTCCAACTACAGACGTAGTTTCACGAGGAGTGGAAAGACATGCCTAGAGCGGTAGTGATCGGGGCGGGCATCGGCGGGCTGATGGCGGGGCTCGCGCTGCGCGAAGAGGGTTGGGACGTCACGGTGCTCGAGCGGGCCGACAAGCTCGACCCGGTGGGCTCCGGGCTGGCCATCGCGGCCAACGCGCTGCGCGCCCTGGACACGGTCGGCCTCGGCGACCAGGTGCGCAAGCTGGCGAGGATCCAGGGCCAGGCGGGCGTCAAGCGTCCCGACGGCCGCTGGCTGGTGCACACTGTCGAGGACAGGGCGCAGGAGCGTTACGGCGACTCGGTGGTCGTCATGCTGCGCGCCACGATGGTGGAGCTCCTCGCCGAGGCGCTGGGCCCGGTACGGCTCGGCGTCACGGTCACCGCGGTCGATCCCGAGGCGGGGATCGTGCACGCCGGGGACGAGGTGCTGGAGGCCGACCTGATCGTCGGGGCCGACGGGATCCACTCGGCCACCCGCAGGGCCCTCTTCCCCGGGCATCCCGGGCCGGCCTATTCGGGCGTGACCGCCTGGCGCGGGCTCGTCCCGCGCTCGGCGCTGCCCTCGGCACCCATCCACAGCTCGGAGACCTGGGGGCGTGGCAGGGTGTTCGGGCTGCACGAGCTGGCCGGCGACCTGGTGTACTTCTACGCCACCGACCTGTCCCCCGCCGGGGCCGTGCACGAGGACGAGCATGCGGAGCTGATCAGGCGGTTCGGCGAATGGCACGACCCGATCCCGGCGCTGCTGGACGCCGCGGAACCCGGGCGCATCATCCGCAACGACGTGTACTTCCTGGACAAGCCGATCCCCGCGCTGCACCGCGGCAAGGTGGCGCTGGTCGGCGACGCGGCCCACCCGATGACGCCGAACCTGGGGCAGGGCGCCTGCCAGGCCATCGAGGACGCGGTGGTCCTGGCCCGCACGCCGCGTCTGGCGGACTACACCGCCGCGCGGATGGCTCGCACCAGCGATATCGTGCGCAAGTCGTGGACGATCTGCCGGGCGACCAAGCTGCGCAACCCGCTGGCCGTACGGCTGCGCGACGCGGGCATGTCGCTGGCCGCACGGCTCAGTTCAGATCTGATGTTGCGGTCAGCGGACGCGATTCTGTCGTGGCGGCCACCGGCTTCGAGTGATCGGGAGCCAGGCGCCCGAGCGTGATCGTGCCGCCGATGGTCAGAGAGGCGGCGATCAACGCGGGGATCGCGGTCGACGCGCTCGTGGGCAGCGGCTCCCCCAGCAGGATCGCGCCCGCGAGCACCGAGGTGATCGGGTCGATGACCTGCACGCCCGCGTAGGCGATGCCGAAGTACCCCACCGCGTAGGACCGCTGCAGCAGCACCACCGCGCAGACCAGCAACACGGGCACGGCGACGGTGAACCAGTGCAGCAGGCGCCCCCAGTCCCCCTGCATGCCGCCGCCCACCACGCGGACGAACGTCGACACGCTCGCGGTCACCACGCCCGCCCCCACCGACAGCAGCAGCGCCTTGGAAGGCCCCTGCGCCCGGTTCCCCAGCACCTGGGTGACCAGCACGATCAGCCCGATCACCGCCAGGAACCCGAGCGCCGCCCCGCTGCTCAGCCGCGGGGTCACGCTGTGCTGCGGCACCAGCAGCATCAGCCAGAGCAGCCCCACGGCCACGGCGGCCGACCCGAGGATCTCGGCCCGGTACGGCTTGCGCCCGTACATGAAGGCGGCGAGCGGCACGGCGAACACCAGCGTGGCCACGCTGATCGGCTGCACCGCCACCAGCGGCGCGAAGCTCAGCGCCACGGCGTGCAAGCACGCTCCGGTGAACCCGATCACTCCGCCGATCCACCACCTGGGACGGCGGACCAGCCTCAGTGACGCGCCCTCGGCGACGGCCTCGAACTGCTGCATGGCCGCCCCCACGGCGTACCCCAGCGCCCCCGCCAGCGCGATCAGCACCCCGACCCAGGTCATCGGCGGCCGCGCAGGGGTATGGATCCTTCCAAGAGCATTGCCCCAGCTTATGGGCCAGAGAAAGTAGTTAAATCCTTCCTTGGGCCGATATTCCAATGCCCTCAGGAGCTACAAGGACTACGCGTCAGGAGCGTTCGGGGCAGACGCAGAAGAGGTGCCCTTCCGGGTCCTGGAGGACCACCCAGCCGGTGCCCTCCTCGGTGACGCCGGGCTGGAAGTCGGGGCGGGTGGCCCCGAGCTCGAGGTACTCCTCGACCGCCTTCTCCACGTCCGGCACCCGGAAGTCGAAGTGGAACTGCTTGTCAGGCCCCGGCCACGCGGAGGGCTTGCGGTCGGGCACGCGGCCGAAGTAGATGTTCGTCGTGCCGTTCCCCACGGCGGCGTACTCCTCCTCCGAGTACTGGATGTCCAGGCCGGTGATCGCGTGGTAGAACTCGGCCATCTTCTTGGGCTCGGCGCAGTCGAGGGTGACCGCCAGGAGCTTTGCCTTCGTCGTCATGGCTCTACCCTCCCAGCCATACCTGTCATCCTTTGTCACGTATCCGAAAGTGCCACTGAATGGGATACCTTGCGCGGCATGACTGACAATCGCGTGCCGCTGCCCTATGCCGCGGACGAGCGGACGATGCTCAACAACTGGCTCGAGTGGCACCGAGGGACCCTCGTCATGAAGTGCGAGGGGCTGACCGAGGAGCAGCTCAGGGAGCGTTCGGTGGAGCCGTCGGGGCTGTCGCTGCTCGGTCTGGTGCGGCACCTGGCGCACGTGGAGCGGGTCTGGTTCCGCCAGATACTCAACGACGAGGACATTCCTCGCCTGTGGGGCAAGGACACCCGTCAGGACGCCGACTTCGACGACGTGGACACGGCCTCGGCGGAGGAGGCCTTCGCGGTGTGGCAGGAGGAGGTCGAGATCGCCAGGAAGCTGTCGGCCGCCCTGCCCCTGGAGGCGACCGGCAAGCGCCAGCGCCACGGCGAGGACGTGACGCACCGCTGGGTCCTGGTGCACATGATCGAGGAGTACGCCCGCCACAACGGCCACGCCGACCTTCTCCGCGAGCGCGTAGACGGCACGGTCGGCGACTAGCCCGTGAGGTAGGTTGGGGCGCATGTCCCGGTTTCTGATCTGCTCTCCGCCCGCCGCCCGCTAGCGGGCGGCGAATCCTGACGTAACCGGGTCCAGGCGATCCGGAGATGGTTGCTGCCCGCGAGACGGGCCGATTCCCAACCATCTCTCGGAGAAGCTTTCATGACGCATGTTTCCGTGCGCCGGGGTGCCGTCTACGTGTCCGTCGCCGCCGCCGCGTGGGGTACCGGCGGAGCCGCGGGATCCCTGCTGTTCCAGACCGGCGGTCTGAACGCCGTCGGCGTCTCGTTCTGGCGATACCTGATCGGTGCCGCCTTCCTGGCCCTGGTCACCCGGGTCACGCGGGTTCCCGGCCCGCTGGTCCTCGTGGTCGGGGTGGGGATGGCCGTCTACCAGACCGCGTACTTCGGCGCGATCGCCCTGTCGGGCGTGGCGGTGGCGACCGTGGTGACGATGGGCGCCACGCCGGTGTTCACCGCGCTGGGCAGCCGCCTCTTCCTCGGCGAGCGCCTGGGCCGGGTCGGCTCGCTCGCCCTCACGGGCGCGCTGACGGGGCTCGTCCTCCTCACCGCCCCGGCGGCACAGGACTCAACCGGTCAACTCGGCGGGATCGGGCTCGCGCTGCTGGCCGCCGCCGGGTACGCGGGTGTCACCCTGGTGTCCAGGCGCTTCCACGGCGACCCGGCCGGCACGGCCGTCGGCGGTTTCGTCGTGGCGGCGGCGTGCCTGCTGCCGTTCGCGCTGGTCGACGGGCTGGTACCGCGGTTCAGCGCGCTGTCCGCCGGGCTGCTGATCTACCTCGGCGCGATCCCGACGGCCCTGGCGTACGGGCTGTTCTTCCGCGCGCTGACAGCGCTGCGCGCCACCACCGTGTCGATCATCTCGCTCGGTGAGGCCGTCGGAGCCGCCGTGCTGGGCGTGGTGCTGTTCGGTGAACGGCTGCCCGCTCTGGGCTGGGCGGGCTGCGCCTGTCTGCTCGCCGCGGTAACGGTGCTGACCGCACGCGCCGACGGGTGAGGCAGGGCGTCTTATGGGTTAAGGTCCGGTACGGCGGCGCCTGCCGTACCGGAGCTCATCAAATCGGAGCATCAGGGGAACGGTGCCGACAGAGCGCGCGTTGGAGGAACTGTGGCCTCGATTTCCGGAATTGTCAGGAGCCTCCTGGACCGACCAGGGGGCGTGAACCTGACCCCGTACAAGAAGGTCGTCAAGGCCGCCAACGAGCGGGCCGACCGGATCCGGAAGCTCGAGGAGCTGCCCGAACCCGCGATGGACGACCTGGCCGAATTCTGTGCCGTGGCGCGCGAGGCGGCGGACAGGACCCTGGGGCTGCGGCCGTACGACGTGCAGTTGCTCGGCACGCTGGCGCTGCTCGACGGGAAGGTCGCCGAGATGGCGACCGGCGAGGGCAAGACGCTGTCGGGCGCGATGGCGGCGGCCGGGTACGCGCTGCAGGGCAAGCGCGTGCACGTGATGTCGGTCAACGACTACCTGGCCAGGCGCGACGCGGAGTGGATGGCACCGCTGTACGAGGCGCTCGGCGTGACGGTCGGCTGGATCGGCCAGAACTCCAGCCCGGACGAGCGGCGCGAGGCCTACCAGAAGGACGTGCTGTACGGCCCGGTCAGCGAGATCGGCTTCGACGTGCTGCGCGACAGGCTGCGCACCGACCCGGCCGAGATCATCGTGCCCAAGCCGGAGGTCGCGCTGATCGACGAGGCCGACTCGGTGCTGGTGGACGAGGCCAGGGTGCCGCTGGTGATGGCCGGCGCCTCCGACGCGGGCACGGCGGTGCCGGAGATGGCGGCACTGGTCCGGACGCTGGTCCGCGGCTACCACTACGAGATCGACGAGCAGGCGCGCAACGTCTACCTGACCCCCAAGGGCGCCGACAGCGTGGAGAACCTCCTCGGCGTCGAGCTCTACGACGAGAACGAGCCGGGCACGCTCATCGAGCTGAACCTGGCCCTGCACGCGCACGCCCTGCTGGCCAAGGATGTCGACTACATCGTGCGCGACGGCAAGGTCCAGCTCATCAACCCCAGCCGCGGCCGGGTCGCGCTGCTGCAGCGCTGGCCGGACGGCCTGCAGGCGGCCGTGGAGGCCAAGGAGACCCTGCCGCCCAGCGAGAAGGGGGAGATCCTGGACTCCATCACGGTCCAGGGCCTCATCCGCAGATATCCCGAAATTTCAGGTATGACGGGCACCGCGGTCGCCGTGAGCGAGCAGCTCGGCGAGTTCTACGGCCTGAAGGTGGCCGTGATCCCGTCCAACAGGCCATGCGTGCGTGAGGACGAGCCCGACCGCATCTACCCCACGATCCCCGACAAGGACGCGGCCCTGGTCGAGGAGATCCAGGCCGTCCACGCCACCGGCCGTCCCATCCTCATCGGCACGCTCGACGTCGCCGAGTCCGAGAACCTGGCCAAGCTCCTGCAGCGCCGCGGCATGGAACCGGTCGTGCTCAACGCCAAGAACGACGCGGAAGAGGCCGCGATCATCGCCAAGGCGGGCGAGAAGGACGCGATCACGGTCTCCACCCAGATGGCCGGCCGCGGCACCGACATCCGCCTCGGCGAGGTCGTGGCCGAGCTGGGCGGCCTGTACGTGATCGGCTCGGGCCGCCACGCCAGCAGCCGCCTGGACGACCAGCTGCGCGGGCGCGCGGGCCGCCAGGGCGACCCCGGCGGTTCGGTCTTCTTCGTCAGCATGCAGGACGACCTGATCACCCAGTTCGTCCCCGACGAGCGTCCGCCCGCCGCCGACGCCGACGGCATCGTCCGGCACCGCCGCGGCGCGTACCTGGTGGGCCACGCCCAGCGCGTGGCCGAGGGCGTCAACCTGGAGATCCACCGCAACACCTGGCGGTACACCCGCCTGCTCGAGCACCAGCGCGAGCTCATCCTGGAGTGGCGCGACAAGGTCCTGCACACCGACGCCGCCGCCGAGGCGCTGGCCGAGGCCGATCCTGAGCGCTGGGCGGAGCTGCCGGAGGACACCAGGGAAGAGACGGCCAGGCAGATCGTGCTGCACGCGATCGACCGCTGCTGGACCGAGCACCTGGCGTTCCTCACCGACCTGCGCGAGGGCATCCACCTGCGGGCGCTGGGCCGGATGAACCCGATCGACGAGTTCCACAGGGAGGCGGTGGCCGAGTACAAGACGCTGCTGGCCGAGGTGGAGCGCCGCTCGCTGGAGTCCTTCGAGGCCCCGGTGCCGGACCTGCAGCGGCCCACGGCCACCTGGACCTACCTGGTGCAGGACAACCCGTTCGGCACCGAGTGGGACCGCATCCTCAAGCGCGTCACCTCGGCCACCCGGCGCGGCTAACGCTTGCGGCCGACGCCGCCGAGCAGCAGCCGCTCCCAGGGGGCCAGCGGCGCGGGCGGCCGGTCAGGACGCCACTCGGGCAGGTGCACCACGCCCGGCTCGACCAGCTCGAGCCCGTCGAAGTAGCGCTCGATGGCCTCGCGGGAGCGGAAGTGGCCGGTGCCCATCGTGGCGAGCAGCATCGCCTCCAGCGCCTTGGCCTGCGGGTTCGGCGCGGCCATCATGTTGGAGACCGCCAGGTGGCTGCCGGGTGGCAGCACCTCCATGTACTGCCTGACCAGGCCGTGCGGGTCGTCCCTGTCGGAGAACAGGTGCAGCAGCCCGATCGCCAGCAGTGCCACCGGGCGGGAGAAGTCGATGACCCGCACCAGCGCGGGATGGCCGAGCACCGCGTCCACGTCCCTGGCATCGGCGGTGGCCGCGACGGCGTTGCCGTTGTCCCGCAGCAGCACCCGCGCGTGCAACTCGACCATCGGGTCGACGTCCACGTAGACGATCCGGGTGGCGGGCTCGGCGAACTGGGCGACCTCGTGGGTGTTCTCGATCGTCGGCAGCCCGGCGCCCAGGTCGATGATCTGCCGGATCCCGGCCTCGCGCACCAGGAAGTCGACCACCCGCCCGATGAAGGCGCGGTTGCACCAGACGAGCTCGGCCACCTCGGGCACGGCCGCCTTCAGCTTCCTGGCCACGGCCCGGTCGGCCGCGAAGTTCTCGGTCCCGCCGAGCAGCGCGTCGTGCACGCGGGCGACGCTCGGCCGGGTCGGATCCACACCGGGCGGAGCCCATTCGGGGGAAGTGCTCACGGCGCGGATGCTGCCACAATTCTTGGGCGCTGTCCGCTCTTGGCAGCCGGTTGTAATCCGTAGTTATCCGTACTTGACCAGCACTTGTGCGTACGGCTGGCAAAGTCGGATCATGAGCCACTGGTTCACCACAGAGATCGTCGGAGGGGGACGGCTCCGGCTTTTCTGCTTTTTCGTGATGTTTCTAGTGACATTCCTGTTCATCCGATTCAGCGTGCGGATGATCAGGAAACAGGTGAAGTGGTGGCCGGGCAACGTCTCGCCCGGCGGCCTGCACATCCATCACGTGGTGTTCGGCCTGGTGTTCATGTGCCTGGGCGGGATCGGCGGCCTGGCCGTAAAGGATCCGAGGTCGTGGGTGGCGGCGCTGGCGGCGGCGCTGTTCGGCGTGGGGGCGGCGCTGGTGCTCGACGAGTTCGCGCTGGTGCTGCACCTGGACGACGTCTACTGGGCCAAGCAGGGCAGGCTGTCGGTCGACACCGTGTTCATGGCAGGGGCGCTGACCGGGCTGGCGCTGGTGGGGGTGAGCCCGCTGGCGATCGACGCGTTCGACGAATCCTTCCTGAACGGCAGCCTGACCGTGCTGACTAACCTGATCTTCGCCTCGATCTGCCTGCTCAAGGGCAAGGTGTGGACCGGGCTGATCGGCGTGTACCTCACGCCGCTGGCGTTGATCGGTGCCATCCGGTTGGCGCGCCCGAGATCGCCATGGGCACGGTGGCGCTATCGGGAAGGCTCTCGGAAGCTGGCGCGGGCCGCATGGCGGGAACACCGCTACCGCGAGCCGATCGAGCGGGCCAAACACGCTTTCCAAGATCTGGTCGCGGGCCGGCCCAGCGCTTGATCAGGGGCGCGACGGGCCGCTCGACGAAGCGGTGCACGGCGTAGGCGGCCGCGCACATGAGCGCGATCGTGCCGTACAGCAGCACGTACTTGTTGAGCGCGTCGCCGACCCTGTTGATCAGGATGAAGCCGATGTGCGCGTGCAGCAGGTAGAGCGGGTAGGTCAGCGCGCCGGCGGTGACCATCCACGGCCTGGCGGCGAAGCGGGTCGCGCGCAGCGCCACCAGCGTCATGAGCAGGAAGACGGCCACGACCACCGCCACGATGATCGCGTGGGAGTAGCCGACCGAGTACCGCCGTCCGACCGCGTCGGCGTAGCCGATGGCGCGGTAGACGGCGTTGCCCAGGCACAGCGGCACCAGCAGCGCGATCTGCCGGTCGAGCCCGAACTTGTACAGCAGGAACAGCGCCATCCCCGCGATGAAGTAGTGCGAGAACTCCGACTGGATCACCAGGTCGGCGGCGTGGGGCAGGAACCCGGCCTCGGCCAGCACCGTCAGGCCGAACCAGGCCCACAGCCCGATCATCACCCGGTTCCGCGTGGTCCCGATCCAGGTGAGCGCCAGGATCAGCAGGTAGAAGCGCATCTCCGCCCAGAGCGTCCAGTACACGACGTCCACGTTGGCCACGTCGGGCACCGCCTGGAACATCGTCAGGTTCGCCAGCACCTGCGGCAGCGTGAGCTTGAACAGCCCGGCGCCCAGCGTCGCGGTGACCAGCACGGTCAGCCCGATCCCCACCCAGTAGGCCGGGTACAGCCGCGAGATCCGCGACACCACGAACTCCCGCGGGCTCCTGCCCCACGCGCTCATCAGCACGACGAACCCGCTGATCAGGAAGAACAGGTCGACGCCCAGGTACCCGTACTTCGACCAGCCGCTCTCGGCCGAGAAGGCCACCGTGGTGGTGCCGCCGACCCAGCCGGAGAAGGTGTAGTGGAAGAAGACCACGCACAGCGCGGCCAGCAGGCGCAGCCCGTCGATCTCGTAGAGCCTGTCCGTCCTGGTTCGCATGCTTCTACGGTCTTCGAGACGGTTGACGCGTCACTGACGGCCGCTTGACGGCCGGTTGCAGTCACGGCCAGGCCGGATCCCCATCCGCCACGGCCGGCCTGTTCAGCACACCGAGCCGCTCCAGCAGCGTCAGGAAGGTGAAGGCGTACGGCGAGCCGGCGGTGACCGCGGCCACCCGGTCCCAGTCGACCTGTTCACGCAGCGCCCGAACCTGGGGCAGCAGCCCGCCGTAGTCGCAGGCGTGCTCCGACATGGGCAGCAGCCAGGAGATGACCAGATCGGTCGCCTCCAGCACGGGCACGATGACGGCGGAGGCCTTCAGCTGCTCGGCCCGCCCGATCAGCTCGGGGGTGACAGGACGGTCGGAGATGCGGAAGATCAGATCGACAAGCCGGTCGTCGTCGTAGGCCTTGACCAGCCAGTCCTCGGGCGGATCCGCGAGGCGGAACCCCATCGCGGACAGCGCGTCCAGCGCCGCCGGGATGTCCCGCTCGGTGAGGACGAAATCCACGTCGTGCAGTGAGGGCGCCGCGCCCCTGGCGTAGGCGGCGCACCCGCCCGCCAGCGCGAAACCCACCCCGGCGTCCTTGAATCCCGAACTCACCCGCTTGAGCGTGTCGAGAATCGCGTCGGTTACTTCGTGACCGTGGCTGCTCATGATGACGGGCTACCCCTAGTTAAAGAGAGTTCTCCCGGGGCAGTAGCGTTTTCATGGCTACATTGCTCTGGATCATCGCGGTTGTCCTCGTCATCGCCGGCGTCTATGTGATTCTGGCCCGACGCGACCTGCTCTGGGGGATCGTACTGATCATTCTCGGATGCCTGGTCGGACCCGGCGGCATCAGCATCTTCCACGTATAGACAAACGCGGGCCGGGTTCTTTCCCGGCCCGCGTTTTCACTCACCGTTCAGGCAGTAGACCCCGTAAGCCCGCCCGAGTACCGGCAGGGCGACATTCCGTACCCTGATCCCGCCGGGCGTCATCCCTTTCTCCGCGCCCTTGTGCGCGTGGCCGTGCACCACCAGGTTGGCGCCCCCCGTGTCGACTGCCTCGGCCAGCAGATAGCTGCCCAGGAACGGGTAGATCTCCAGTGGTTCGCCCTCAAGCGTCTCCTTGATGGGGCTGTAGTGCGACAGCACCACCTTCCTGTCGGCCTCGATCTCCTTGAGGGCGAGTTTCCACGCCTCGGCGATGTTCCGGGTATGCGAGACGAAGTTCTTGATCTCCCGCTCGCCGAACTCGCTGGCGCACTTTCCGGCGAACCCACCGCCGAACCCCTTGCCGCCCACCACGCCCAGCTTCAGGCCGCCGCAGGCGATCACGGTCCCGTCGTCGTCGAGCACCCTGATCCCCGCGTCCCGCAGCTCACTGGCGATCTCGTACTGCAGGTCGGAGTGGTAGTCGTGGTTACCCAGGACCGCCACGACCGGGATCGGCAGGCCGCGCAGCTCCTCGGCCACCAGCCTGCCCTCCTCCAGCGTGCCGTGCCTGGTCAGGTCGCCCGCCACCAGGAACACGTCGGCCCGCTCCTCGATCCCGTCGAGCCGCTGCCGGTAGCGTCCCTTGACGTCCTCGCCCAGATGGATGTCGCCCACGGCGGCGATGCGCAGCTCAGTCAAGGTGTTCCTCCTCCCGGGGCTCGGTCGCCTCGACGACCTGGATCTCGTTGTGCAGATGGAGCTCGGGAGCGACCTCATGGGCCACCTTCCCGAGCTCCTCCCGGTGCTGCTCGCCGGTCACCTGGCCGCGCAGGAACAACTGGTCACCCCTGACGTCGACGCGGATGCCCAGCTCGTGCGTTCGGCCGTCCTCGGCCAGCGCCCGCTGCACTCTGGCTGCGATGTACTGCGGAGCTTCCATGCCCGCCCGCATGCCCACCCACGAACCCCCCAAACAACCCCACCAACCCTCAAACCCCCGACAGCGCCCCCCAAGCACGCCCCACCAAGACGGGTCGGCGAGAAGACCCGCATGGCACTGGGAAGGCGGGGATGTGGATTTCGGGTGGCGGTGGGCAGTGGGGTTGGGCGGGTGGAGGCGTGAGACGTCAAAGGAAGGGTGACATCGTGAGTGAACTGCGTGGACAGGTCGTGGTGGTGACGGGTGCGAGCGCGGGCGTCGGCCGTGCGCTGGTGCGCGAGCTGGGCCAGCGAGGCGCGAGCGTCGCGCTCATCGCGAGAGGTACGGCGGGCCTGGGCGCGGCGTCCGTCGACGTGGGCGCCGCGGGCGGCGAAGGCCGCGTGTACGAGGCGGACGTGGCCGACTACGGCCAGGTACGGCAGGCAGCCGAGCTCATCGAGGCCGAGATGGGCCCGATCGACGTGTGGATCAACGTCGCCTTCTCCTCCGTTTTCGCGAAATTTCAGGACATCGAGCCGGAGGAGTTCGAGCGAACCACCGAGGTGACCTACCTGGGCTTCGTCTGGGGCACCAAGGTGGCACTCGACCTGATGCGCCCACGCGACAAGGGCGCGATCGTCCAGGCCGGATCGGCGCTGTCGCAGCGCGCGATCCCGCTCCAGTCGGCGTACTGCGGCTCCAAGCACGCGATCAAGGGCTTCACCGAGTCGGTGCGCACCGAGCTGCTGGCCGACCGCAGCGGCATCCAGATCACGATGGTGCAGCTACCGGCGCTCAACACGCCCCAGTTCGACTGGGTCCTGTCCAGGCTCCGCCGTCACCCGCAACCGGTCCCGCCCATCTACCAGCCCGAAGTGGCGGCCAAGGCACTGGCCTTCGCCGCCGAGCACCCGGAGCGCAAGGAGTACTGGGTCGGCGCCACCACCGTCGCCACCCTCCTCGCCCAGCGCGTGGCCCCCGCTCTGCTGGACCGCTACCTCGCCCGGACGGGCATCTCGTCACAACAGACGAGCGAGAAACCCCCGTCCCCCGAGACCAACCTCTGGCAACCCGCCGACGAGGACCGCGACCACGGCGCTCACGGCGGTTTCGACCACCGCGCCCACGCCCGCAGCCCCCAACTCTGGCTCTCCCAGCACCGCCGCCAGCTCCTCCTGGCCCTCGCCGCCACCACCACCGCCGCAGCCGCCGCCCTGGCCCTCCGCCGCTCCTAAAAGGGGGCGTGAGTGATGATGAGATCGGCGGGGCCTGTGGAGGTGAGGCGTTCGTTGGCGAAGGTGATCGAGGCCGTCTCGAAGGAGTCCAGGTGGGCGTTGGTGCCTTTGACGATGACGTCGTCGAGGTAGCCGTTCACCAGGCGCACCACGGCTGCCCCGCCTCGGGCGCAGACGAGTTCCACGTCACCCAGGGGGGTCGACACCGTGATGGGGCCGGTGTTGGAGTCCTGGACCAGGACGGTCAGGTAGGCCACGGGGGCCGAGGGGTGCGCGCGCCAGTAGGCGTCGGCGTGGCCGCGGGTCACGACAACCGTGGGCTGGCAGATGTCAGAGAGTGTCAGCGCACCGTCCAACTCCCGAGCGCCAGGCGGCAGAGCGGCGCGGACGGGCTCGGGCAGGCCTGGGGGGACGATCACGACGGGCAGGCCGTCCAGAGCCGGCGAGGTCTCCAGGTCCACGAGCGTGTAGTCGCACCCGAGTGACCGCATCCGCGCGTGGAAGTCCAGCAGCACCTCCCCCAGCCGCCCCTCCGTGGCCAGCGGCGCATACAGGCCGAACACCGCCGAGCAGGCGGGCTCGCAGGCCAGGAACTCCGCGCCGTGCACGGAGAAGAAGCCCGCCAGCGCCCGCACCACCAGCGCCTTCGCCGTGGGCAGCCCGTCGAGCCCGATGGGCGCCCTGTCCGGGTACGGCGGAGCATGCATGGAATCCAGCGACGGCGACCAGGTCGAGGTCGCCACACCCGTGTAGACGTTGAACCCGGTCGCCCCGGCCGCCAGAGCGAGGAGCGTCTGATGGAAGCTGGTGGCCCCGTCGGCGTAGGCGGCGTCGTAGAGCGTGGCGAACCCCCAGTTCTCCTCCAGGTTCGGCCCGGGCGCGCGCTTGGCGGCGATCACGTACCTGGCCTGCGCGGCGGGATCGGCGGACACCACGCCCATCCAGTTGGTGAACCCATAGGTGATCCCGTCCCAGCCGGCGGGGCGCACCCGCGCCAGCCAGTCGTCGAGCTCGGCGATGGTGGGCGGGTTGAGGTTGACCACCACGGGCAGGGAGGTCCCCAGTGCGTCGGCCCACGTCCGGTAGACCGTGGCGAGATACGAGGCGTGGAAGCGCCCCCAGTCGGGCCCCGAGGGCGGCACCTCGTCCCAGGAGACGTACCGGGAGCCGTGGACGCGGTTGTAGGACTCCGGCGTGCCGTACCAGGAGACCAGCAGCGAGCGGAAGAGGGCCAGGCCGGAGGGGCTGTAGTCGTAGGCCGTCAGCGGCAGCGCGCCGCTGGTGTAGACGCCCTCGTTGGCGATCTGCCAGCCGGCCACGGCGCCGCCGAGCTCCTTGCCCACCGCCGACAGCCACTGCGTGACCTTGCCGAGGAACGCGGACCCGAGCGGCGCAGGCAGCGCCCTGCCCATCCAGCGCGACGGATCACCATGAGAGTCCAGCAACGGCTCGATATCCGGATCCGAGGCAGGGTCCACCCAGTCGGGCAGCCCGCCGTAGTCCAGCTCGGCGTGCACGAAGGGCCCGGGCTTGGCGATCACCGTCAGCCCGAGCGAATCACAGAGCTCCAGGTAGTCCAGGACGTCGCCGAAGGCGGGTGGCCGGTCGGGCGCGGGCTGGTGGTGCCGCCACGGCACGTAGCTGGTGATCACCTGGATCCCCAGTTCGTCCCGTACGGCACGCAGCCGATCAGCCCACACCACAGGGTCGTCGCGATAGTAGGGGTAGTCGGCGGTGACGAGCACCCGCGGCAGGCCGTCGACGACCACCACCCCGCTGACGAACTCCATGGACAAGCTCCTAGGCCTTGAGACCGGTGAACGCGATGCCCTGCAGGAGGGCATCAGCGCCGACTCGGCCGACGAGGAGAGCGCACTCGCCACGCTCGTGGCCACCGGCTCCCCCGTCCTGGACGAGACGGCCGACCTGCTCGGGGTCGGCCTGTCCAACCTGATCCACCTGTTCAACCCGTCGCGCATCGTCATCGGCGGGTGGGCGGGCCTCATGCTCGGGCCGCGCTACCTCGACCGCATCCGCGCCGCCACGGCCGGCAGCACCCTCGCGCCGCCGTACGAGTCCACCGACATCACCCTCGGCCGCCTCGGCCCCGACGCCGTCGCCCTCGGCGCCGCCACCCTCGTCATCGAGCGCCTCCTGAGCGAGGACCGGCGCTCTCTGCTTGCTTAGGCCCTCGTTCTTTCTGTACGGCGAGCCTGTTCTTCTTGTACGGCGAGCCACCGCCGCCGGCCGCCCGCCGTACTCCGGCTGAGGGCCCGCGACCGGCGCTTCCGGCGAGTCGGTGCCGCTTCCCCGCCGCTACGGCGCTTCGTGATCGGGGCACCACGGTCTGCAAAGCAAGGGGCGGGGAAAGGAAGTCGGGCTTAAGGGCTGAGGAAAGGGTAGGCGGGCAGGGAGGAATAGAGGAGGTCAAGATGACAGAGCGGGACATCCAGTACCTGAGCCGGCTGGCCGACCAGTTGCGCGTGGACTCCGTGCGGTGCGCCGAGGCGGCGGGCTCCGGGCATCCCACCTCGTCCATGTCGGCCGCCGACCTGATGGCGGTGCTGTTCGCGCGCCACCTGCACTACGACTTCGACCGGCCTGACGACCCGGCCAACGATCACCTGATCTTCTCCAAGGGGCATGCCTCGCCGCTGCTGTACGCGCTGTTCAAGGCCGCGGGCGCGATCACCGACGAGGAGCTGATGACCTTCAGGAAGCACGGCTCCCGGCTTGAAGGCCACCCGACGCCGCGCCTGCCCTGGGTGGACGTCGCGACCGGATCGCTAGGGCAGGGGCTGCCGATCGGCGTGGGGGTGGCGCTGGCCGGGCGGCTCGAGCGCATGCCGTACCGGGTCTGGGTGCTCTGTGGTGACAGCGAGCTGGCCGAGGGGTCGATCTGGGAGGCGGCCGAGGCCGCGGGCTCCGAGGGTCTGGCGCATCTGACGGCGATCGTGGACGTCAACCGGCTGGGGCAGCGCGGCCCGACCAGGCACGGCTGGGACACCGGCGCCTACGCGCGCAGGTTCGGCGCCTTCGGCTGGCACACGATCGAGATCGACGGCCACGACCCGGGCCAGATCGACTACGCGTTGAGCGACGCGGCCAGTACCAGGGGCAGACCGACGGTCATCCTGGCCAAGACGCGCAAGGGCGCGGGCGCCTCGGAGGTGGAGAACCGGGAGGGCAAGCACGGCAAGCCGCTGAAGGAGCCGGGTACGGCGATCGAGGAGCTCGGCGGCGACCAGCACGTGACGGTGCAGGTCCAGAAGCCGGAGAACGGCAGGAAGCCGTACCGCTTCCAGAGCGGGCCGCTGCGGCTGCCCGAGTACAAGGTCGGCGACGAGGTGGCGACCAGGACCGCGTTCGGTGACGCGTTCAAGGCGCTCGGCGAGGCCAGGGGCGAGGTGGTCGGGCTGGACGGCGAGGTGGCCGACTCGACCAAACTGCAGGAGTTCGCCGAGGCCTTCCCTGAGCGCTTCGTGGAGTGCTACATCGCCGAGCAGCAGCTAGTCGCGACGGCCGTGGGCCTGCAGGTGCGGGGCTGGGTGCCGTACGCGGCGACGTTCGCGGCGTTCTTCACCAGGGCGCACGACTTCATCAGGATGGCCGCGGTGAGCGGGGCGGACATCAGGCTGGTCGGCTCGCACGCCGGGGTCTCGATCGGCGAGGACGGACCGTCGCAGATGGGGCTCGAGGACCTGGCGATGCTGCGGGCCACCTACGGCAGCACGGTGCTCTACCCGTGCGACGCCAACCAGGCCGCGGCGCTGACCACGGCGATGGCCGACGTGCCTGGCGTCTCCTACCTGCGGACCACGCGCGGTAACACGCCGGTGATCTACGAGCCGGGCGAGGAGTTCCCCGTGGGCGGCTCGCGCGTGCTGCGGCGCTCGGAGAAGGACAGGGCCACGATCGTGGCGGCCGGGGTGACCGTGCACGAGGCGCTGGCCGCGGCCGACGAGCTGGCCGACGAGGGGGTGCCGGTGGGAGTGATCGACCTGTACTCGGTCAAGCCGGTCGACGCGAGCACGCTGATCGAGGCGGCCACCACGTCGGGCAACCTCATCACGGTGGAGGACCACTGGCCCGAGGGCGGTCTGGGGGACGCGGTACTGGACGCGGTCGAAGAGTTCGGGCCGAGGGTGGTGAAGCTGGCGGTACGCCAGCTGCCCGGCTCGGCTGGCCCGGCCGAGCAGCTGGCCGACGCGGGGATCGACAGGAACGCGATCGTCGCCGCCGTGAGACGGCTGCTCTAGGTCTACAGCGGGGGCTCGCCGTAGCGACGGCGCTCTTCGTAGACCTCGATCGGCTCCTCGACGATCGTGGGGGTGGCCCGGCGGGCGACGCGGATGCGGTAGATGCCGAAGGCCAGCCCCACCAGGCCGCCGAGCATGAGGATGACACCTACGACGTTGATGTCGATGCCGGCGAGGTCGAACTCGACCGCCCAGGTGAGGATGGCGCCGAGCATGATGAGAATGATGCTTCCGGCGATTGTCATCTGATATCCCTCCTTAGCAACCTGGAACCTCTATCCCTATGGCGAAAAACAAACCCATCGTGGTGATGGGGCTCATGGGCTCCGGCAAGACCACGGTCGGCCGTCTGGTCAGCGCCGCGCTCGGCCTGCCCTTCACCGACAGCGACCCGTACCTCCAGACCAGGTACGGCGCGAGCGCGGCCGAGATGGCCGCGAGCGTGGGCGCCGACGTCCTGCACGAGCGGGAGGCCGCGCACGTCCTGGACGCGCTCGGCGGCGAGCCGAAGGTGATCGCGGCGGCCGCCAGCACCGTGGAGAACTCGCGGGTCCGAGAGGCGCTGAAGGACGCGTTCGTGGTCTGGCTGGACGCGCCCGACGGCGTGCTGACCGAGCGGATGAAGTCCGGCGATCACCGGCCCGGCTTCACCCCCGCCGCGATGCGCGCCCGGCGCGGCTCCTACCTGCGGGAAGTCGCCGATCTGGTGCTCGACATGGCGGAGACCACGCCGGAAATCGCTTGCCGCCGGGTGATCGAGGCTGCTAACCAATGACGCATGTTCGACAACAAGCCCACGCTCGCCGGAGAGCGCGTCACCCTTCGCCCGGTCGGCCTCGAGCACGTCGCCGGGCTGGAGAAGCTGCTGACCGATCCCGAGGTCACCCGGCTGACCGGCTCGCACGCGAGCTTCGAGCCCGGGGTGGCCGAGAAGTGGTACGCCACCCGCGGTGACCACGCCAACCGGCTCGACCTGGCCATCCTCGCGGACGGCGAGTACGTGGGCGAGGTCGTGCTCAACGAACTCGACATCGACAACCTGTCGTGCAACCTGCGCATCGCCCTCATCAGCGACCAGGCGAGCAAGGGATACGGCACCGAGGCGATCCGCCTGGTCGTGGACCACGCCTTCCGCACCACGCCGCTGCACCGCATCAGCCTGGGCGTCTACTCCTTCAACCCACGTGCCATCCACGTCTACGAGAAGGTGGGCTTCATCAAGGAGGGCGTGCTGCGCGACGCGCTGCTCTGGGAAGGTCAGTGGGCCGACGAGATCGTCATGGCCGTCCTGCGCACCGACTGGGCGCTGGCATAATGATCATGACGCACGGGTCCCTCGAGGCGCGCGAGGGACCTGTGACGTTATCGGGCGCAACCAATCAGCCGTTTGGAGCATCTAAGCATCAGTGACGATGCGCTTGGTGCCCGGCGACCCGGAGCGGCTTGGCGGCTACTGGCTGGCAGGTCGGCTCGGAGCGGGCGCACAGGGGGTCGTCTACGACGCCTATGACGGCGAGGGGCGCCGTTTCGCGCTGAAGGTGCTGCACGCCGGGATCGCCGGCGAAGTCCCGGAATCCCTGGCCCGGCTGGCCCCCTGCTGCACGGTCCGGGTGGTGGAGGTACGGCTGGACGCGGCTCCGCCGTACGTGGTGAGCGAGTTCGTGAACGGACCGCACCTGCGGCAGGCGGCGGAGCGGCACGGGCCCTACTGCGGCGAGCAGCTGCGGGCGCTGGCGACCGGGCTGGCGGGGGCGCTGGCCACGCTGCACGGGGAGGGCATCGCCCACCGCGACCTGAAGCCTGAGAGCGTGCTGCTGGCCGCCGACGGGCCCAAGGTCATCGACTTCGGCCTGGCCACGGCGGATCCCGCCGGCGAGACCAGGACGTACCTGGCGCCCGAGGTGTTCACCGGCCAGGCGGGCTCCGCCTCCGCGGACGTGTTCGCCTGGGGAGCCGTCGTGCTCTACGCGGCGACCGGCGCCGACCCGTTCCGCGGCAAGAGCCTCGGCGCGGTCATGCATCGCGTGCTGACCGTGGATCCCGTCCTTGACTCGCTTGAGGAGCCGCTGCGCTCGCTGGTGGAGCGGGCGCTGGCCAAGGACCCCGAGCAGCGGCCCGCCGCCGAGGAGCTGCTGGACGGGCTCGACCTGAAGCAGGCGGCCTCGCTGGCCGCCACGCTCCACCCGCCCGAGGGCCTGGCGGGCCCTCCCTCGCTGGGCGCCCTCGCCGAGGACGTCTACGCCAGGCTCACTCCCGCCGAGCAGCAGGCCGTGCCCGACGTGCTGCTGAGCGGCCACGGCGACGAGGCCACACTGGCCCGCCTGGTCGAGGAGGGTCTGCTGGTGCGGCAGAGCCTCCGCGTCGCCCCCGTCGAGACTCCCCTCGGCAAGCTGGTGGCCACGCGTGCCGACGTGGTGTCCCCGGCCAGCGGCGCCCTGTTCCTGGCCTGGCCACGGCTGCGGGGCTGGGCGGCCGACCGGCGCGCCGAGCGGGCCAGGCGCCGGGCCAGGATCCGCGGGCTGGCGCTGGCGGGCCTGGCGGCGGTGACGGCGATCGCGGTGTCCGTCACGGCGTTGGCCGTACACGGACAGCGCGACCTGGAGCGTCAGCTGGCGCAGGCCAACGCGCGGGCCGTGGCGGCGCGGGCGGAGGCGATGCGCGCCTCGGACCCGCAGGCGGCGATGCGGCTGAGCGTGGCGGCGTGGAAGCTGTCGCCGGTGTTCGAGGCGCGGGCCGCGGTGCAGCACTCACTCGTCCAACCCGAGCTGGGCGTGTTCGCCGATCCCGAGCCCGACGCGCGGGCCTCCTACCGGCTCAGCGGCGACACGCTGACCCGCTGGTCGGCGGGGAGCGTCACCACCTGGGACCTGGCCGCGGGACGCCGACCCACCACCCATCCACTGCCCGCCGGCACCTCGGCCGTCAGCGACGACGGGCGGATCGCGGCCACCGCCGACGGGCGGCTCGTGGACGTGGCCACCGGGCAGGGCGTCGGCGCGGGACGCCCCGCGGGCCAGGCGGCGCTGTACGCCGGCGGCAAAGTGCTGACGGTCTCCAACAGCGCGCGGACCAGGCTGTACGCCGCGGGGGACGCGCGCCCGCTGGTGGAGTCGACCGGCAGGCAGGTGGCCGTCTCCCCCGACGGCACCCGCGCGGCCCTGTCGGCACTGGACGGCCACGTCGAGCTGTGGGACCTGCGCCGCGGCGCGAGGATCCGCACGATCCACGTCGAACCGGTCACGACCGAGGACTCGGGAGCCCCGATCGTGGCCTTCAGCCGTGACGGCGGGCGCATCGCGGTGGTGGGCGGGCGCGGGATCACGCTCAGCGGCGAGGACGGCACGCAGACCATCCCCGACACCTCCGGCGAGGCGCCCCTGTTCAGTCCCGACGGGAGCCTGCTGGCCTTACCCGTGGACGGCACCATCCACCTGTGGCGGCTGGCCGACAGGCACCTGCTCGGCACGTACCCACTGCGCGATCCCGAGCGCGGCTACGCCTTCTCCGGCGACGGGCGGAGCCTGCGCTACCTGAGCGGCCACGGCTCCGTCGTCACGTTGGACCTGTCGGGGCTGCCGGTCGCCACCGCCGTGGAGGCGTACTCGAGTTTCCAAGCGGCGCTGAGCGACGACGGGCGGGTCGCCGCGACCGAGGTGGACGGGGCGATCACGCTGGTGGACGCGGCGGGACGCAAGCCGCTCGGCCAGATCCAGGCCGCCGGCGACCTGGCCTTCGACGCGGGCGGCAACCGCCTGGCGGTCTCCGGCGACCCGGTCACGGTGTGGGAGGTGTCCACCGGCAGACGGCTGGCCACCATCGAGGCCGGGGGCGACGTGCTGTCCGTGGCGCTGTCCCGCGACGGCACGACGCTGGCCACCTCCCGCGGCAGGACCCTGGAGACCTGGGACGTCGGCAAGGAGCGCCGCATCAGGGCCTACGAGGGGCCCGGCGACCTGGCGATGGCCTTCAGCCCCGACGACCGCACGCTCGCCGTCGGCTCCATGCTGCTCGACCTGGACGGCGGGCGGCTCACCCCGCTCGGGCAGCACCCGCCGAACGCGCTGGCCTTCTCCCCCGACGGCGGCACCCTGGCCTACGGGCTGAGCGACGGCCTGGTCACCCTCTACGACGTGGCCGCGCGCAGGGAGCGGGGCTCGTTCCGCCCGGGTTCGGCCGCCGTGGCGGAGCTGCGCTTCTCGCCCGACGGCCAGACGCTCGCGGTGGACGGCGAGCGGGTCGGCCTGTGGGACACGGCCTCGATGCGCGAGGTCGGGCAGGCCCGGATGGACGGGCACGCCGTCGGGCTCGCCTTCAGCCAGGACGGCAAGCGCCTGCGCGGCGTGCGGAGCGACGGCACGATCAACGAGAGCCCGGTCGATCCCGCGCTGGCGGCGGCCGAGGTGTGCGTGCGCGCCGGCGGGCCGCTCAGCCAGAGCGAGTGGCAGCGCCTGATCCCGGAGAGCCCCTACCAGCCCACCTGCTGATTCAGGTGGAGACGGAGGTCAGCAGGTCGCGGACGCTGTCGGCCTCGGGCAGGCCGTAACGCTCGAAGATCTCCAGTGCCTCCGTGAGGCAGGCGGTGGCTCTGCCCGGCTGGCCCAGCTCGTGCAGCGACCGGCCCAGCACGGTCAGCGCCATGCCCTGACCCCACTCGTCGGCCGCCTCGGTCAGCACCGCCAGCGCGTCCTCCGCGCAGTCGAGCGCGCGCTGCGGCCGCCCGCCGGCCAGGTAGGCCTCGGCCATCCTGAACAGCGTGGCGCCCTCCCAGGTGCGCTGCTTGGTGCGCCGGTAGTCGGCCAGCGCGCCGCCGAGCGTGGGGATCGCCTCGTCGGGCCGTCCCGCCTCGCCGAGAACGATGCCCAGCTGGTAGGCGGCGTCTGGGCTGCGCCTGCCCTCGACCTGGAAGGAGACGGCCTCGGCCTCCTGGGCGGTGGCGATCGCCTCCTCCGCCCTGCCGAGCCGGATCAGGGAGCGGGACAGGTTGCCCAGTCCCGTGGCCAGGTCGGCCCTGGCATCGAGCGAGCGCCACACCTCGATGGCCTGCGCGAACCACTCCAGCGCCTCCTCGTGCCGCCAGCCCGACTGGGCGGACATCGCGAGCAGGTTCAGCGCGTCGGCGTATCCGACCAGGTCGGCCGAGGCCAGGCTGAGGTCCCTGGCGGCCAGGCCGTCCTCGGTGGCGCCCTCGAGCAGGCTGCGGCTGACGCGGATCTGACCACGCAGCATGCGCGTACGCGCCTCCAGCCCGGGCTCGCGCAGGGCCGCCGCGTCCACGAGCAGGTCGCCGAGCCGCTCGTAGCGCGCCGGGTCGCTCTCGACGCCGAGCACGTCGCTGGCCAGGTCGAACAGGTCCACCGCCTGCTGCAGCGGCGTGCCGGGCGTGGCGGCGGCCTGCGCCATGCAGCCGAGGATGCCCTGCTCCTCGTCGTGCGCCCACTCGACCGCCTCGGCCTCGTCGGGGAACGACAGGCCCGCGGCGCGGGTCTCGATCCTGTCGCCGCGCGGGTCGCCCACGTACACCAGGCGGAAGGCGGTCGCGGTGCTCGCCACGTAGAAGTCGAGGAGCCTGGCCAGCGCGGGAACCTGCTCGTCGGGGCGGTCCAGGCGGGAGCGGGCGTAGATCTTGAGCAGGTCGTGGTAGCGGTAGCGGCCCGGTGAGGGCGACTCCAGCATGCTGGCGTCGACCAGCGCCTCGCACACCTCCTCCGCCTCCGCCTCGGGCAGGTCGAGCAGTGCGGCGGCGGCCGTGAGCGACAGCAGGGGCGCGTCCGGCACCGACAGCAGCCGGAAGGCGCGGGCGTGGTCGCGGTCCAGCTGGTCGTACCCGAGCGCGAAGGTGGCCTCGATGGCCAGGTCGCCCGCGCGCAGCTCGGCCAGTCTGCGCCGTTCGTCGGCGAGCCGGTCGCGCATCAGCGCGATGCTCCAGCCGGGCCTGGCCGCCAGCCTCGCGGCGGCGATCCTGATGGCCAGCGGCAGGAACCCGCAGGCGGCGACCAGGTCCATGGCCGCGCCCCGCTCCGCCTGGACGCGCTCCTCCCCCACGATCCTGGAGAAGAGCCGCAGCGCCTCGACCGGTCCCATCACCTCCAGGTCCACCTGGCGGGCCCCGGTCAGCCCGATCAGCCGGTTCCTGCTGGTGACCAGGACGGCGCAGCACGCCGACCCGGGCAGCAGCGGCCGCAGCTGGCCGACCCCGGCGGCGTTGTCGAGCACCACCAGCACCCGCCGCGCGGCCAGCACCGACCGGTAGAGCGCGGCGCGTTCGGCCGACTCCTCGGGGGCCTCGTCGACGCCGAGCGCACGCAGGAACGAGGCCAGCACCGTGCCGGGGTCGGCCGGTTGCGGCCCCGACCCGCGCAGGTCGACGAACAGCTGCCCGTCGGGAAAGTCGGGCACGAGCTGGTGCGCGACGTGCACGGCCAGCGTGGTCTTGCCCACCCCGCCCACGCCGGCCATCGCCGAGATGACCAGCGCCGAGGACTCCCCCGAGCGCAGCGCGGCCGTCATCTCGCCGATCTCGCGCTCCCTGCCGGTGAAGTCGGCCACGTCGGCGGGCAGCTGCCTGGGCACGTGGCTCACCTTGACGGCAGCGGACGGCTTGGCGCCCAGCGACGGGTCCGCGCTGATGATCCGCTGGTAGAGCTCGGCCAGCTCGGGCGAGGGGTCCACGCCGAGCTCGTCGGCCAGCAGCCGCCTGGTGTCGGTGTAGACGCCGATCGCCTCGGCCTGCCGTCCCGAACGGTACAGCGCGAGCATGAGCAGGCCGCGCAGCCGCTCCCTGGTGGGGTGCTCGGAGCAGAGCGCGCTCAGCTCGGAGATGACCTCAGCGTGCCCGCCCTCCTCGACGTCGGCCTCCAGCCTGCGCTCCAGCAAGGCGACCCGCCGCTCGGTCAGGCGGGCGCGCTGCGCCTGGACATAGAGGCTGTCCACGCCGGCCAGCGGCTCGCCACGCCACAGCGCCAGCGCCTCGGCGTACCTGTCCTCGGCGCACAGCCGTTCCATCACGGCCAGGTCCGACTCGCCCGCGGCCAGCGCGTAGCCGTCGCCGACCGACAGCAGCGCGGACCCGCCGAGCACCCCGCGCAGCCGGGAGATGTAGGTGCGCAGCGTGCTGAGCGCGGTACGCGGCTGGGCCTCGCCCCAGACTGCGTCGATCAGCTGGTCCTGGCCGACCGTCCTGCCCTCGGCCAGGACGAGGGCAGCCAGCACCAGGCGCTGCTGCGGCGAGCCCAGCTCCAGCTCCTGCTCGCCGCGCCAGGCGCGGATCGGGCCGAGCAGCGAGAACCTCAGATCGTGCGCCATCAGCTCTCCGCGAGGACGATGACCTTGTCGCCGGGCCCGAAGGTCAGGCCGGTCGACTTGTCGGGGTTGAGGTGGACGCCGTACTGCGGCGCCGTGCCGGTCTCGGCGGCCGGCCGGAAGCCGATCGCGGTCTCGCCGCGCCGCCTGGCCGCCTCGATCACGGTGGCGAACGTGGCGGTGGCACCGGGGATCAGGTAGTCCTCCGCGGGCTTGAGGTAGATCTCGGAGCCCTCAGGCGAGAACAGCGTCTCGAAGACCTGGCCCAGGAAGCGGTTCTCGGCCAGCTGGGTGAGCAGCAGGCTGACCAGCTTGCCGCCGACCACGAAGTCGTCGGCCTGGGCGATCTGGGCGAGCCTGCGGTTGCGCTCGTCGTTCATCTCGCTGACGATCGCGCAGCCGGCGTTCATGTCACGCAGGTGCAGCAGGGTCACGATGGTCCGGGCGTCGGCCTTCTGCGGCTCGTAACCGTCGTCCGACAGGACGATCGCGTGGTCGTAGCCGCCGATGCCGAGCGACTCCAGCGCCGTCCTGCTGGTGGTGTCGATCTCCTTGGCCGACACGAGCACGCCCGGCGACAGCGGCACATCCACCGCCTCCGGTCCGGCCAGGTGGATCTCCGAGCCGGGCAGCAGGTAGTTGCCCAGGTCGCGCAGGATCCGCGGCCTGCGCGAGTTGTCGCCGAGCACCAGCGTCCTGGTCGGCCCGGCGGGCTGGTCGACGGCCTGGCTGATGGCCTCGGGCAGCACCCGGGGCGGGGTGGCGGCCAGGCGGATCGCCGAGTCGTCGGGGGCGATGAGCAGCAGCTGGTCGCCGACCTCGATCACGGTGGAGCTGGGCGGGTTGACCACCACGCGGCCGTCGTTGAGCCGCAGCCCGATGGGGGTGGCGCTGTCGTAGGCGAACAGCGCCTCGCCGTACAGGCGGCCGGTGAGGGCGGGCTCGGCGCGCATGTAGATCTCGTCGCCGTCGAAGTCGAGCAGGTCGCTGTAGACGGCCGACAGCCCCACCTGGCGGCACGACTGGACCACCAGCCTGGCGGCCACGTCCTGGGAGTCGACGACCTCCACGTGCAGCCCGCCGGCCAGGCGCGCCGCGGCCAGGTTGTCGCTGTCGCTGACCGCCGCCACGACCGGCGGCGGCCCCTTGGGCCAGTCCCGGTTGCCGAGCGCGAGCAGCGTCTTGACCAGCTCGGCGTCGTCGGTGGGCAGCACCAGCACCGCGTGCGCGTCGCCCGGGCTCACCAGGTCGAGCGCGGACGGCTCCGAGGGGTCTCCCGAGCGGCACACGACCCGGGTCCTGCCGGTGTCGCCCAGCCTGCCGCGCAGCTCTTCCTCCATCTCGAGCTTGTCCCTGTCGGCCAGGATCGCGATCACCGGGCGGCTCTCGCTCTCCTTGGCCTTGACCAGCTCGGAGACGATCGCGAAGACCTCCTCCGACCAGCCGAGCACGACCGTGTGCCCCCGCTCCACCACCCTGGACCTGCCCTTGCGCAGGCTGTCGAGCTTGGACTCCACGCCCGCGGTCAGCACGCCGACCAGGGTGCTGACGATGAAGATGCCGCCGATCGTGACGACCAGCATCATGAAGATGAAGAACGGCCTGCCCTCGTCGCCGCCCATGGTGCCCGGGTCGAGCGTGCGCAGGAGGCTCATCCAGGCGATCTTGTACCAGGGGCCGTTGTCATCGGCGAAGGGTGCGGCCAGCGCGGTGACGATCAGGACGAGGATCGCCGAGGCCACCGCCAGCCAGCCGATGAGGGCAGGCGTGCCCTTCGACATCGTGTTGTCGAACCAGTACCGCAGACGCTCCCGGGACATGGCTACTGCCCCTCCTCCTTGGCGTAGCCGCACGGCTCGACCTTGTCCTTGCCGCCGTTGCTGAAGTCGGGGTCGAGCTCGATCTGCCCGAGCAGGGTGGCCTCGACGGGCCGCCGGACGGTCTCCTGGGTGCCGCAGTTGTACAGCACGTAGGCGCCCTCCATCTCGCCGAGGACCAGCGCCCTGTCGCCGTCCTTGAGCACGGGCTTGTTGTCGCCGTCGTGGACGGTGGCCCACTGGTTCTTGAAGCCGACGACCTTCAGGAACTCGTTGCCGTTGCCGTTGACGTAGATGTCGTGGGCTCCGGCCACCATCATGATGTTGAGGAAGAAGCCCACACCCATGCCGACGAGCACGCCGGTCAGCACCTTGGTGCCGGCACGGCCCGGGGAGGTGCGCCGCATCATCCGGTACGGGATGAGCAGGCCGAAGACGGCCACGATCGCGGCCAGGAACAGTGCTGTGCCGGCGTCCACGTCGAGGGTGCCGTTGACCAGGAAGTAGGCCCAGTAGCCCGCCCCCGACAGCACGGCCGCGACGGCGGCCGCGACCCAGGGAATCTCCCTGACCGCGCTGATCCCCCGTCCGATCGCGCCGCGGGTGGCCTTGTTGATCAGCCAGCAGACCCCGGCGACGAACCCGGTGAGGGGCAGCAGCCACAGGAAGACCTGGACCAGGGTGCTCAGCAGCCGGGCGAAGATCGTGGCCTGCTCCAGGCCTGCCTGCTCGGGCGTGATGCCGAAGACCTCGTAGACGTCCTGGAAGCCGATGTAGAGCATCGCGTACAGGCCCACCGCGAGCGGTACCGCCACCGAGCTCACCTTCTCGAGGAGCTCGAGGACCCGGCCGCGCTCCGGTTCCTTCGGGTCCTCCGGCCTGTCCGGGGGAAGGGTTTGGGCGGGCGGCGTCGGGGGCACGTAAGCCTGTTCTGGCGAAAAAGGCTGATAACTCATGAGAAGAGAGGATGGGGTGGGCATGTCGATGCCTGGTTGACGGGAGATAAACGCGCTCGTCCATCGGGCGTCTATCGGGATGCCACAAGTCGGCGACCAGAGGATGGAAAGAGGCGCCGCCCAGGCTGGCGGCATGAGCACCGTACAGATTCCCGCAGTCGCTCCCCGCCGAACCGGCGAGCCAGAGCCCGACCTCACCTCGATGTACGTCATCCACCGGGCGATGCTCGGCGACCTGCGGCGGCTCACCGCGCTGCTGTCGGGGCCCGTGGTGATCCGCGGCGAGCGGCTTACGGCGATGCGCAGATACACGGCCTCGCTGCTGCTGGAGATCCACCACCATCACGTCAACGAGGACGAGCTGCTGTGGCCGCTCATCGAGCGTACGGCCGGCCAGGCGGTCGACCTGAGCCCGTTCACCGACGACCACGAGACGCTGGCGCCGCTGCTCGAGGCCTGCCGCCGAGCGCTGCGGGGCGCTCGGCCGGTCGCTGGCGAGCATGCTCGAACTACTGGAGGAGCACATCGCGGAGGAGGAGAGTGACCTGTTCCCGATCGTCCACCGCTTCGTGCCGCACGCCGCCAACGCCTGGGTCGATAAGCAGGTGACCAAGCGCGCCACCTCGCCCTGCCGCTCCGCCCGGTACAGCGCCCTGGCCAGCAGCGCCCACGCCCCCTCGCGTAACGGGTGCTCACCGACCAGCCGCTCCAGATCCGGTACGGCACGCGCCGCCCCACCGTGCCCGATCACCGCCGCGGCGTGCCGCTCCATCGCCGAGAGCCGCAGCTCCTCCAGCAGGACGGCCTCGGCATCGGCCCAGTGGAACCCGGCGAACTCCTGGTAGGCGGCGCGTGCGCCTCGGCGAGTTGGCCGGGCCCCGCGGCGGGGTCGCGCACCAGGCTCTCGAACCGCCAGGCGTCGACCGCCTCGGCCTCCAGGTCAAGCGCGTATCCGGGCGGCCGGGTGACCAGCACCTCGGCGGGCGAACGCGGCGACCTGCCGGGCTCGATCGCCCTGCGCAGGTTGGAGACGTACGACTGGACGGCGGCCAGCGCCTTGGGCGGCACCTCGTCGGCGTACAGGTCGTCGATGAGCCGGTCGACGGGCACGACCTGGCCGCCGGCGGCCAGCAGCCGCCCGAGCACCGAGCGCTGCCGGGGCCTGCCCAGCACGACCGGCTCGCCGTCGACGTGTGCGGCGAGCGGCCCGAGGACCCGGAAGGTCAGCACGATGCAGCCACCGTACGCCACCGTCTACACGGCGGCTCCGGCCCCTGTCCTGACCAGCCACCGCACGTTCTGCGGCAGGTCGGCGAGCACGGCCTGGCGCAGCACCGGATGGGTGAAGCGGACCGGCGCGTCCTCGGCCAGGAAGCCCAGCTCCACCAGCGTGCGCAGGACCGCGGCCAGCTCGTCGAGCGCCATCCCCGCCGCCTCGGCGATCACGGGGGGATCGGCGGGCCCGTCGAGCAACGCCACCGCCCTGGCGGCCCGCACCGCGCCGGTGCCCGCCTTGCGCAGCCAGTCGGCCGCCCACCGGGTGACGCTCGCCGGGCAGCCGTCCTGGCGGGCGCCCGCGGCCAGGTACTCGGTCAGCAGGAAGGCGTTGCCGCCCGTGAGCCGCAGCGCGCCCTCGATCAGCCCGGCATCGGGCACCCCGCCGAGCAGTTCGGTGGCCAGCGCCTCGACCGCCTGCCTGGGCGGGCTGCCGAGCCGGACGGGGCCGAGCAGGGAGCACAGCTCGTCGAGCACCTCGGGGCCGGCCACGCCGGTCGCCCTGGTCGCCGCCACCACGACGGGGACGCGCTGGCTGCGCCGCACCAGGTAGGCCAGCCAGCGCATCGACTCGGGGTCGCACCACTGCAGGTCGTCGACGGCGATGAGCAGCGGGGCCCGCTCCGCCAGCCGTACGGCCAGCCAGTAGAGGGCGTGCGTGGCACCGGGTCCGGCGACGGCGTTGTCCCAGACGGCGGCCGCGGCGGGGGCGGCCACGCCACTCAGCACCTGGTTCCGCTCGGCCTCGGGCAGTGCGCAGAGGATGGGCTCGAAGACCTGCCTGGCCACGCCGTACGGGATGTCCTGTTCGAGCGGATGCGTGCGAGTGTGCGCCACCCGGAAGCCGCGCACCTGGGCGAGCGCCTCCGCGGCGCGCAGCAGCTGCGTGCGACCTGAGCCGGGCGCGCCCTCGAAGACCACGCTGCCTCCGGAGCCGGCCTCGGCGCCGGCCAGCGCGGCGCCTGTCACTGCGAGCAGCTCGTCGCGCCCCAGGCAGCGGACCAGGGCCTGCGGCTCCTCCATCGGGCGCGCCTGCGGCAGCTCGAGGGAGGCTGTCTGCGACAGGATGTCGGCCTCGAGGCGCCGCAGGCCGGGGCCGGGATCCACGCCGAGCTCCTCGGCCAGGTAGCCGCGGGCCTGCCGCAGCGCGGCCAGCGCGTCGCCCTGCCGCGCCGAGCGGTACAGGCCGAGCGCCAGCAGCCGCCACCCCTCCTCGCGCATGGGGTGGGCGCGGGCGTGCACGTCCAGCTCGGGTACGGCCTCCGCGTGCCTGCCCAGGGACAGCAACGCGTCCAGGCGGTGTTCCACGGCCGCCATCCGCAGCTCCTCCAGCCGGGCGATCTCTCCCTCCGCCCACAGCGTGCCCGCGAACTCGACATAGGCGGGCCCGCGCCACAGCCCGAGCGCCTGGTCGAGCAGCCGCAGCGCCAGCGCGGGATCGCGCGCCTCGGCCGCCTGGCGGAACAGCCGCTCGAACCGGCCCGAGTCCACCTCATCGTCGCCCACGCGCAGCACGTAGCCGCCCGGCTCGGTGACCAGCACGCTGGGGGCGGTGCGCCCCTCGGTCCGCGGCTCGAGCACCCGGCGCAGCTGGCAGACGAACGTGCGCAACGACGACAGCGCCTGCGGCGGCGCCTCGCCCTGCCACAGGTCGTCGATCAGCCGGTCGAGCGGGATCACCTTGCCGCGCGACAGCAGCAGCCGGGCCAGCACCGCCCTGTTGCGCGGGGTGCCCACCTCGACCCTGGTGTCCCCGCGCCACAGCTCCACACTTCCAAGCACTCCGAAACGCATGTTTCCGTCCCCCAAAAACTCTCCCCATTGGACGGGAGAACAGTGCACGCGGCCACTCAACGACGCGTATACGAAACGTTTACGCGCAGGTCAGAGGCCATATCAAGTGATCGTCAACAGACCGTCAACCATGGTCAGCGAGGCTCGCGGCATGAAGTCAGAAATCAGACACGGCGGGTCGTTCGCCGTTGCCCGGTGCCACCTGGCGGGTGGCGAGAGTGTCCGCGTCGAGTCGGGCGCGATGAGCGCGACGAGCGCCGGGGTCCAGCTGCAGGCCAAGATGGAGGGCGGCCTGCTGCGCGGCCTGGCGCGCTCCGCGCTGGGCGGCGAGTCGCTGTTCACCACCCGCTACACCGCGCCGCAGGGCGGCGGCTGGGTGGACGTGGCGCACCACCTGCCCGGCGACGTGGTCGCGGCGCCGGTCCAGCACGGGCGGGCGCTCATGCTGACGCGCGGGTCGTGGATCGCCTCCTCCGACGGGGTGGAGATCGTCACCAAGTGGGGTGGCATGTCCAACCTCATCGGCGGCGAGGGCGGCTTCCTCATCAGGGCCGAGGGCCAGGGCGACGTGGTCCTGGGCTGTTACGGCGCGCTCGACTGGTTCGAGCTCGCGCCCGGCGAGACGATCGTGGTCGACACCGGCCACCTGGTGGCCTACGACGAGACGGTCCGCAGCAACCTGCGCAGGGCGGTCGAGGGCAAGACGATCCAGTCGCTCAAGTCGGGCGAGGGTCTGGTCTTCGACTTCACCGGACCGGGCCGGGTGCTCACCCAGACCAGGAACCCCAGTGCGCTGATCTCCTGGCTGACAGCGGAGCTCCCTTTCCAGCAGGCCTGAGGCTATCGCGGCCTGAACCAGGCCGCGATAGCCCCTACGGTAGGGCCATGGATCCCCTCCTCAGCCTCCGTGAGCTGAACCGCGCCACCCTCGAGCGGCAGCTCCTGCTCCGCCGTACCTCCAGGAGCGCGCTCGAAGTCGTCGAGCACCTGGGGGGCCTGCAGGCCCAGACGCCGCACACCTGGTACACCGGCCTGTGGAACCGGATCGAGGAGTTCCAGGCGGCCGACGCCGCCGACCTGCTCGCCTCGCGCAAGGTGGTCCGCATCGCCCTGCAGCGCTCCACGATCCACCTGGTCAGCGACCGCGACTGCCTGGCGATGCGGCCGCTGGTGCAGATCGTGACCGAGCGGATGACGCGCAGCACGTTCGGCAAGCAGCTGGCCGGGGTGGACCTGGACGAGCTGGCCGCGCTCGGGCGCTCGCTGCTCGAGCAGCGGCCGATGACCTTCGCCGAGCTGGGCAGGGCGCTGGCCGAGCGGTGGCCGGACAACGACCCGCACGCGCTCGGGCAGGGGGTCCGGTGGCTGGTGCCGCTGGTCCAGGTGCCGCCGCGGGGGCTGTGGGGCAAGTCGGGGCCGGTGGCGCACACCTCGGTGGAGTCCTGGCTCGGGTTCTCGGTGCCCGCCATGACGGCGGCCGAGCTGGTGACGCGGTATCTGGGGGCGTTCGGGCCTGCCACGGTCAAGGATGTGCAGACCTGGTCGGGGCTGACGCGGCTGGCCGAGGTGATGGAGTCCATGGACCTGGTGCGGTTCAGGGATTCCGCGGGGGCGATCTATTACGACCTGCCGGACGCGCCGCGGCCCTCCGGTGATGTCCCCGCGCCGGTCCGGTTGATGTACGACTTCGACAACCTCTTCCTGTCCCACGCGGACAGGTCACGGGTGATCACGCCCGCGGGCTTCACCACCTTGTCCGGATTTATGGGCACAAATGTCATGCCGCGGGTGATCCTGGTGGACGGCTTCACCGCCGGCGACTGGACCGTGTCGCGGGCCAAGGGCACCTCCACGCTGCACATCCACCAGTGGGAGCCGATCGCCGGCCTCGACGCCGTCGAGGCGGAGGCGAAGCTGCTGCTCGACTTCCTCGCCCCGCGCGACCAGCACGAGATCGCCGTGCACGACGGCCCGTCGCGCGGCTAGTCGATCGAGGTGTAGACCGTGGTCCAGAAGTCCTGGAACACCTTCGGCGGCACCGGCGAGGTCATCGCGACCTGGGTCAGCAGCACGCCCACCAGTCCTTCCGCCGGATCGGTGTAGGCCGTGGTGCCCAGCCCGCCGGCCCAGCCGAAGCGCCCCGGCCGGGTGTACAGGTGGTCCATCCGGTTGGCGACGTGGACCCCGAATCCCCAGCCGCCCGAGCCGAGGAACGGCTCGTTGCCCGCCTTCTGCTCCGGCGTCAGGTGGTCGGTGGTCATCAGCTCGACCGACGCCCGCGACAGGATGCTCCCTCCCTTGCCGAGGAGCATGCGGCAGAACGCGGCGTAGTCGTCGGCGGTCGACAGCAGCCCGGGCCCGCCGCCCCCGGCGGCGAAGACCGGCGGCTTGTCCCACTCGCGCAGGTCCGGTCTGGGCACCGGTCCGGGCAGGTAGGACCCCACCAGCCGGTGGAGCTTGCCCGCGGGCAGGTAGTACCCGGTGTCGCGCATCCCGAGCGGCTCGAAGATCCGCTCGGTCGTGAAGTCGTGCAGCGACCGCCCGACGGCCCGCGCGATCATGATGCCGAGCACGTCCGACCCGGTGTTGTAGGTCCAGGCCGCGCCCGGCTGGAACATCAGCGGCAGCCGGCCCAGCCGCTTGAGCCACTCGTCGGGCCCGTTGTCGGGCCCATCGGGTCCGCGGTCGACGCCCGGGTCACTCATCGCGCGCAGGATCGGAAAGTCCTCGCCACCCGGCACGAACAGCTGCCCGATCCCCATGCCGAACGTCAGCAGGTCGCGCACGGTGATCGGTCGCCTGGCGGGCACGGTGTCGTCCAGCGGCCCGTCCAGCCTGCGCAGCACCCGGCGATCCGACAGCTCGGGGATCAGCTCGTCGACGGGGTCGTCGAGCCGCAGCACGCACTCCTCCACCAGGATCATCGCCGCCGCGGCGGTGACGGCCTTGGTCAGGGACGCCATGCGGAAGAGCGAGTCCCGCTCGACCGGGACGTCGCCGCCGGCCGTCAGCGTGCCCGCCGCCACGGCGTGCGTCTCGCCCCGGTGGTGGACGAGCGCGACCAGGCCCGGTATCTCGCCGCGCTCGGTGTAGCCACCGAGCGCGGCCCGCATCCGCTCTTCCAGAACGCTCATCGCTCCTCCTCGGCTCCTGTGTGCGATGGAGAAGACCGCCCCGCGCCGGAAAACTCATCGGCGCGCATGACAGCGATGCATGATGTGCCGTAATTTACCCGCGTGACCGATCTGGTGACCTTCGGCGAGACGATGGCGCTGTTCTCCGCGCGCCGTACCGGACCCCTGCGCTTCGCCCGCGACTTCGACCTGGGCGTCGGCGGCGCGGAGTCGAACGTCGCGATCGGCGTCACCCGCCTGGGCCACGAGGCCACCTGGATCGGCCGCGTCGGCGCCGACGAGTTCGGCGACCTGGTCCGCGCCACGCTGCTCGGCGAGGGCGTCCACGCCCACGCCATCTCCGACCCGGACGCCCCGACCGGCCTGATGATCAAGGGCCGCCGCACGGCCGACCTCATCGCCGTCCGCTACTACCGCGCGGGCAGCGCCGGGTCCCGCCTCTCCCCCGCCGACCTGGACGCTTCACTCATCCAGTCGGCCAGGGTGCTCCACGTCTCCGCGATCACCCCGGCCCTTTCCGGGCAGGCCCGCGACGCCGTACGGCATGCCGTCGAGACCGCCCGCGCGGCCGGAGTACCCGTGTCGCTGGACGTCAACTACCGCAGGGCCCTGTGGTCCCCCGAGGAGGCGGGCGCCTGGCTGCGCGACACGATCGGGCAGGTGGACATCCTGTTCGCCACGGTCGCCGAGGGCCGCCTGATCGCCGACGTCGCTGACCCCGTGGACCTGGCCAAGGCCCTGGCCTCGCTCGGCCCCCGCCACGTCCTGCTCAAGTTCGGCGCCGACGGCGCCCTCGAGCTCTCCGACGACCAGGTACGGCACGCCTCCGCGTTCCCCGTGACGGAGGTCGACCCGGTCGGCGCCGGAGACGCCTTCGCGGCGGGCTGGCTCGCCGACTGGCTCGCCGGGGCAGCCCCCGAGCAGCGTCTCAGCACAGCGTGCGCGGCAGGCGCCTTCGCGGTCACCTCCCAAGGCGACTGGGAAAGCCTCCCCCGCCGCGCCGACCTGGCACTCCTCACCCCCATAGGCGACGGCGTCCACCGCTGACGACACGTCCGGCCCCTGCCCCCATGGGCTGATCAATGATGATCAGGCCCGTGCTGTTACTTGAGGGGTTGGATGCCGAGGCGGCCGGTGTCGCAGACCTGGCCGACGTCGAAGGGGATCTCGCGGTGCGCCGTCTCGTCCGGCGGGATCACCATGAGGCGGTAGGGCGCCGGGCACGTGGTCTCCGAGCCCACCTGGATGACGGTCCAGTGGACGATGGCTGAGGCGGACCTGCCGGGCTTGACGGTGACGGTGTGCCTGGGGCCCGGCTCGCGGCGGACCCGGGTGCGCAGCGCGTCCCCCTGCTTGTCGATCATGATGAGGCCGGGGTAACCGTACAGGGTGCAGGTTGTGCCCGACCGGTTGGTGAACACCAGCGGCGCGTATCGGTTGCCCGCGCCCGCGTCCACGTGGCCCAGCGTGACCTGCAGCTGGGCGGTACCGCAGCGGTGGACCGAGGCGGACTCCTGCGCCAGGGCGGGGGCGGCGCCGCCCGCCAGCAGGAGCCCGGCCGCGAGCGCGGCGATCTGGAACTTCTTCATGTCAGGTTTGACGCTCAGGATCGGGCAAAAGTTATGCCGCGAACCCTCGCGCACTCCTTACGGTACTGCCGCAGCCCCACGAGCCTCCACAGCACCCGGGCCGCCGGGGGCAGCAGGGCGAGGAAGGCGTCCCGCTCGGCGGGCGTGGCGTCCTCGAGCAGGAATCCCAGCTGGATCAGCAGCCGGTCCTTGGACAGCTGCGAGCGCCCGTACTCCGACAGCGCGTCCCACTCGGCCACGGTGAGGTGCTGGGCGACCAGCGGCAGGATGCGCTCCTCCTCCTGGTCGAGGTGGGCGACGAGCTCGTCGTTGAGCAGCGTCAGGGTGTTCACGACCCGGTCGCGGCGGCCGGCGTCGGCCTCGGCGCGCCAGGCGGGCAGCAGCTCCTCCAGATCGGCGATGCACGCGCCGACCTTCTCGTGCTGCGCCTCCATGGTGTGGACGAGGTCGGCTTCGAGGGAGACGCGCTCGAGCAGCAGCGGCCAGAGCAGCTTGTCCTCTCCGGAGTGGTGGTGGTGCAGTCCGGTCAGCAGCTCCGTCAGGTAGTCGGCCAGCACCTCGGCCCTGGCCCGGTCCCCTGGCGCGACCTGGCTGATGAGCCGGGGGGCCAGCTTGAACTCCCGGCGGAAGGCGCGGTGGACGACGACCATCTCCCAGATGGCAGGCTTGTTGTCGGTACTCACGAAGAACAGGGTGAGGGCCCCCGATTGATATCGAATCAACCTTGGATGTTCGGTGCACAGCGTTCAGGTCGTCCTTTTCCTGGTTGCCGTGGCCACGGTGGTGGCCACGTTCGCCGATCGCATCAGCGTTCCGGCGCCGTCGCTGCTGGTGGTGGCCGGGCTGGTCATCGGATTGTTGCCGTTCAGCGCGGATATCCAGGTGACGCCGGAGATCGTGAGCCTGGTCGTGCTGCCGCCGCTGATCTACGCCGCCGGTGAGGAGCTGTCCTGGCCGGAACTGAAACGGGTGTGGCGGCCGGTGGCGCTGCTGGCGGTGGGGCTGGTGGTGCTGTCGGCGGCGGCCGTGGGTTTCGTGACGGCCTGGCTGACGCCGCTGCCGCTGGCGCTGGCGTTCATGCTCGGCGCCGTGCTGTGCAGCACGGACCCGGTGGCCGTCACCGCGCTCGGCCGCCGGCTCGCGCTGCCGCCACGGTTGCAGACGCTGCTGCAGGCCGAGAGCCTGTTCAACGACGCGACCAGCCTGATCCTGTTCCGCATCGCGGTCAGCGCCGCGGTCGCCGGCGGCGTGCTCGGATTGAAGGGCATCGCGGCCGACTTCGCGCTGCTGGCCGGCGGCGGCACCCTGGTGGGCGTCGTGGTCGCGATCGGCGTCTCGTTCGTACGGCGGCGCACCGAGGACCCCGTGCTGGAAAGCGTGATCGCCCTGCTGACGCCCTACACGGCCTACGTGCTGGCCGAGGCCGTCGGCGCCTCGGGCGTCACGGCCGTGGTGGTCGCGGCGGTGATCCTCGGCATCCGGCAGCACGAGCTGACGAACTCCGGGATCCGCCTGCAGCTCTCGGCCGTCTACGGCACGGTGATCTTCCTGCTGGAGAGCGTGGTGTTCAGCCTGATCGGGCTGCAGCTGCCCACGCAGATCCGCCGCCTGGCGCCCGACGAGCAGTCGTGGCTACCTGCGGTCCTGGCCATCGCGGCGGTGCTCATCCTGGTCAGGGTGGCATGGATGTTCCCGCTGAGCGCGATCCTGCACCGCAGGCTGCGGCCGTCGTGGCAGGTGCCCGCGGTCGTGTCGTGGGCGGGAGCGCGCGGGGTGGTGCCGCTGGCCGCGACCCTGTCGATCCCGCTGCTCACCGACGACGGGCAGCCGTTGCCGCACCGGTCGCTGCTCATGGTGCTGGCGACGGGGGTGATCGTCATCTCGCTGATCGTGCAGGGGTTCACGCTGGCGCCGCTGGTGCGGCTGTCGGGGCTGGCGATCGCGCCGAGCGACTCGGAGGAGGAGTACCGGAGGGCGGTCGCGCGCCTGTCTGAGCGCGCCGAGGCCTACCTGGACGAGCTGCAGGACCTGGAGACGACGCCGCCCGCCGTACTGAAGAAGGTGCGCGACCAGCTGGAGCTGGAGGACGACGATCCGCAGAGCGGTCAGGTGCGGCGGGAGGTGCTGCTCGTCCAGAGCGTGCTCCTCGAGCGGATGTACGCCGACGGCGAGATCGGCGAGTCGAACCGGCGCCGGTTGCAGCGCCGGCTCGACCGCGAGGACCTGCGCTTTCACGACGACGCGTAGGGCTTCCCCCAGCGGCCGTGCCGAGAGACCCTGGAGTGAGGAGGTGTTCGCGATGCAGAGCAAGCAGTGGACCGTGGAGATCTCGATCACCGAGGACGACGAGGACGCCGTCACGACGGCGACGGCGACCCTGTTCGCCGCCGGTGCCAGGCGGCACGAGAGCGTCGCTTATGCCAGGCGCAACCCGACCGACAGGCCGGTGCCCGGCATCGGGGACGAACTGTCCGCAGGGCGGGCCCTTTCGGACCTGGCGGCCAAACTGATCGAGGACGGCGCGGAGGACGTCGCGCAGCTCGCGGGCTCGCTGAGAGCGCGCTAGAGCAGCCCCACGGCGGCCAGGAGCTTGCCGACCCGCCCGACCTCGTCGGCGTCGAGCGGAACCTGGGGAAGCGCGGTGGTCGGATGGTCGATGACGCCGCGCAGGTGGAGTGCGGCCTTGAACGCGCCGAGCCCCGACGAGCTGCCGCCCATGCGCCGTCCGCCGACGCGGACGATCTCGAAGAGGCGGACCAGCCGTTCCTGCTCGGCCCTGGCCGCCTCCCAGTCGCCCTGGCACGCCGCCCGGTAGAGTCGGGCATAGCCCGATGGGTCGACGTTGCCGAGCCCGGGCACGACCCCGTCGGCTCCCATCCACAGCGCCGCGTCCACGGTCACCTCCGACCCGGTCAGCACGCTGAAGCCCGCCTGCCTGCGCAGGATGACCTCGCGCAGCCCGCCGTCGTCGCCGCTGGAGTCCTTGACCCCGGCGAGCACCCCCTCGGAGGCCAGCTCGAGCAGCAGGTCGGCGCTCAGCTTGACGTGCACGGAGATCGGCAGGTCGTAGGCGTAGACCGGCACCTCCGTCTTGGCCGCGAGGTGCCGGAAATGCGTCATGATCTCCACCGGATGCGTCCGCGTGTAGAACGGCGCCGTGGCCACCAGCCCGGCCGCACCCTTGGCCAGCGCGGTCCGCGCGTGTTCCAGCACCCGCGGCGTCGTCATGTCGATCACTCCGGCCAGCACCGGCACCTGCCCGCCCACGTGCCCGACCACGGTGTCCAGCACGATCGCCCGCTGCGCGTCCGTCAGGTAGGCGACCTCCGACGACGACCCCAGCACGAACAGCGCGTCCACCCCACCCGTCAGCAGGTGGTCGACCAGCCGGACGAGCGAGGCGGCGTCCACCTCGTGGTCCGGGGTCATCGGGGTGCACACCGGCGGGATCACGCCATTCATACGGGTCGCTCCTGGATCAGTTCGAGGTCGGTCGCGCCTGCCGCCACGGGGTGGTGGCAGTGGTAGAGGTGCAGGTCGTCCCGCTGTACGGCGGGCCAGGCCGTCTCGCACGTCCCGTCGGCCCGCCAGCACCGGGTGCGGAACGGGCAGCCGGACGGCGGCCGGGTCGCCGAGGGCACCTGCCCCACCAGCGGGATGGGGTTGATGGGTGAGATCAGCCCGGGCGTGGCCGAGAACAGCGCCCGGGTGTAGGGGTGGCGGGCGCCCAGGGGCACGTCTGCGGCGGGCGCCTGCTCGACGATCCTGCCCAGGTACATGGTGACCACCCGGTCGCTCATCCGCCTGACGGTCTGGATGTCGTGCGAGACGAACACCAGCGCCAGACCCAGCCGCTCCTTGAGATCGAGCAGCAGGTTCAGTATCTGCGCCCTGACGGAGACGTCCAGCGCGCTGGTCGGCTCGTCGGCGACGAGCAGCCCGGGCTCGAGCGCGAGCGCCCTGGCCACGGCCACCCGCTGCCGCTGCCCGCCGGACAGCTGGGACGGCAGCAGCCCGGCCACGCCGGCAGGCAGGCCGACCAGCCCGAGCAGCTCCCGTACCCGCTCGTCGCGCTCCTTGGGTGTCCCGCGCCGGTGGACGTCCAGCGGGTCCCGCAGGATCTTCCTGATCGGAAGCCGCCGGTTCAGAGCCGTGGACGGGTCCTGGAAGACCAGTCCGACGCCGGCTCCGACGAGATCGCGCCGGCGCGCGTCGGAACCCGCCCACAGGTCGTGGCCGTGCAGCGACACCGTGCCCCGGGCCGGCCGTTGCAGCCCGACCATCACCCGGGCCAGCGTGGACTTCCCGCACCCTGACTCGCCCACCACCCCGACGGTCTCCCCTTTGACGACCGTGAGGTCCGCGCCGGTCAGGGCGTGGACCCGATCACGGGAGAACAGCCCGCCGGTGCGGGCCTTGTGCACCACGTGCACGTCGCGCAGCTCAAGCATGCTGCTCACTCCCCACGAGCGCGGGGTGGTGGCAGGCGTAGGCGTGGGTGCGCACGTCGCCCTCCAGGTGTGGCGTGGTGGTGTGGCAGATCTCGGTGGCCACCGGGCAGCGATCGGCGAACCGGCATCCGGCCGGGAAGTCGGCCGGGGCGGGGACCACGCCGGGGATCTGGGTGAGCCGCTCGGCCCCCGACTCCAGCGACAGCACGGAACCCAGCAGCCCGCGGGCGTAGTGGTGGGCTGGCGCGCCGACCAGGGTCGCTGTGGCTCCGGCCTCGACGATCTGCCCGCCGTACATCACGACCACGCGGTCGGTGACGTCGGCGACCAGCGCCAGGTCGTGCGAGACGAGGATCAGCGCGAACCCCAGCTCCTCCCGCAGGCGCAGCAGCAGCTCGATGACCTGCGCCTGGACGGTGACGTCCAGCGCCGTGGTGGGCTCGTCGGCGACGATCAGCCTGGGGTCGCGCGAGAGCGCCATCGCGATGAGCACCCGCTGCCGCTGCCCGCCCGACAGCTCGTGCGGGTAGGACCTGAGCGTCCGCGCCGCGTCGAGGCCGACGAGCTCGAGCAGTTCGGCGGGAGTACGGCTGCCGCCGCGCCGGCAGACCTGCTTGAGCTGGGCGCGGATCGTCATCGCCGGGTTCAGCGAGGACAGCGCGTCCTGGTAGATCATCGCCATCTCGTGGCCGAGCAGCCTGCGCCTGGCGCGGCGCGGCAGGGCGATGAGCTCCTTGTGGTCGAAGCGGATGTGGCCGGAGACGCGGGCGTCGCGCGGCTGCAGACCCATGATCGTCAGCGCGGTCAGCGACTTGCCGCAGCCGGACTCGCCGACCAGGCCCAGCACCTCGCCGGGCCGCACCTCCAAGGAGATCCCGTCCACGACGTCGACCCCGGCCTCGAACCCGATCCGCAGGTTCTCCACCGCCAGCACCGGCTCGCCGCCGGGGATCGGCCTGGCCCGCTCGGCCAGCCGCCGCGCCGCCTCCTCGATCCCCGGCAGCTCGGTCACCACACCACGCGCAGGTGTGCGGGTGGGCGCGGCGCTCGTGGGAGCCTCGGCAGCCTGCCTGGCGGGCGCCGCCCAGGCGTCCGAGATCCCCTCGGACAGGATGTTCAGCGCCAGCACCGTGATCAGGATGAGCAGCCCGGGGAAGACCGTGGCCCACCAGCCGCCGAGCAGCACCATGTTCTTGCCGTCGGCGATGACGCTGCCCCACGACGGGTTGGGCGGCCGCACCCCGGCGCCGATGAACGACAGCGACGCCTCGAACACGATCGCGTCGGCCACCATCACCGTGCAGAACACCAGCACGGGCGCGGCGCAGTTGACGGCCACGTGGCGCAGCAGGATGTGCGGCGTCCTGGCCCCGATGACGCGCTCGGCGGCCACGTAGTCCTCGCCATACTGGGCCAGCACGTTGGCCCGCACGACCCGCGCCACGGACGGCATGTAGAGGAAGGCCATGGCCATGACCAGCACCGGGATGCTGCCCCCGAACACCGCGACGAGGACGGCGGCCAGCGCGATCCCGGGGAAGGCCATGATCACGTCGAGGATCCGCATGACGGTCTCGTCCGAGCCCCTGCGGGACGTGGCGGCCAGCGCGCCGATCACCGCGCCCGCCACGAGCGCGAGCCCGGTCGCGCCCAGGCCGATGATGAGCGACCACCGCGCGCCGTACAGGAGCCTGGACAGGATGTCGCGGTTGGCGCTGTCGAGCCCCATCCAGTGCTCGGCCGACGGCCCGCCACCCGACAGCTCCTGGAAGTACGGCGAGTGCGGCGCGATGACGGGCGCCAGAACGGCGGCCACCACGACCACCGCAACCAGCCCGAGGGAGATCCACGAGCTCGGCTTGAGCCTGCGGAAGCGCATCCCGGGCCGTTCCAGCCGCTCGGTGAGGTGATTTCTCATGCGGCGCTCCTCAAGCGCGGATTTATCAGCAGGTAGAGGATGTCCACCACGAGGTTCACCACCATGAAGCCCACCGCGATCGTCAGCACCACGCCCTGCACGACCGCGGGATCCCCGTCACGCACCGCGTTGATCATGAGCTGTCCCATCCCGGGCAGCCCGTAGATCGTCTCGATCACCACCGCGCCCCCGATCAGGTATCCGACGCGCAGTCCCAGCACGGTGAGCGGGTTGATCAGCGCGTTGCGCAGCACGTTCCGCCCGACCACCACGACCGGCGGCAGCCCGCTGCCGATCGCGGTCCGCACGTAGTCGCGGTCGAGCTCCTCGACCATCGAGGTGCGCACGATCCTGGTCAGCTGCGCCGCGACGGGCAGCGACAGCGACAGCGCGGGCAGGGTCAGCGACCGCAGCCAGCCGGACAGCGAGTCGGCCGGGTTGATGTAGCCGCCGGTCGGGAAGATCCCCGCGCCCACGGCCAGCCACTGGATCATCAGCAGCGCCAGCCAGAACGCCGGGGCCGCCACCCCGACCAGCGAGATCATCCTGATCACCTGGTCCGGCCAGCGGTCGCGGAACAGCGCCGCGACCACGCCGAACACCAGCGCCAGGACGACCGCTACCAGCAGGCCGAGGAACGTCAGCTGCAGCGTCAGCGGCAGCGCCGTGGTGACCGACTCGAGCACCGGCTTCTTGGTGAGCACGCTGGTGCCCATGTCGCCGCGCGCCAGGTCGGCCACGAAGCGGACGTAGCGCAGCGGCAGCGGGTCCAGCAGGCCGTTCTCGACCTGGAACTGGTGGATCTGCTCGGCGGTCGGGTTCGCGCCCTGGAAGTAGGCGTACTCCGGCTTGACGCCTGAGAAGCGCATCACGACGAACACGAACGCGACGACGCCGAGCAGCATCGGGACGAGGATCAGGACGCGCCGCAGCAGCATCCTCGCTACGACGATCACGTCCGCTTGGCCTGCAGCAGGTTGATGCCCGGGTAGGGCTGGGCGCGGATGCCGGACAGCTTCTTCGGGTCCCAGGCGGTCATCAGCTCGTTGTGCACCACCGGATAGAGCACGGCGTTCTCGGCGATGAGGTCGATGTAGCTGTGGATGAGGTCGGCCTTCTTGGCCTTGTCGGGCTCCTTGGTGGCCTGGTCCATCAGGGCGAACAGGGCCTTGGCGTCCTTGCTCTGGTCCCAGTGGGAGTACTTCATCCACAGGCCGCCTGGCACGTAGTTGTAGTGCAGGATCAGGTCGGCGTCCATGCCGAACTGGTTGGGGTTCGAGGCGGCGGCGACCACCTGGTAGTCCTGGAACTGGTCCATCTTGGCGAACAGCGCCGCGGTGTCCTGCGGCTCCAGCGTGGTCTTGATCCCGATGGCCTCCCAGGAGGCGGCGATCGTGGGCAGGCAGTCGGCGATCCAGCTGACGTTGACGGCCATCAGGTTGATCGTCAGGTTGCTTACCCCGGCCTCCTTGAGCAGCGCCTTGGCCTTGTCCGGGTCGTAGTCGTAGACGGCCGAGGCGCGCTTGTAGTCGGGGTGGCCCTCGTTGAGGAAGGAGCTGGAGGCCGTCCCGTGGCCCTTGAGAGCCACGTCGATCATCTTGCGCTTGTCGATGGCGTAGTGCAGGGCCTGCCGTACGCGCACGTCGTCGAAGGGTTTGGCGCCCGTGTTGAACATCAGGAACATGTGGTTCATGCCCTTGCCGCCCTCGACGGTCAGGCCCTGCTGCTTGAGCTGCTCGACGTTGGCGTAGGGGATGTTGTCGGCGATCTGCGCCTCGGCGCTGCCGCCGGAGATCTTGGCCACCCGGGCGGAGGCGTCCACGATCGTGAGCCAGTTCATCTTCTTGACCGTGGCCGGGCGCGGGCCGTTGTAGCCGTCGAACGCCTCGAACGCGGTGTTGGACTTGGGGTTGTGCTGCACCTGCTTGTACGGTCCCGAGCCGACCGCCTTGCCGGTCTTGGCCTGGTCCCAGGCGCCCGGCTGGCTGAAGACGTGCTTGGGCATGATCTTGGCGATGGTCAGCCGGGGCGCCGCGTCGGGGAAGGGGAACTTGAAGACCAGCTCGACGGTCTTGTCGTCGACCTTCTTGACCTCCTGCAGCCAGGCCTTGAAGAAGTTTCCGGTGAGGACGTTGGCCTGCGGGTCGAGGATGCGCTGGAAGGTGAAGACCACGTCGTCGGCGGTGACGGGCTGCCCGTCGTGCCACTTGGCGCCGTCGCGCAGGGTGAACTTCCACGACGTCGCGTTCAGGTCGGCCGGCAGCGCGGTCGCCAGCGCGGGGTACGGCTCCCGCATGATGGGATCGGTGTCCAGTAGTCCCTCGTAGACGTGGTTGATCCCGGCCATCGCGAAGGCCGAGGCCGTCTGCGTCGGGTCCCAGCTCTGGTCGTTGCCGTAGCCGATGACGGCGGTGATCAGGTCCTTGTTCGAGCCCGCGCCCACGGAGCCGGTGGAGGCCGGCCCGCCGCTGCAGGCCGACAGGCCGGCGGTGATGAACGCCGCCGCTCCGCTGTAGCGCAGGAAGTCACGGCGGCTGAACTCAGAGCTCACGGATGCCTCCTGGGGGGTAGAACGTGGGACATCCCATGTCCTATCTTGTGCGTAACGTGGACGCTAAAGGCCCGACCGGGTTGCGGTCAACAGAGGGTTTCCGGAATGTTACGCGGGGAGGATTCAGATGACCGGTGTTCCGCGCCCCCGGCTGAGCCGTGCGGTGGAGGCCCAGGAGGCCGTCAAGGAGATCATCGTGCGACGTGGGCTGGTGGCCGGGGACCCCCTGCCCACCGAGTCGGAGCTGATGGAGGAGCTGGGCATCAGCCGCAACTCGGTGCGGGAGGCGCTGAAGGCGCTGCAGGCCGTCGGCATCGTCGACATCCGGCACGGGTTCGGCATGTTCGTCGGCCGGATGTCGCTGGCCGGGCTGGTCGACGAGCTGGCTTTCCACAGCAGGATCACGCTGCAGGACGGGCGCAACCACCTGCAGCACCTGGTGGAGATCCGCGAGATCCTGGAGACGGGCCTGGTGCAGCGGCTGATCGACCTGGGCGAGGAGGCCGACCTGAGCCCGGCGGCCGAGGTGATGGCGCGCATGGAGGCGGAGGCCGCCGTCGGCGAGGTGTCACCGGAGATCGACCGGCTCTTCCACGACCTGCTCTACAGGCCGCTCGGCAACCCGCTGGTCAGCCAGCTGCTCGGCGCCTTCTGGGACGTCTACTACCAGTTGCGCGGCCACCTCGGCGCGCCCGACGAGTCCCCGGCGGACGTCGCCAAGCGGCACGGCGACATCTACGCCGCCGTGCTGGCGGGCGACAAGGCGGCCGCGGTGCGGGCCGTCAGCGCCCACTTCGACGGCGTGCGCAACCGGCTGGCGCGGCTACGCCCAGACCATTGAGATTCCCAGGTGGGCCTCGACGTTGCTGATGAGCGACATGATGCCGAACGTGCCCTGCGCGCCCCACAGCAGGCCGAGCGCGGTCGGCTCCGTCGCGTCGAGCACCAAGGACCCCGAATCCCCTGAGTCACAGAATTTCCCGTTTTTTCCCAGGATTTCGACCTGTTCCATGAGGTAGGCGTTCGGTCCGCCGGTGGGCCAGTTGAGGGTGGTCCACAGCCCCGCGACCTTGCCCGGTTGGACGGTGCCGTTGGTGGGCCCGGTTTTGAACCCGCGCTTGCGCACCTGCTGGAACACGGTCGGGTCCGCCGTCGCCTGGATCGCGGGAATCAGGTCGGGCTGCCCGAGCCCCTGGCCGGCGATGGCCCGGGAGAACGTGCGCCCCTTCTTCTTGGCGACGTCCAGGTGGAACACGGCCGAGTCCGTCATGCTCACCCGGATCGGTGAGAACGGCAGCGGAGGCGTGTTCGGGAAGTCGACCGCCGCGACCTCGCCCAGGTTGTCGGTGTCAGGGACCGGGGCGACCAGGGGTGGGTTGGTGGGCTGCCAGACGTTGTCGGGAAAGCTCACGCCCACGTCGCCGACCACGTGGTAGCAGCTGAGACCGAGCAGCTCGCCGGTGCTCGCGTCCTCCACGATCGCGCCCATCGTACCCTCGCCCCTGAGCGGCTGCGTGATCTTGATTCCGCCCCGCAGGTCCTTGTAGCGCGCCTCGTCGGGGAAGCCGCACGGCTCGTAGCGCCGCTCGATCACGCACACCGCCACGCCGCCGATCTCTCCCGGCAGGTCGTCGGGCACCTGGGAGGCGTCCTCCACCAGGATCCGCACGGCGAGCTCGTCGAACAGCTCGCCGTCCTCCTCGCGCGCCCCCAGCCCGATGCCGACCACGCCGGGCAGCGCCAGCACCGCGAACTCGACCGCCCTCTTGGCCTCTACCAGCTCGAATGGAATCTCCATGGCGCCAGCGTGTTCCCGGGTTCGAGCGGCGACATGAGTAGGCCCCTACTCAATATGTCGGCCCAATGTGTCAGTGCAGCGTGGTTGGATCTGCTACGTGGAGGCCTCGGTCGAGCAGCTCGTGTACGTCAGGGACGACGAGTACACGGTTGCCCGCATGACCTCCGAGACCGAGCCGGGGTTCGTGGCGGCCGGCCGCACTCTCGCGAGTGTGCAGCCGGGCGAGACGCTCAAGCTGGTCGGCGAGTGGCGCGACCACCAGCGCCACGGGCGCCGCTTCGAGGTCACCGACTGCGAGCGGATCGTGCCGTCCACGATCCGCGCCATCCAGCTCTACCTCGGCTCCGGCCTGATCCGCGGCATCGGGCCGCGCCTGGCCCAGGCCATCGTCGGCCACTTCGGCGAGGACACGCTGGCCGTGATCGACACCGCCCCCGCGCGACTGACCGAGGTCATCAACATCGGCCCGGCCCGCCGTACCCAGATCATCGAGGCCTGGCAGGACCAGAAGGCCATCGCCGCGCTCATGGTCGTGCTGCAGGGCTTCGGCCTGAGCCCGCTGCTCGCCGCCAAGATCTTCCAGGTGTACGGCAAGGCCGCCGCGGAGACCCTGACCACCGACCCCTACCAGCTGATCGGCCGGGTCCGCGGCATCGCCTTCGCCTCGGCCGACAAGATCGCCCTCCAGTGCGGGATCCCGGAGACCAGCCCGCTCCGGGTGAAGGCGGCCCTGGTCGACCGGCTGGAGGCGGCGGCCAGCGGCGGCGGGCACTGCTACCTGTCCAGGACCGCGCTCGTCGCCCAGACCGTCGAGCTGCTCGAGCTGGACGAGGACCTGATCCGCGAGCAGCTCGACGCGCTCACCGCCGAGCGCCGCGTGGTCGTGGAGTCCATCGAGGGCCGCCTCGTGGTGTTCCTCAAGGAGCTGCACGCCCGCGAGGTCAAGCTGGCCGAGCAGCTGCTGCGGCTGTGGCGGGCGCGCTCGACGCTGCCGCTGCGCGGCTTCAGCGACGACCCGGGGCTCAACGACGACCAGCGTGCCGCGGTCACCATGGCCCTGACCAGCACCGTGTCGATCCTCACCGGCGGACCCGGCTGCGGCAAGAGCCACACCGTCAAGGTCATCGCCGCCACCGTGCGCGCCATGGGCGGCACGGTCACGCTGGCCGCACCCACCGGCAAGGCGGCCAAGCGGCTGTCGGAGCTGACCGGGCTGCCCGCGATGACCATCCACCGCATGCTGGCCCACGAGCCCGACCCGACCGTGCTGTTCGACCAGGCGCCCGTCCAGGCCGACCTCGTCGTGGTGGACGAGGCGTCCATGCTCGACCTGCACCTGGCCACCCGCCTGTGCACCGGCCTGCCGTCCGGCAGCCACCTGCTGCTGGTGGGCGACAGCGACCAGCTGCCCAGCATCGGCCCCGGCAGCGTCCTGTCGGACCTGCTGCGGGTCGAGGACATCCCCCGGGTGCGCCTCACCCACGTCTTCCGCCAGGCCTCCGGCAGCGGGATCATCCAGGCGGCGGGCCAGGTCCGCTCGGGCGAGCTGCCGTTCCTGCCCGGCGGGGGCGGCTTCTGGTTCGAGGAGCTCGACGACCCCTCCGCGGTCGCCGACCGGGTGGTCCACCTGGCCACCGAGGCGATCCCCCGCAAGCAGGGCGTCCCCGCCTCGCAGGTCCAGGTCCTGTGCCCGATGCGCAAGGGCGTGGCCGGCACCGCCGAGCTCGGCCGTCTCCTGCAGGAACGTCTCAACCCGTTCGTGGCGGACAAACCAGAACACTGGTCGGGCACCCGCCCCTTCCGCGTCGGCGACCGCGTCATGCCCATCCGCAACAACTACGACAAGGGCGTCTTCAACGGCGAGACGGCCACCATCACCGCCATCAACCACGAGGACCGCCAGGTGGAGATCCTCGTGGACGACGGCGAACCGGTCACCTACGGCTTCGACGAGCTGGACGACCTCACCCACGCCTACGCCATCAGCGTCCACCGCTCGCAGGGCAGCGAATACCCCATCGTCGTCGCCCCCGTCGTCGCCGAGGCCGGCGGCATCATGCTCCGCCGCCGCCTGCTCTACACCCTCGTCACCCGCGCCAAGTCCTGGGTCGTCCTGGTAGGCCAGCGCAAAGCCCTCGACCTGGCAGTCCACCGCCTCGACCCCCGCCGCAACACAGCCCTCCCCCACCGCATCGCCCTCGCGCCATAGCGCTACGCGATCAACTCGGACTCCCCTCATGGGGGAGCCGAGCTCCCCCAACCCCCTTGGCAGGGGCGCGCCCCTACACCCGCGCCGACCCCGCCTCCGGCTCGGACTGTATTTGATCAGGATTCGCGCCTCCGGCGCGCAAAGGCCCTCGCTGAAGCTCGGACTGTGTTTGCTGAAGACCCCACCCGAAACCCACCTGGACCACCACCCACCTGATACCCACCCTCGAGGCGGACCGCCCGATGGGCATCAATTCGTCGGCCATATCCAGAGAGAGGCATCGACCCGTGTGACAGCCACTCAACAGTGACCTCTTTTCATCCTGGGACGCCTTCGTAGTTCTGCAGGACGGCGATGACCTTGCACAGGTGCCCGGCCTTGAGGGGGCAGCAGCGGAGCTTCGCGGATGCGCCGAGCTGGGCATTCGCGCGCTCGCCCGAACCGCGAAGACGGGCGTAGGAGGGGTTGGCCCGTTTCTGGGACTCGGGTTTGTTTTTGCCACCAGGAGCTCTGCTATGTCATCAGCCGGACATCGGACCCGCGATCATGCTGTGATCAGCATCCGTCTCCAGAGGATGAAAAGGGTTCACTGGAAACGCGCCTCCAATACGACCATCCCGCTACCGAAAACCACGTTACGCAGGAAGTCCTCGAGGTGTCTCTCCGCCTCCGGCGGGCAGACGAACGATACAGACCAGTTGATCATGGCGCCGCCCAAGGCGGCGGGTGACACCGCGAGCGTGGCGTGATAGCTGCTTATGGGCAGCGAGATCTCCTCGACGGTGTAGGAGTAGGACCGATCGGCGTCGGAGAAGGCGGTCAGCCGCTCTCTCACGACCGAGCCGTCCGGGTAGGTAAACCTGCGGATGGCGCCGACCTCCTCGGGCTCACGCCCCTCCTCGATCACGCTGAGCGACATTGCAGGGTGCCACCTGCCGAGCCCGTTGAAGTCTCGCAGCAGTGCCCAGACCTCTTCCGGCCCTGCGTTGACGGTCGTGGTCGTGGATACCTCGGGCATGACTCTCCAATCAGGCAGGTGTGACCAGGCGAGCGGAAGCCGTACCAAGTGGTGCTGAATGACACTCGCACGATACTCAGGCGTCGAGCCCTTTCGGTGATCATCCTGAAGACAAGCGACCCCATATCAAGGGCCGCAACTACGCGCCCCGAATGCTCTGCCTCAGCTGTACCTCGTGGGCCAACCTCGTCACACCGACGCTCAGTACACCAAGGGTTTCTACGTCATCAGGCGAACACCGTACCTGCTGAGATCGGCAGATCCTCACCAAGGGATGAAAAGGGCTTAGTGACCCCTCGCACCAGCGCCCGTCAGGTCGATGCACGGCGAAAGCTCTATCGGCAATGTACGACTTGCTGATGAGGCCAGCCGTTTCGGGCAATCCCGCTGAGGCGGCTCCGGCCTGAGCAGGCGGATATTCGCGACCTTGTGGGCATGCGCCAGGTGATCGCATGTTTTGTACCAGATCGCGCAGAGGTTGCAACCCTGCTGGATGTGCACGAACTCGAGACACCTGCCCACGCGGGCAATTCCGCGATTTCAGGCACCAGTCCGTCCCTGGTAAGCGAGACTTGCCGAACGCGATCAGAAAAGGCAATGGGGAGCGGCCCCTGAAGGGCGACTCCCCTGCCTAAGACTCATGAGGATAGTTCCCCGCTCAGCCTGGTCGCAATCGTTCTTGGAAACAACACATTGACAGTTACTCCTTGCCGAGGGGCGCATGGTGTCCGCAGACCGGTCCGTCACCGACCTCCTGATCAAAGCGCGAATCTGCGAGCTCATGGAGTCTTGGCAGCCTTGGCACAGGCGCTTGTGGGATCTTGGAACGGTCCTCGCGATGCGAGAGACGGTGGAAGCCGCGGACTGGGTCGGACGTCACGTTCTGTCGTCCAAGGCCATGTCCTGGTGCGCTCGGGAGTCGCTCATTCCCAGGTTGAAGACCGACAGCGCGATTGGCGACGGACAGATTCGGAGCCAGATCCACCAGACGTGCAAAACTCCCATCAAGGCGGGCGCCAGACATCAGCGCACGCTCACGCTGCTTACCGATCTCGTCGCCGACGGCTACCTCCGTCGCTGGCGTGATCTGGTCACCACTGGCTCCGCTCATGTGGAACGTTCCGCTCGGTGCATCGCGTCGCATCTGCTCGACTGCGGGTTCCATCAGGACTACCTGCGCCACCAAATCCGGAGCCGGTTGGACCCTTCAAGCACCGCCGTCGATCTGATCGACCTCTTCATGGAGTTGGAAGCGCGAGGCGAGCAGGACTTCGAGGGGATGATCGTCGTTCAGGACAAGGTCCCGGCTCTTGAAGCCGCGACGAAGTCGGCACTGTGGATGCCTCCCGAAGTAGTCAAGGATCGACTCGATCAAGAGTTCCCCGATGTCACATCAGTGCGTGCCAGTGGCGGACTCCTCTTCCGGGTCCGCGCCAGGGATCATGTCTCGGCGCTCAACGAGATGATCGAAAGATTCGACCGGATCCGGAATCGGGTTCGCTATCGCCGGGACCAGGCTCGTCTCGAGGCATATCCCAAGGTCTTCATGACCGGGCTACCTGATCCACAGGACTTCCGGCGCGGCGACCCTGCCGTGAATGTCCTGTCATTGGAACGCCTCGGAGTTCTCTACGATCTTCCCGAGACTGGGTCCGAAGGAACTCGCATCGACGACGCGTTGGAGTTGGCGGCGGCGCTCACCGAGAGCTCTCCAAGCAAGGCGGTGGCGGGCGCGTGGGCAGCACTCGAAGCCTTGCTCTTCTGCGACACCGACGATGACGACCGAGAAGAGGGACGCGCCGTATCCGCTGACCGCGCTGCCGCCGTAGTCACAGCAGGTTGGCCTCGTGCCGAGCTGACGAGCCTCAGCTACAACCCCAGGATCCTCGCCACGCACACGCGGCTCGGCCGGGAACTGACAGCCCTCCAAGGCAACAACAGAGCGCGCACCCAACGTATGGTGGCCTGGCTGATGGCCAATCCGGACCAGCAAGTGGCAGACCCGCTGACCAACGCGGCGTTGAAGCGGGCCCAGGAACTGGTTGCCGCTCCTTCGACGACTCTCTACAGAATCAACCGCTACCTGCGCGCCAGCCTCCGCAGGCTCTATCGCCAGCGAAACATCGTGCTGCATGGCGGTTCCACTAGATCGATCGCTCTGGCTGCGACGGTCCGGACGGCTGGGCCGCTGGTCGGTGCCGCGCTTGATCGGCTGGCGCATGGGTATGCCACCGGAGAGCGGCTCCCCTTGGCACTGGCCAGTCGCGCTGAACTGGCGCTTCGCGTGGTGGGTGACCGCGACGCGTGGCAGCTCCACGAGTTGCTCGGCGTCTGAGCTGCTCCCTATTCGGCGGCTTCGTTGAGGAGGTTGGTCCAGAAGGGGGTTACGGCGGCGCCTGTGTAGCGGTGGTAGTGGATTCTGTCGTGGCCTCGGTAGACGGCCACCTCCGTGACCGGGGATCCAGCCTCGTCGAAGGTGGTGTAGAGGGTGGTCCAGTCCTCCTCTCCCCGTTCCCAGTCCGGGAAGGAGAGGCGGGCCGCGTGGTCCCTGAGTGCCGCCAGCCAGCGGTCCTGGGCGGTTTGGTCCATCCAGTCACTGTGCCGCGTGCCGTACCAAGAGTTGGCAAAAACAACAGTCCGCGGTCCGCCGCCGGGGCTACCAGCCGTAGGTGAGGGAGAGTGCGCCGGTGGAGAAGGGGTGGCTGTCCAGGAGCCGGAGGCCGTGCGGGCCGTCGTACCCCTGGAAGAGGCGTGTCCCCTCGACGGCCACGAGCGGGTCGACGATCAGGCGCAGCTCGTCGATCAGCGCCTCCCGCAGCAGGGACTGGACCAGCGCGACGCTGCCGGTGATGAGGATGTCCGGCCCGCCCTCGGCTTTGAGGTCGGCGACCGTCCCCTTGAGCGCCGAGGAGTTCTCCCAGTCGAACGTCTCCAGCGTCCAGGTGACCACGAGCTTGGGGATCGAGTTCATCAGCTCGGCCATCGGATCGTCGGCCGTGGGCCAGTAGCCGGCGTGCATCTCGTAGGTGCGCCTGCCCAGCAGCATGACGCCGGAGGCGGCGATCAGCTCCCCGGTCCGCGCGCCCATCTCCTCGGTGAAGTACGGGCCGTGCCACTCCTCGGGCGCGGAGACGACACCGTCCAGGGTCGAGAAGAGCTCTGCGGTGATCTTGGTCATGATGCCCTCCAGAAGGTCTCGGGACCACTGTGGCGTGGCGGGGCCCGCCGGGGGAAAGGCCGGTTGGTCATTACTCCGATGCGCCGCACGCATCAAGCGGGCAGACTGGAGCAATGATCGAGCTGCGGCACCTGCGCGCCTTCGTCGCGGTCGCCGACGAGCTGAACTTCGGCCGCGCCGCGCAGCGGCTCTACATCTCGCAGCCCGCGCTGAGCCGTCAGATCAGAGCGCTGGAGAGGCTGCTCGGCTGTGACGTGTTCCGCCGCTCCACGCAGCGGGTCGAGCTCACCGCGGCGGGAGAGACGCTGCTGTCCCGTACCCGGCCGCTGCTCGCCGACCTGGACGAGGCGATACTCACGACGCGTAGCGTCGGCGGCGAGCTGGAGGAGCGGATGGCGCGGCTGTGGGAGCCGCTGATCACCGCCTCGGCCACGACCGCGATGAACGAGTTGCGCATGGCCGTGGAGGAGCTGCACGGCCAGTACTCCTGCCCGGAAGGGGTGACGATCACCGCAGTCATCGCGGGCGGCACCCCGGCGCTGCGGCTGGTCCCGCCCGAGGCGTCGGACACCACGGTGCTCTACCTGCACGGCGGCGGCCACGTGGCGGGCTCTGCGTTCGGGTACAAGCACCTGGCGGGCGCCGTCGCGGCGGCGGCGGGCGCCCGGGCACTGATCATCGACTACCGGCTGGCGCCCGAGCACCCGTATCCGGCATCCCTGCAGGACTCGATGGCCGCCTACCAGTGGCTGCTCGACACGGGCGTGCCGCCGGGCCGGGTGGTGATCGCCGGCGACTCCTCGGGCGGCGGGCTGGTGATGTCGCTGCTCATCGCGCTGCGCGAGCGGGAGATCCCGCGGCCGGCGGGCGCCGTGCTGCTGTGCCCGTGGGTCGACCTGGAGGTGCGGGCCCAGGAGCCGGCCGAGGAATCGGCCATCGTGTTCTCGCGCGAGGCCGGCCGTTTCGCCCGGCTCTACCTCGCCGGCCAGCCGGTCGACGAGCCGGCGCTGGATCCTCTGCACACGGATCTGAGCGGCCTGCCGCCGCTACTGGTCCACGCCGCCTCGGGCGACTCCATCGTGGAGGAGGCGCGGCTGCTGGTCGCGCACGGCAGGGCCTGCGGCGTCGACACCACGCTCCGGGTGTACGGCGTGCCGACCCACGTCTTCCACACGTTCTGGAGCTTCCTGCCTGAGGCAGCCGCGGCCATGGACGACATCGCCGCCTTCATCGCCGGGATCACCTGAATGCGGGCGGAGATCGCGTGCGACGAGTCAGGCGCGGAGGGAGAGAACCTCATCGACGCCGTGACCGACGTGTTCGCACACGCCAGCGTGTGGCTGTCGGCCGAGTCCGCGCAGGCCTGCCTCCTGGAGCTGCGCGGCAGGATCCGCTCCCCCGCCGAGGAGTACAAGGCGAACCACCTCCTGCGCGGCAAGCACAGGGGGACGCTGATCTGGCTGCTCGGCCACGACGGCCCGATCCACGGCCGCTCCGGAGTGCACCTGGTGGAGAAGGCGTTCTTCGCTGCGGGCAGAGCCGTCGACCTGCTCAGCGGGCGGCTCACCTACACAGTCGACACCGGCCCTCTGGCGCTGTCCCTCTACCGCGAACGTGACTTCCTGCGAGCCTTCAACGACCTGATGCGCGCCAAGATCACGGCCGAGCAGTTCTCCGCGCAGGTCGCCACACTGCCGCTGCAAGCCGAGATCCTGGTACGGCACGCCCAGGCGCACCAGGACAACCCGGCGCTGCTACCCCTGCTCGACCCGCTGGTGCCCGCCCTGGTCCGAGCCGTGGCGCGCTGGCAACCGGTCTCGATCGTGCACGACCGGCAGACCACGCTCACCCAGGACCGGATCGCGCAGCTCGACGAGCTGGTGGGCGGCCCGACGGGCCTCAGGCTCGTCGCCTCGCGCGACGACGCCCGAGTGCAGGTGGCGGACTTCCTCGCCGGCGTGGCGAGGAAGATCGCCTCCGAGGAGCTCAACGGCCGCGGCGACCGGGAGCTGACCGAGCTGCTGCGGCCCTACGTCGATCCCGCCTCGGTGTGGGGCGATCGGCGCAGCTGGGCCGAGCTGTCCTAGTCGTCGCCCTCCACGCGCATGACGCTGGCCACGGCCCTGACGATGTCGAGGTCGCGCAGGCCCTCCATGGTCGCGCCGAGCGCGGCGTCCGTGGCGCGGTGGGTGACGATGACCAGCTGGGCGTCATCGCCGTGGCCCTCCTGCCGCACGGTCTGGATCGACACGTCGTGCTTGGCGAACAGGTCGGCCACCCGGGCCAGCACGCCGGGCTTGTCGGCCACGTCAAGCGCCACATGGCAGCGGGTGACGGTGTCGCCCATCGGATGGACCGCCAGCGAGGCGTAGGTCGACTCCTCAGGACCGTGGGTGCCGGCCAGGCGGTTGCGTGCCACGGCCACCAGGTCGCCGAGCACGGCGGAGGCCGTGGGCGCGCCGCCGGCGCCCTTGCCGTAGAACATGAGCTGCCCGGCGGACTCCGCCTCGACGAAGACCGCGTTGTAGGCCTCGCGGACCCCGGCCAGCGGGTGCGTCCTGGGGATCATCGCCGGGTGCACCCTGACGCCGATCGAGCGGCCGTCGTCGGAGCGGGCGCAGATGGCCAGCAGCTTGATGACGTAGCCCATGGCCTTGGCCGAGGCCACGTCGGTCGCGGTGATCTCGGTGATGCCCTCGCGGTGCACCTCGGCCGCGGTCACCCGGGAGTGGAAGGCCAGTCCCGCCAGGATCGCCGCCTTGGCCGCGGCGTCGAAGCCCTCCACGTCGGCGGTCGGGTCGGCCTCGGCGTATCCGAGGGCCTGGGCCTCCTCCAGCGCGTCGGTGAACGAGGCGCCGGTGGAGTCCATCTTGTCGAGGATGTAGTTCGTGGTGCCGTTGACGATGCCCAGCACCCGCTTGACGTGGTCACCGGCCAGCGACTCGCGCAGTGGGCGCAGCAGCGGGATGGCCCCCGCCACGCTGGCCTCGAAGTACAGGTCGCCGTTGCCCCGCCTGGCCGCCTCGTGCAGGGTGGCGCCGTCCTCGGCGAGCAGCGCCTTGTTGGCGGTGACGACCGACTTGCCCGCCTCCAGTGCGGCCACGATCAGCGACCTGGCGGGCTCGATGCCGCCGATCACCTCGATCACGATGTCGACGTCCGGCCGGGTCACCAGCTCGGTGGCGTCCGTGGTCAGCAGCGACGGGTCGACGGCCACGTCCCGTTTTCGGCCGAGCCGCCGCACGGCCACGCCGGCCAGCTCCAGCGGCGCCCCGATGCGCGCCTCCAGGTCGGCGGCCTGCTCGTGCATGAGCCTGATTACCTGCGAACCGACGACGCCACAGCCCAACAGCGCGACTTTCACAGCTGCCCCCTCAACAGGTCGTCCTCGGTCTCGCCCTGCACGATCACGCGGGCGGAACCGTCGGCGACGGCCACCACGGCGGGCTTCGGCAGGTAGTTGTAGTTGCTGGCCAGCGAGCGGCAGTAGGCGCCGGTCGCCGCGATCGCGATCAGGTCGCCGGGCGCCAGGTCGGCCGGCAGGTAGCAGTCGCGCACGACGATGTCGCCGCTCTCGCAGTGCTTGCCGACGATGCGGCTCAGCATCGGCGGCGCGGAGCTCTCCCGGTTGGCGAGCACCGCGGTGTATTCGGCGCCGTAGAGCGCGGTGCGCACGTTGTCGCTCATGCCGCCGTCGATGCTGACGTAGGTCCGCAGCCCCTCGACGTCCTTGACGGTGCCGACCTCGTAGAGCGTGATGCCGCCTGGTCCGACGATCGTCCGGCCTGGTTCGACGGTCAGGCTCGGCACCGGCAGGCCGGCGTCGGTGCAGACCTTGGCGACGATCTCGCGCAGGCCGTCGGCGATCTCCTTGATGTCGGGTGCCTCGTCGCCCTCGACATAGGCGATGCCGTAGCCGCCGCCCAGGTCCAGCTCGGGCAGCACCACGCCGTGCTCGCCCTTGATCTGGACGAGCAGCGTGGCCAGCCGCCGCGCCGCCACCTCGAACCCGGCCGTGTCGACGATCTGCGAGCCGATGTGGGAGTGCAGGCCGACCAGCTCCAGCTGCGGCAGCGCCAGGATGCGCCGTACGGCTTCCGCCGCCGCGCCGGTGTTGAGCGACAGGCCGAACTTCTGGTCGTCGTGCGCCGTGGCGATGAACTCGTGGGTGTGCGCCTCGACGCCGGTGGTGACGCGGATCATGACCTTGGGCCGCTTGCCGTACTCGTCGGCCAGGAAGCCCAGCCTGGCGATCTCCTCGTAGGAGTCGACGACGATGTGGCCGACGCCCACCTCGATCGCGCGGGTGAGCTCGGCGGTGGACTTGTTGTTGCCGTGCAGGGTGATCCGCTCGGGCGGGAAGCCGACGCTGAGCGCCACGGCCAGCTCGCCGCCGCTGGCCACGTCGAGGCCGAGCCCCTCGTCGCGCAGCCAGCGGACGATCTCCTTGCACAGGAACGCCTTGCCGGCGTAGTGGACGTCGGACCCGGCGAAGGCGGTGGCGTAGTCGCGCATCCGCGAGCGCACGTCGCTCTCGTCGAGCACGAAGAGCGGGGTGCCGTGTTCGGCGGCCAGGTCGCGGACGTCCATGTGGCCGATCGTGAGCGCGCCCTGGGTCCGGCCCGACGTTCGGGGCCAGATCGCGGGGTCGATCCGGTTGAGGTCGGCGGGCGCCGCGGGCGGGCGCTCGTGGGGCAGCATCTCGGCGTGCCGGTCCCCGGCTGGATGGGCGAAGCGACTCACCCGAACGAGGCTATCGGAACCCCCGATCCTCCTGGACCGGCTGCCCAACTATCGAGACGCGATCAAGCCCCATATGGGGGATATTTTTACGCTTTTCCGCCTTATGACGGGATATTTCATAGCCTGTTCGGACCTACAACGATCTTCTGTACGGCTGCCGCCAGGTGAACCCGCGCGGTGTGCAGCGGCGTGACCGGCTCGTCCCCCATCGGCAGAGCGGGGGCGTGCTCGAACGCGTCGTGGTACGCCTCGGCCAGCCGCACCAGGAAGGGCCCCCACCCCGGATTCCTGCTCGCACGGCGGCTCGGCACCTCGGCGAGCAGGCGCAGCACGGCCCTGTCGAGCCGATGGTCAAGCAACTCGGGACGGAACCCATCCAGCGGGACCCCCAGCTCGCGCGCCCAGCGCTGCACGGCAACCGCCCTGACATGCGCGTACCGCACCACAAAGCCAGGGTTGTCCCAGGTGCGCGGGAAGTCCGGCCAGTCCACCGTGACGTCCAAGGGTTCGACCTCGCCCACGAGCTCCCCTGGCACGGCGACAACGATCCGCTCGCCTCTCTCGTCGAGGTAGGCAGCCTCGTCCTCCCAGGTCCCAACCGGTTTCACGGACCCGATCCTAGGGTCCCCGCCCCAGCTGGGTCCCATGGGTTTCCCGCCCCGACGGGGTCCCGTGCGTTTCCCGACCAGCGGGGTCCCATGGGTTTCCCGACCAGCGGGGTCCCATGGGCCTTCCGCCCCAGCGGGGTCCCGTGGGTCTTCCTCCCAGCGGGTTCCGTGGGTTTTCCGCCCCAGCGGGGTCCCGTGCGCCGTGGCGGCGGGAACCGTCACCGACTCGCCGGACGCGCCGGTCGCGGGCCCGTAGCCGAAGTGCGGCGGGCGGCCGGTTGCGGCGGCTTCGCCGTACAAGATCAAACCCGCCGCACGCGATCAACCCCCCGCACGAGATCAAACTCGCCGCACGAGAGCGAACCCGCCGCACGAGATCAAACTCGCCGCGCGGTCAGATGAGCGCATGGGGCTCGGCGGAGCCGTATTCCACCAGCTGGGCGGCGCCGAGCAGCCACCGATCCTCGTCGCGGACGCGGACGTAGCCGAAGCGGTCGGCCGAGAAGACCTTCACCCCGTCGGTACGGCACTGCCGCATCATGACCTCGTCCCAGCCCTCCGACACGTCGGGGAAGCCCACCTCGCGCAGCGTGTTGCGGCGGGCGAGCAGGGTGGCCCCGGCGATCTCCGGAAGGTAGGAGTACTCGGCGTCCGGCTGCTTGAGCAACGTGGCCTGGGCCTTGCGGATGTGGGCGTAGAAGGCCGCCTTGCCCACGATGTCGGCCGTGCAGAACTGGAAGGCCCGCCGCAGATCGTTCAGGTAGTGCATGCCGTACACGTCGCGCGGGTCCATGACCGCGACCAGGTCGGCCTCGCACAGGTCCAGCCCGCGGGCCAGCATCGCGCCCGTGGAGCGCGACGAGTCGAGGTGTCGGAAGATCACCTCGACGTCGGCCAGCACGTCGGGGGCGCGCAGCTCGGCCTCCGGCGGGCCGAAGACGATCACCTGGGCGACCCCGGACTGCCGCGCGACCTGCGCGAGCCCGTGCTCGAGCAGCGCCGGGTCCAGGACGGGCAGCAGCACCGACACGTTGAGCGTGGCGCGGGCGCTGGGCAGCCCGACGGCCTCGAGCAGCTCGTCGACCCGCTCGGTCATCGTGCCCGAGGCGTAGGCGCGGCGCAGCGCCACGTGCGCGCGGCGCGAGTCGGGGTCGGGGCCGATCGAGGTGCCGCAGGCGGCGATCTCGGCCAGGCGCCACTGCGGGGTCCGGGGCGGGCACTCGACCGAGGCGGGCCAGCGGTAGGAGGTCAGCACGTCCGGATATGTCAGGTTGTCGCCGATGAGCTGCTCCAGCGTCAGCACCCGGTCCATCCGGCCCCCGGCCAGCGGCAGCGGGTTGTGCACGCGCGGCTGCACGCCGAACGGCAGGCGCGGCCAGCCCGTGGCGGGGTCGGTGGAGAAGCGGTACTCGAACAGCCCGGCGGTCGCCGCGTACTGCCCGGCGTCACCCTGGGTGTGCCAGAAGACGGTCTTGATACCGCGCTCGGAACACCAGGCGAGCAGCGCGCGCAGCCCCTCGCCCGGTTCGCCGGCGATCTCCTCGAACCAGGGCCCCTGCGTGACCGACTCCACGACCAGCAGGTGCGGGACCTCGATCGGCAGCACCCTGGCGAAGTCGCGCGGGGTGAAACCGGTCGTCTGCCGCCACTCGTAGCGCAGCAGCGCCTCGGCGTGCGGGTCGGCGATGACGGCCGCGGTGATGTGCGGGCGCGTGTTCGGGCCCGTCGGCACCCGGAACGGCTTGAGCTTGAACGAGGCGCCGCCGATCGTCCTGGTCGAGGTGGTGGCCTGGAAGGCGGCGCCCGGCCGGTCGTCCTTGACCTGCGCGGCGGCGACGGGCTTGCGCTTGGGCGCCACGGGGCGCTTGACCGGCTTGGCGGCGGTCCTGAGGCCCTTGGCCAGCCGTACCGGGTTCTTCTTGCCCGTCTTGATCGCGTCGCCGAGGCGGCTCCACCGGGCGACCTTGATCGAGGAGAGCTTCCAGTTGGCGACCTCGGCCTGGTAGCGCTGCTCGGCCAGCTCCTTGCGCAGCTTGTTCGCGGCGGCGCGCTCGTCCTCGAGGAGCTGCTCGGCCTCGTTCAGCTGGCCCGCGAGCGTCCTGGCTTCCTCCGCGCTCTGCTCGGCCTCGGCGAGCCTGGCCTGCGCGGCGTCGAGGAGCCTGGCCAGCTCGGCCGCGTGCTCGGCCTGCGCGATCGCGTCACGCAACGCTTGCCGAGTGCTCTCCAATTCAGTGCCCACCGACTCCTCCGCTCCCTTTGGCCCGCAAAGGATACTCTTTGCGGGAAGCGTCTCGAAGGGATGAGATCCGGTGCAGTTCAACGTGCGGCCCTACGTCTGCGGCGCTCTAGGCCGGATCGACACCGCCCTGCTCGGCAAGCTCGCCACCGCCGGGCCCCGCTGCAGGCCCGCGCTCCAGGCTCCGGACGCCGCCCTCTTCAGCTCCCACCCGCTGCCGCCCTACCACCGGACCCAGGACACGTTCGCGTTCTCCTGGGGCGAGCGCAAGCCTGCCGCGCTGGCCGACTGGATGTCGGTGGCCGAGACCTACGAGGCGCCCGGCCTGATGTCCGCGGGTGGCCGCATCGTCCTGCACGCGGGCGCTCTGGGCCTGGTCGACGTCTATTTCGTACGGCACGCCGAGGCGGTCTACTTCTCGTCGCTGATCCAGCCCCTGCTGTCGCTGGTGCCCATCGAGATCGACTGGGCGGCGTGGGCCTCGATCCTCCAGGTCACCTTCCCGCTCGGCGAGGCCACGCCGTACCCGCAGGTCAAGCGGCTGCCGGGATCCAGCGCGCTGGTGTTCGAGCACGACCGGCTGACCACGGAGCGGCGGCTGCCGCGGTGGCTGCGGCGCGAGCCGTACGAGGCGTGGACCAGCGCGGGCGAGATCGTGGACATCCTGCACGAGGTGTACAAGGACTACGAGGGGCGGCGCCTGCTGGTGCCGGTCAGCGGCGGCTACGACTCGCGGCTGCTGTGCTCGGTGGCGGTGGCGCGCGGCTTCGACGTGGAGTCGTGGACGACCAGCCCCGACGACGGCACCGACACCGACATCGCCTTCGCCAGAGCGATCACCCGGGAGCTCGGCGTGCCGCACCGCGTGATCGTCCAGGAGGCCGCCGACTATCCGGCCGACGCGCGGGAGGTGGCGCGGCGGCTGGAGTACCTGACCCCGCACCACGCCTGGTACGCGCCCTTCGCCAAGGAGGTGCACGGCTCGGGCCGGGTCCTGGTCGACGGGCTGGCGGGCGGGCCGCTGCTGAAGAACTTCATGGTCAGCGGGGCCGCGCTGGAGGCCACGAACCAGGCCGAGCGCTCGGCGGCGGTGCTGTCCTCGCTCTCGCTGGGGGCTCCGTCGGCGCCGTTCCTGTCGCCCCAGGCCGGCGCCTGGATGGAGGAGACCGTCAGGGAGCAGTTCGCGGCGGCCACCTCGATGCTGCACGGCCACCGGGCCGAGCTGCCGCTGTCCGTGTTGCACACGCGGACCGTGCGCGGCATCGCCCGCTCGGCGGTCAACCTCGTCGGTCCCGAGGCCTCCTTCGCCGCGCCGTTCATCCACCCTGACTTCTTCGACGCGGCCCTGTCGGTCGGCGTGGCCCGCAAGGACAAGGGGCGCTTCTACCGCGAGGTCCTGCACGCGGCCAACCCGCGGGTGGCGGCCCTGCCGTCCACGAACGTGGTCAAGCAGCCCCTCCAGCGGGTGCCGCTGCGCTCGACCGCGGAGCCCGCCCGCGCGTACTCGCACCGGATGCTGGAGACCGTGGCCGACCGGGTGCCGTCACTGCTGTCGGACGACCTGCACGCGCTGATCGCCGGCGGCCCCGACGCGCTGACCCGCTTCAACGGGTGGAACGACAGATTCTGGGTGCGCGGGCTGGTGCTTTTCGGCGCCTGGCTGACCGACTTCGAAAACGACCTGGCGGACCTGACCCCACCTTTCTGAATAGGGCGCCGCCGAGGTCGTGGACAACGCCCGGCCGGGGACCGTCACGCCGATGTATACGCACGTCGGGGAATCCTCAGCGGCGTGGCGGCGTTTGGAAGGTTTGTTGTGGGTTTCGCGAAGAAGAACACTAGGTAACGAGACGATTACACAGCGCTCTCTGGGGTATTACGAGATGCACAGCACAAGCGGGTTCCGGAAGGCCATTGGGCTGGTAGTGTTCGGCCCGTAAGCGCCGCGAACAAGCGGGCACTGGATCACAAATCCGGTACCGCAAAGGGCATGAGGCTCGCAGGGATGACGACCTCAGGCGGCGCGGTCACCACATAACGCCGGGGAATCCGGTGACTTCGTCCTGCCCACATCTCCTTCTGTGAGCGACATATGATCAACGCATCCCCAACGCCGGAGCCGGTCGCCGAGACGTTCGTCTCCGAAGATCCGCAATGGTACAAGCGGGCGGTGTTCTACGAGGTTCTCGTCCGCGGGTTCAGGGACTCCAACGGCGACGGCACCGGAGATCTCCGGGGGCTCATCGAGAAGCTCGACTACCTGGAATGGCTGGGTGTCGACTGCTTGTGGCTGCTCCCGCTCTACGAGTCCCCGCTGCGTGACGGCGGTTACGACATCTCCGACTACATGAAGATCCTGCCGACGTTCGGTGATCTCGGCGACTTCATCCAGCTCATCGAGCGGGCTCACGAGCGTGGCCTGCGCATCGTCACCGACCTGGTGATGAATCACACGAGCGACAAGCATCCCTGGTTCCAGGCCTCCAGGCACGACCCCGAGGGACCCTTCGGCGACTTCTACGTCTGGTCCGACGACCCCCACGGGTTCCCCGACGCGCCGATCATCTTCGTCGGCGCCGAGGAGTCCAACTGGACCTACGACCCGGTGCGCAAGCAGTACTACTGGCACCGCTTCTTCCACCACCAGCCCGACCTGAACTACGACAACCCGGCCGTTCAGGAGGCCATGCTCGAGGTGCTGCGCTTCTGGCTGGACCTGGGCATCGACGGTTTCCGGCTGGACGCGGTGCCGTACCTGTTCGAGCGTGAGGGCACGGCGTGCTCCGGCCTGCCGGAGACGCACGCGTACCTGAAGAAGATCCGCGCCGAGGTCGACCGGCTCTACCCGGACCGGGTGCTGCTCGCCGAGGCGAACGGCTGGCCCGAGGACGTGGTCGAGTACTTCGGCGACCCCACCACCGGGGGTGACGAATGCCACATGGCCTTCCACTTCCCGCTGATGCCGCGCATCTACATGGCGGTCAAGAAGGAAACGCGCGAGCCGATCTCCGAGATCATGTCGCGCACGCCGAAGCTGCCCGACTCCGCCCAGTGGGGCATCTTCCTGCGTAACCACGACGAGCTCACGCTCGAGACGGTGACGGAGGAGGAGCGCGACTACATGCACGCGGAGTACGCCAAGGACCCGCGCATGCGCGCCTACCTGGGGATCCGGCGCAGGCTCGCGCCCCTGCTCGACAACGACCGCGACCGCATCGAGCTGTTCACGGCGCTGCTGCTGTCGCTGCCCGGCTCGCCCATCATGTATTACGGCGACGAGATCGGCATGGGCGACAACATCTGGCTGGAGGACCGCGACGCGGTGCGCACGCCGATGCAGTGGAGCCCCGACCGCAACGCCGGCTTCTCGCAGGCCGACCCGGGCCGGCTCTACCTGCCGGTGGTGATGGACCCGATCTACGGCTACCAGGCGGTCAACGTGGAGGCGCAGCAGAAGAGCGAAGGCTCGCTGCTCCACTTCACCCGCAAGATGCTGCAGATCCGGCACAACCACGCGGTCTTCGGCACGGGCGCCTACACGGAAATGTGGTCGTCCAACCCCGCGGTGCTGACCTACGTCAGGGAGGACCGCGACGACATCATGCTGTGCGTCAACAACCTGTCGAAGTTCCCGCAGCCGGTGGAGCTGGACCTGCGGCGTTTCGAGGGCATGACGCCCGTCGAGGCGCGCGGCGGCGTCCACTTCCCCCGGATCGGTCAGCTGCCCTACCTGCTCACGCTGCCGGGGCACGGCTTCTACTGGTTCGCACTGAAGAAGCTCGACTCGGAGTGACCCTCAGGGGGAGCCTCGGCTCCCCCTGTCCCAAAGTGCACTCAACGGCAGCGCCGTCAGCCCCTTGAAGTCCCCGAGGTCCACGGCGTCGGTCGCCTTCGCCTCGATTCCGACCACCCGGCCATTGGCCCGTTCGAGCACGAGGTCGACCTCCGGCCCCTGGCTGACGCGCCAGTGGAAGAGGTTCACCCGGAACGGCGACCAGCTCGCCTGCTTGGTCAGCTCGTTGACGATGAAGGTCTCGACCAGCGGGCCACGCGACGGGGACACTCGGGCGGCAAGACCTTCCGCATCGACCCCGAGCAGATACGCGGCCAGCCCTGTGTCGGTGACATGAACCTTGGCCCGCCGTACCGCCCGTGAGGCCGGGCTAGTCGGCGATCCGCCGGGTTATCAGGTCCAATACCGCCTCCTAGCTCGGTCGACACCCATCCTCCAGAGCAGATCACCGACATTTCACGGTCGAAAGAATCGACATACGACGAGGGCGTCACCGACATTTCACAGGTCACGAAACCGACATGCTTCGAGCACGGGACCGACATTTCGCAGTCACTGCGGCTGTGCTCGGGTCCCCGCTGATGTGGGTTACGACTCTGGGTAGCCGGGCGGTAGCGCCTGGAAAGCGGGCGAGCGCAGCGAGCTCCTTGCGGGAGGTGCAGGAGGGCGGAGCCCTCTTGCCAAGGGGGCTTGGGGGAGCTCTGGTCCCCCATGGGGCCGTGCTGTTAGCGGGCGGTTACGGGGACCTGGGCTCGGGCGGCTCGGCGGGCTGGGAGGAGGGCGACGGCCAGTGACGCGCCGACCGCCAGCAGTACCGCCGTGACGAGGGTGAACAGCGACGGTGGCCGGCCGATGCCGGCGCCCACGCCACTGGTGTGCCCCTGCAGGTCGATGAGCCACGTCACCACCGAGGCGCCCACCGCCGTGCCCGTGACCACGCCGAGCACCACCAGCAGCCCCGTGCCCGTGACGAGCGTGGCCATGACCTGCCGCGGCGTCAGTCCCATCGCCTTGAGCACCGCCAGGTCGAAGGCGTGGTCGCGCAGTCCGAGCGCGCTGGCGGTGAGCAGGTTCGCCAGCCCGATGAGCGCCAGCACCGCGATCATCGCGACGATCACCACGCGGATGATCGACAGCCTGTCCGCCGGGTTGACCGCCCGCTGCACGTCCAGGCCCTCGCTCGACTCGGCCAGCAGCCTGCCCCGTACCTCGCCGGGGTCGGCGCCGGGCTTGAGCGCCAGGGCGAAGAACTCCGGCGGCACCGTGTCCTTGGCCGCCAGGCTGTCCATCCCGACCGACAGCACCTCGCCGTCCAGGTCGGGCTCGACCGTGCGGCCCACGATGCGCACGATCAGCGGGGTCCCGCCGACCGTCAGCCGCACCCGGTCGCCGATCTTGGCGCCCAGCAGGTCCAGCAGGCCCTGCCCTGCCACGGCCTCGCCTGGCTGGCCGTACATGCGTCCCTCGACGACGGGGAACGGGTAGGCCTCGGTCGAGGTGCCGATGGCGCGCACGCGGACGGAGCGGGCCTCTCCAGGCGCCAGGGCGTTGACCTCGGTGCCGGGATAGGCCTGCGCCACCGAGCGGTCGTTGCGGACGATCATCTCGGCCTCGTCCGACTGCAGCTTGCCCGGCCTGACGTACAGGCTGGCATGCTGCCCCACCTGCTCGGGGTGGCTGAGGAAGTTGTCCATGGTGGCCCACACGCCCAGCCCGATGGTGATCATCATCATCGGTACGGCGACCCCGAACGCCGTCAGGAAGGCGGGCACGCGCCGAGTGAAGGCGTCCCTGGTGCCCAGGATGAGCGCCGGCGGCAGCCGTACCAGCAGAGCCAGGCGAGCCAGCCGCGACAGGTGGCCGCGCGGCGGAGCCGTGGGAGCGTCGGGGATGGGCGGCGTGCGGCCGCCACGCCAGGCGGGCAGGCCCACGGCGGCCAGCACGACGAGCGCGGTGCCCGCCACGATGGCCAGCACGGGCACGGCCGCGACCGAGGTGGTGCCGAGCACGGCCACGGTGGCCGCCCAGCCCGCCAACGCGCCGATCACGATGCCGAGCAGGCCGAGCGCGCCGTGCTCGACCACCAGCAGCAGGGCGATCTGGACCGCGGTGAAGCCCATCGACTTGAGCGTGGCCAGGTCGTGCAGCTGGCCGAGCACGCGCCCACCGGCGGCGTTGGCCAGCGCGAGCACGGCCGCGACGAGCCCGACCACGCCGAACAGCGCGAGCAGCGTGCCGAGCAGCCGGTTGTCCAGCTCCATCGCGGCCCGCACCTCGCGCCAGGTGTAGACGCGCTGCAGCTGGTCGACCGGCGTGGCGGAGTCGGCGGCGCGCTGCAGCTGGTCGTCGATGGTCACCACGGCCCGTTGCGAGATGAGCTGGGTGTCCTCAGGATCGGCCAGTCGCAGGCCGGTCACGAACTCGCTGCGGCCGAGCGCGGGCTCGATGCTGTCGAGCATCTGCGGCAGCACCCAGATCAGCCCGGGCGTCCACTCGGGGTAGAAGCCCTGCTCGGCCGTGTCGGCGATGCCGCGCACGTACAGCGTGTACCGCTGGCCGCTGAGCGCGATCACGGTGAACGGCGCGCCCAGCCGCAGGTGCAGCGACGTGGCGAAGGAGCGCTCGACCACGACGCCGTTGAACTGCGCGCCATCCAGCCACCGTCCCTCGGCGACCACCGGGTGCGCGACCGGCGGCATGGCCGCCGGCATCGCGCGCAGTCCCGCCGGGTCCTTCTTGCCGTTCTGCACCACGGTCACCGGCGCCGACCGGTACGGCCCGGCCGTGTCGGTCACGCCGTCGATATGGCGCAGCTGGTCGACCGGGGCCGGGTCCTTGGTGTAGAGCCAGACGTGCGCCCCGTCGGTCTGGGCGAACAGGCTGCGCCACGGGTTGGTGCCGTCCTCCAGCAGGGTGACGGCGGCGATGAGGGCGGCCACGATCCCGGCGACGGCCAGCACGGTCAACGTGGCCTGCCCCCGCCTGGCCAGCAGGTCAGCCCTGATCCACCGGGATCCCGCCCGCAGTGTGCTCATCGCAGGTCGATGACCTCACCGGCGGTGCGGGTACGCCGGCGGGCGATCCGCCCGTCGTCGACGATCTCGCCGTCCAGCAGCGCGACCAGCCGGTCGGCCAGGCTGGCGACCCGCGCGTCGTGGGTGACCATGATGATCGTCTGGCCTTCCTTGTGCACCTCGCTCAGCAGTTTCAGCACGTCGCGGGTGTTGCGGCTGTCGAGGTTGCCGGTGGGTTCGTCGGCGAGCAGCACGCTGGGCCGGTTGGCCAGCGCCCGGGCGAGCGCGACACGCTGCTGCTCGCCGCCCGCGAGCTGGGCCGGCGCGGCGTCGGCGCGCTCGGTGAGGTTGAGCGCGTCCAGCAGGTACTCGCGGCGCTCGCGGGCGACCTTGGCCGAGGCGCCGCCCAGCAGCGCGGGCAGCTCGACGTTGTCAGCCACCGTCATGTTGGCGACCAGGTTGAAGAACTGGAAGACGAAGCCCACCTTCTTGCGCCGCAGCAGCGCCCACGCGCTCTCGGACAGCGTGTCGACCCGCTGCCCGTCCAGCCAGATCTCCCCGCTCGTGCGCGTGTCGAGCCCGCCGAGCATGTGCACGAGCGTGGACTTGCCCGACCCGGACGGACCCATCACGGCGACGAACTCGCCAGGTTCGACCTCCAGGTCGACACCACGGACGGCCGGCACGGGGACGCCGCCATCCGAGTAGATCTTGACTAGATTGACCGATTTGAGGACCGGGGTCATACCAGATCCTCCTGACACCGTTGCAGCCAGTCAAGATCTGCCTGCAGGTGCAGCATGGCGCCCTCGATGAGCAGGGCGGCGACGCGGTCGTCGGGGTCGGTCCGGCCCATGAGATCGTTGAGATCGCCCATGATCGACAGGTAGTGCCTGCGCTGCCGGTTGATCAGCGCCATCCGGTCGGCGATGCCGGTCAGCGGGGCCAGCACCAGCTTCATGAAGAACTCGTCGCGGACCCGCGGGCCCTCGGTCGGCTCGTCGACCCACTGCTCCAGCAGGTCGCGGCCCTTGACCGTCAGGTAGTAGACCTTCTTGTTCGGCCGGTTGGACTGCTCCACGTCCACCGCCCTGACCAGGCCGTCCTTCTCCAGCCTGCTCAGCGTGACGTAGATCTGGCCGATGTTGGGTGAGGGGTAGGCGTTGCCGAAGGTCTGTTCCAGCGCCTGTTTGAGCTCGTAGCCGTGGGCGGGCTCTTTGGCCAGGAGCGCCAGAAGGTGCAACCGCACGCCCCACCTCCGTTTAAGTTACGCATGCGTTACGTGGCTATCCGTTGACCGCCAGATTACATGTGTGCATAACATGAATGCATCTACATAACACGTATGTAGCCCCCGAAAACGTGGAGGAAACCCCGGTGTTTCGTCAGCTGTCGATCGCTCTCGCCGTCCTCCTGGCGGCTGGATGCGCGGCGGCCGGCGACGAGGACGGCGGCGACAAGGGATCGAGCGGAACAGGCCCGATCACGTTCGCCACCGGGCGCGACACCACGGCGTACCTGCAACCCCTGCTGGATCGCTGGAACCAGGCCCACCCGGCCGAGAAGGTGACGCTCCTCGAACTGCCCGAGGCCGCCGACGAGCAGCGCGCGCAGATGGTGGCCAATCTTCAGGCGAGAAGCACCCGCTACGACGTGCTCGGACTTGACGTGGTGTGGACTGCCGAGTTCGCGGAGAACGGCTGGATCATCCCCCTGGAGCGCGGGCTCTTCCCGCTCGACAGGTTCCTGCCGCCCGTCGTGGACACGGCGGTCTACAAGGGCAAGCTCTGGGCCGTGCCGTACACCAGCAACGCGGGGCTGCTGTACTACCGGTCTGACCTGATCAAGAAGCCGCCCCGCACCTGGGCGGAACTTCGCGAACAGGCACTACAAGTAACAAAGAAACACAACATCGAAGGATACGCGGGCCAGTTCCTTGCTTACGAAGGGCTGACCGTGAACTTCTCCGAGGCCGTGCAGTCCGCGGGCGGGCAGATCCTCAGCCCCGACGGCACGGAGGTGATCCTCGACCAGTCCAAGGCCAGGACCGCGTTGGACTTCTTCGTCCAGGGCCTGCGCGAAGGCTGGATCCCCAAGGAATCGCTGACCTACAAGGAGGAGGAGTCCCGCCTGGCCTTCCAGAACGGACACCTCGCCTTCGCCCGCAACTGGCCGCACGCCTACGGACCCGCAATGTCCAAGCTCGGCGGCAAGTTCGCGGTGACCAGGCTGCCCGGGCCCGACGGACCTGGCGCCAGCACGCTCGGCGGGGTCAACCTGGCCGTCAGCGCCTACTCCAAGCATCAGCAGACCGCACAGGAATTCATCCGCTACTTCACCAGCCTGGAGAACGAGCGGAGGGTCCTGACCGATGGGTCGTTCCCGCCAGTCTGGACGGAGCTCTACGACGACCCCCAGCTGATCAAGCGTTTCCCCTATCTCCCGGTGCTCAAGCAGAGCATCCTCGCGGCCAAGCCGCGACCGGTGAGCGCGAACTACAACCAGCTCAGCCTGGTGATCGCCAGCTCGGTCGCCAAGGCCATCACTCCCCCCTTCAGCGAGTCCCCCGACGATGCGGCGGCCTCCATGAAGACGGAACTTGAAGAGATCATCAGAACCCAGTGAGGCAGTCATGCGCAAAGCCAGTGCAGTAGTGGTCCTGGCCGGGCTCGCGGTGGCCGTCGCGGCGTGCGGTAACGCGCCGACGACCACCCAGCCGTCCGCCTCGAGCTCCGCGTCCGACGGCGGCGCCAAGCCGCTGCAGGGCGTCAAGCTCGAGGTCGCCGCCAAGTGGACGGGTGACGAGCAGAAGAACTTCCAGAAGGTGCTCAACGCCTTCCAGGAGAAGACCGGCGCCACGGTGACCTACGCCTCCACGGGTGAGGACACCGGCGCTTATCTCGGCCCGCGCATCCAGGGCGGCAGCCCGCCCGACGTCGCGATCCTCCCCCAGCCCGGCCTGGTCCAGCAGTACGCCAAGCAGAACGCGCTCAAGCCGCTGACCGACGCGGTCACCAAGGAGATCGACGCCAACTACACGCCGTACTGGAAGGAGCTCGGCTCCGCCGACGGCAAGGTGTACGGCGTGCTGATCAAGGCCGCGCACAAGTCGCTCGTGTGGTACCGCGGCCAGGCCTTCGAGGACGCCGGCGTGCAGCCGCCCACCAACTGGGACGAGCTGATCAAGGCCTCCCAGACGATCGCCGACTCGGGCACCGCCCCGCTGTCCCTCTGCGGCGCCTCCGGCTGGACGCTGACCGACCTGTTCGAGAACGTCTACCTGTCCAGCGCCGGCCCGGAGAACTACGACAAGCTCTCCAAGCACGAGATCCCGTGGACGGACCCGTCGGTCGCCACCGCGCTGCAGAAGATCCAGCAGCTCGTCGGCAAGAAGGAGTTCATCCTCGACGGCGCCTCCGGCGCGCTGCAGACGGACTTCCCGACCTGCGTGACCAAGGTCTACGGCCAGAAGAAGGCCGCCATGGTCATCGAGGCCGACTTCGTGGCCACCCAGGCCGTCCAGGACGGCGCCAAGGTCGGCGACTCGGCCAAGTACGTGCCGTTCCCGAAGGTCGGCGACACCCAGCCGGTCGTCCTGGGCGGTGACGTCGCGGTAGCGATGAAGGACTCCCCCGGCGCCATGGCGCTGCTGCAGTTCCTCGCCTCGACCGAGGGCGGCTCGATCTGGGCCAAGCTGCCCGGCTACCTGTCGCCGAACAAGAACGTCTCCCCCGACAACTACCCCGACCCGCTGACCAAGGCGCTCGGCCAGACCATCGTCTCCGCCGGTGACGCGGTCCGCTACGACATGTCGGACCTGGCGCCCAGCGCCTTCGGCGGCACCGACGGCAAGGGCGAGTGGAAGGACCTGCAGGACTTCCTGCGCAACCCCAGCGACATCAAGGGCGCGCAGGCCAAGCTCGAGGAAGACGCCAAGAAGGCCTGGAAGTAAAGAGGTATGGCCGTGACCGAACGGTTGGACGGCCCGCAGGTCCCCTCGGAAGAGGGGGCCACCTCTCCTCGGGCCGATACCCCCCACGCAGAACGACGCCTAGGTCCATCCCCCACGATGGCCATCCTGTTCATCCTGCCCGCGGCGGTGCTGCTGGGCATCTGGGTGGTCTACCCCATCGTCTACTCCATCTTCCGCAGCCTCTTCGACGCCAACGGCACCGGCTTCGTGGGGCTGGGTAACTACGTCAGCATCTTCACCGACTCGGGCACGCTCACCACGATCAGGAACAACCTGATCTGGGTGGTGGTCGCGCCGATCATCGTCACCACGCTCGGCCTGATCTTCGCGGTGCTCACCGAACGCATCAAGTGGTCCACCGCGTTCAAGCTGATCGTGTTCATGCCGATGGCCGTCTCGCTGATGGCCGCCGGCGTCATCTTCCGCCTGGTCTACGACGAGGACCCGTCCAAGGGCGTGGCCAACGCGATCATGACCACGGTGCACGACACGTTCTCCTCCTCCAAGGGCTACCCGGAGGCGCGCCCCGGCGACCCGTCCAAGGTCACCGACGACAAGGGCGCGGTCGTGGCCGCCCAGCCCGCACAGCCCGGCCAGCCGGTGCTGCTGCCGATCCTGGGCATCAAGAAGGAGATCATGCCGTCCAACGCCCAGCCGGCCAGGGCACCATCGGGGGGCCAGGGCCTGTCGGGCGCGGTGTGGTTCGACTTCACCCCTGGTGGCGGGGGCACCAAGGGCGCCATCGACGGCAGCGAGAAGGGCCTGCCGGGGATGACCGTCGAAGCACTGAAGGACGGCAAGGTGGTGGACACGACGACCACCGCCGACGACGGCTCCTTCCGCTTCGAAGGGCTGTCCTCCGGGTCCTACACCGTACGGCTGCCGCAGGACAACTTCCAGGCCTCCTTCCGCGGCCTGACCTGGCTCGGCCCGACGCTGATCACGCCGGCGATCATCTTCGCTTTCGTCTGGGTGTGGGCCGGGTTCGCCATGGTGCTGATCGCGGCGGGCCTGTCGGCCATCCCGCGTGACGCGCTGGAGGCGGCGCGGATCGACGGCGCCACCGAGTGGCAGGTGTTCAGGAAGATCACCATTCCGCTGCTGTCGCCGGTGCTGCTCGTCGTCTTCGTGACGATGATCATCAATACGCTGAAGGTGTTCGACCTCGTCTTCATCATCGCCCCCTCCTCGGTCCAGCCACAGGCGAACGTGATCGCGCTGGAGATGTGGCGGGTGTCGTTCGGCGGCGGGAACAACCAGGGCATGGGCAGCGCGATGGCCGTCTTCCTGCTGATCCTGGTACTCCCCTTCATGATCATGAATATCCGCCGGTTCAGGAGGGAGAACTCATGACAACCGCGACGGCCACGGCTCCCACCACTGTCAGCGCGGGCGCGCCACGGCGCGGCGTCATCGGCAAGATCACCGACAAGCTCGGCGGCGGCGCCGTACAGGTCATCATGGTGCTGCTCGGGCTGTTCTGGCTCGTGCCGACCTTCGGCCTGCTCATCGTCTCGCTGCGCTCGGTGCAGGTCAACGGCAGCGAGGGCTGGTGGACGATCTTCACCAAGCCTGCCGAGCTGACGTTCTCCAGCTACAAGAACCTGCTGTCCAGCGGGTTCAGCGCGTCCTTCTGGAACACCATCCTCATCACGGTCCCGACCACGGTCCTGGTGATCGGGATCGCGGCGATGGCGGCCTACGCCTTCGCCTGGATGGACTTCCGCGGACGCGACACCGGCTTCCTGATCGTGGTCGGGCTGCTGATCGTGCCCATCCAGATCGCGCTGATCCCTGTCGCCTCCTTCTACGGCGGGGTCGGCATCTTCGGCACGATCCCGGGCGTGGTGCTGTTCCACGTCGCGTTCGGCCTGCCGTTCGCGATCTTCCTGCTGCGGAACTTCTTCATCGGCATCCCCTCCTCGCTGCTGGAGGCAGCCAGGATGGACGGCGCCTCGGAGTGGAAGATCTTCGCCTCGGTGGTGTTCCCGCTGGGCAAGCCGGCGATCGCGTCGCTGGGCATCTTCCAGTTCCTGTGGGTGTGGAACGACATGCTCATCGCGCTGGTCTTCGCGAACACCGATAACCAGCCGATGACCAAGTATTTGCAGTCACAGATGCGGCAGTTCGGCTCGAACATGGACATCCTCTCCTCGGGTGCCTTCCTGTCGCTGATCATCCCGCTGGTCCTTTTCTTCGCGTTCCAGCGGTATTTCGTGCAGGGAATGATGGCCGGATCGGTCAAATAGCCTGCGACAACACGCCCGCCTTCTCCCGGGGTTCACCGGGGAAGGCGGGCGTCGTCGTGCGATGATCCTGGGCATGAAGCGACTCCTCGCACTCGCGGCAGCCGCCTTCGTGGCCATTCCGCTGACACCCGCCTCCGCGTTCGACGGCGCGCCAGGCGCGCCGGGGGCCGGGGACCCGTACTTTCCGAACCAGGGCAACGGCGGCTACGACGTCGGCCACTACGACCTCGCGCTCGACTACAACCCGAGCTCGAACACGCTCACGGGCGTGGCGACCATCACCGCGAAGACCACGCAGGAGCTGAGCGCCTTCGACCTGGACCTGGTCGACTCGCTGAGCGTGCGCAAGGTGACCGTGAACGGCGAGGCCGCGGCGTTCTCGCAGAGCGGGCAGGAACTCGTCGTCGACCCGGGCAGCGCGCTGGACTCGGGCGAGGACCTGACCGTCGTGGTCAGGTACGACGGCAAGCCCACCCACGTCGTCGACCCGGACGGGTCCCGCGACGGGTGGATCCGCACCAACGACGGCGTGTTCAACGCCGACGAGCCGCAGGGAGCCATGACCTGGTACCCCGGTAACCACCACATGACGGACAAGGCCACCTACCGCTTCACGGTCACCGTGCCGGACGACCGGGTGGCCGTGGCCAACGGGGATCTGGTCTCCAGGCGGTCCGGCGGCGGCAGGACCACCTACGTCTGGGACGCCCGCGAGCCGATGGCCAGCTACCTGGCCACGGTCACGGTCGGGAAGTTCCAGCTGGTAGACAAGAAAGTGGACGGGTTGCGAGTTATTACCGCAGTTGACCCGAAATTTGCCGATAAAGCGGCGAATTTCGCCGAGCGTCACGGGGCGGTAATCACTTACTTCAGCTCGCTGTTCGGGCCGTACCCGTTCTCCTCCACCGGCGGCATCGTGGACTTCGGGCCGAACGTCGGCTACTCGCTCGAGGTCCAGACCCGGCCCATCTACCCGGAGGTGCCCAGCGACTCGCTCATGTCGCACGAGCTGGCCCACCAGTGGTTCGGCGACACCGTGACGCCGACCCGGTGGAAGGACATCTGGCTCAACGAGGGTTTCGCCACCTATGCCGAGTGGCTGTGGCTGGACAAGCTCGGGCGGACGCCGCTGCAGGACTCCTTCGACTCGGCCTACGCCACGGCCGCCGGTGACGCCTTCTGGCAGACGCCTACCGCCGATCCCGGCAGCGCGGCCAACCTCTTCAACAGCCCCGTCTACGAACGCGGGGCGATGACGCTGCACATGCTGCGCAAGGCCGTGGGGGACGACGCGTTCTTCCGGATCCTGCGGACCTGGATCGCCGAGCACAAGTTTGGCAATGCCGACACTTCCGCATTTATCGCGCTTTCTCAGCGTATTTCCGGTAAGGATCTGACGAGCTTGTTCGACGCCTGGCTCTTCAAGCCTGGCAAACCGGCGCTCACCTGACCTGCTCGGGCGCGTTCCGGTTGAACCTCTGGGGCGGGTTCCGTGCGTCGTCACGGCGGCCCGCCCCGCATCACCGGAGGAGCGTCTCCCTGGACAGGGCTCAGCCGAAGTGCGGTGACTGGCGTATCTTCGGCTTTGCCGTACAAAATGATCTTTGTTCTGGTAAGTTTGCGCGGTGGTCGGTCGTCCCCTGAATGAAGTAGTCGAAGCCGGATGGGCGCGTGCGCTGGAGCCCGTCGGCGAGCGGATCTCCGCGATGGGCGAGTTCCTGCGAAAAGAGATCGCCGAAGGCCGTCAGTACCTGCCTGCGGGGCAGAACGTGCTGCGCGCGTTCAACCAGCCCTTCGACGAGGTCAAGGTGCTGATCGTGGGCCAGGACCCGTACCCGACGCCGGGGCACCCCGTCGGGCTGTCCTTCTCCGTCGCGCCCGAGGTGCGGCCGCTGCCGGGCAGCCTCGTCAACATCTACAAGGAGATGGAGACCGACCTCGGCCTGCCCAGGCCCGCAAGCGGCGACCTGACCCCGTGGGCCGAGCAGGGCGTGCTGCTGCTCAACAGGGTGCTGACCGTGATGCCGGGCAAGCCCGCCTCCCACCGCGGCAAGGGCTGGGAAGAGGTCACCGAGCAGGCCATCCACGCACTCGTCGCCCGCGACAAGCCGATGGTGGCGATCCTGTGGGGGCGCGACGCCCGCAACCTCGCGCCGATGCTGGGCCGGGTTCCGCGCATCGAGTCGGCACACCCGTCGCCGCTGTCGGCACGCAACGGGTTCTTCGGCTCACGGCCGTTCAGCCGGGCCAACGAGCTCCTCGTCCAGCAGGGTGCGACGCCTGTGGAGTGGAAGCTGCCCTAAAACCGGCGCGTGGGTCAGCTCCGGCCCTCTGACGGGCTTAGCATCGTCGCCATGAGTGATAACGAGAAGTTCCTGCGCCTCACGGTCGAGCTGACCGTCGAAGTGCTCGACGTCGACGCGCTTCAGGCGGCGGCGCTGGCCGAAATCCGGCACCCGGACGCCGAGCTCACCGACGAGGAACGCGCCGAGCAGGCCGAGCTGGTCAACTCGGACGAGACCGGTGCGACGGCCCTGCAGTGGCTGATCGAGCCGGACCACGTGCTCTCCCTGGTCGACCACATCGACGAGGTGGAGCCGCGCGAGGCCGTTCTGGGCGTGGAGCCCTCCGACGGTCCCAGCGAGGACGACGAAGAAGTATGAGCTTCCTGTAGGGGTCGCGGGATTCGCTCTCGCGGCCCCTCGCTACGATCGCCTCATGCTGGTCGCCTTTTCGATCACCCCGCTCGGCGTCGGCGAGGGAGTCTCCGAGCCGGTCGCCCGCGCCGTCAAGGTCGTCCGCGACAGCGGACTGCCCAACCGGACGGACGCCATGTTCACCACGATCGAGGGCGAGTGGGACGAGGTCATGGCGGTCATCAAGGCCGCCGTCGACGCGGTCGCCGAGGTCGCGCCCCGCGTCAGCGTCGTCCTCAAGGCCGACCTCCGCCCCGGCGTCACGGACGCCCTGCACGCCAAGGTCGAGGCCGTAGAACGCCACCTCGCGGAGTGACCTCTTCTCATGACGCCGTCGTCCCTGCTCGCCGGTTCGCGCTTTCCGGTGGCTGATGTCGTACGGCGAGCCTGGTGGGCCGCTTCTCGCCGACGCGGGTTTCCCACTCCACTTCACGCCAGGCAGCCGTACGGGCAAGACGCCTGCGGCGGGAACCCGCCCCACGAGGCCCGGTGCTCGGGTCAGCGTCACCCGGGGCAAGCAGACCTTGGGTGATCCAGGGTGTTCAGTGCGCCTGGCGGGGCGGGGGGTCGGTGGGCAGCGGGATGTGGCGGAAGCTCCGCCACAGGGCGAGGTCGTAGCCGATCTTCGCGACCCCGGCGAACAGGAACGGCGCGGCCAGGCTGACCGATTGCAGCACGCCTGCCAGCGCCGGCCCCAGGGGCCTGGTGAGGTAGCGGGCGGTGTTGGTGATCGCGGCGGCGGCGGTGCGTTCCTCGGGCGGGACCATCGCCATCACGTACGCCTGCCGGGTGGGCACGTCCATCGACGACAGGCAGGAACGCCCGAGCAGGAGGGCGATCGCCAGCGGGAGGGAGGGAGCAAACGGCACTGCGGCCAGCATGACGTTGGCGGGCAGGTGGGTGAAGACCATCGTGGGCAGCAGCCCGATCCGGTTGGCCACCCGCGGCGCGGCCAGTAGCGAGGCGGTCTGGAGGATCCCGGCCACGGCGAAGGTGATCCCGATCGTGTGGGTGGTGGCCCCGAAGCGGACCGCGAGCCAGTAGCCGACGTAGGCCTGGATGACGAACCCGCCGGCGAGACTGTCGGTGGCGAACAGGCCCGCCAGGCGGGCCACCGGGCCGCGCGAGCGGGCCAGTGTGCGCGATTGCGGTAGTCCGGGTGCCGGAGCCGGAGCTTCGACGGTGGCGGGCAGCCGGAGGGTGAGGAGCATTCCGGCGGCGGCCGTGCCGGCCAGTATGCCGCCGAGCAGTCCCCGGTCGGCGGGCAGGCTCCCCAGGAGCGCGCCGAACGTCCCGGCGACGGCGGCGATCGCGTTGTAGAGGCCGAATCCCCGCACGATCTGCTTCTGGGGGCGGCCGGTGCCGGCCAGCATGACCTGTTCCAGCGTGGTGAACGGCCCGGACTCGATGACCTCGACCGACATCGCTCCGCTGAAGGCGGCCACGGCCAGCAGCCACCAGGGCAGGCCGGTGGCGATGACCAGGCCGCACAGGAGCAGGGCGGCGTACAGGCCCGCGTAGGCACGGCGGCGACCGAGGCGGTCGCCCCACCGAGCCAGGACCAGACTGGCGAGAAAGCTGCCGACCAGAATTGCAGCCAGCACCAGACCGACCTCGGTGGCCGAGAGCCCATCGCTGCCCATGAGGGCGCCGAGCTGGACGGCGGCCACGCCGTACCCGAGACCGCGAAACGCCTGCGACGTCAGCAGCACGCCCACGGTGCGATCGTGAGCAGCGCTCATGCCGGTTCGCTAGCCGACACGCTGGCCGGCGAGAGGATGTCCGGGAAGGCCCATGGTCCCGATCATGTACCGAAACCCGTCTCTGTGACGGCTGATTTATGGCATTGATTCCGGACGAGGTTCTGGATCGCCTCTGAGGACCTGGGCGCAGTAGGTCGCTCCAGTGGGACTCGATCAGTCGCCAGGCGATCGCCTCCTTCCCGAACAACGAGTCGATGTGCTGGTAGCAGACCTCGGGGTCCGGGCGGTAGAAGATCAGGTCGTTCCAGTTGCGGAGAAGCCGCCGTACGACATGCACCGCGGAAGGCGCGTGCGTGCGAGGAGGCGCCCATGCGGGAAGCGGGGGGTGGTGGGTTTCGAGATATGTCTTGACCGTCTCGTCGGACGCGACATATCGTGTCGAGCGAGATCGACGCGATATTACGCGTTCCGGAGGTGGAGATGAGACACGAGCGGGTTCCCGTGCTGGTGGTCGGTGCCGGCTATGCGGGGTTGAGTGCGGCGACGCTGCTGGCGTGGCGGGACGTACCGGTCATGGTGGTCGAGAAGCACCCGAGCACGTCGATCCAGCCCAAGGCGTTTGGCGTGGGGCCGCGGGCCGTGGAGATGCTGCGGACCGTTCCTGGCATCGAGCAGTCGCTGACCTCGATCTGGGAGGGCATCGGCGACGGCATGCGGATCGCGATCGGGCGCAGCCTGGACGATCCCAATCCCCACATGATCATGGAGAACTCGGACGAGCTCGCGTTCCTGGCGGACGTCAGCCCGGCGCCGCAGGTGGGCGCGCCGCAGGCCGAGGTGGAGCGGGTGCTGCGGGACAAGGCCGAGGAGCTGGGCGCCGACCTGCGCTTCTCCACCGAGCTGATCTCGCTCGAGCAGGACGCCGACGGGGTCACGGCGGTGGTCAGGTCAGGCGGCGAGAACACGGTCGTGCGGGCCGACTACGTGGTGGCCGCCGATGGCTACCACAGCCCGCTGCGTTCGATGCTGGGCATTCCCGTCGTGGGCAAGGGCGAGCTGGGCCAGATGTGCGCGATCATGTTCGACGCCGACCTGAGCGAGCTGGTGCGCGATCGCGAGGTCACGCTCTGGTACCTGCGGAACGACGAGTTCACCGGCGTGATCGTCACCGGCACGGGGGTCGGAGCGCACGTGCTGGGGGTCAACTACGACGCCGCCAAGGGCGAGACCGAGGCTGACTTCACCCCGCAGCGGTGCCTGGACCTGGTGCGCAAGGCCACCGGGCGGGCGGACCTGGCCGTGCGGCTGATCGACACGACTTCGTTCGCGATGGCGCACGTCCTGGCCGAGCGCTACCGCGAGGGGCGCGTCTTCCTGGCCGGCGACGCAGCCCACACCATGCCGCCGACCGGCGGGCAGGGCGGCAGTACGGCGCTGCAGGACGGCTGCGACATCGCGTGGCGGCTCTGGCTGGTGATCTCGGGGCAGGCGGGTCCCGGCCTGCTCGACACCTACGATGCGGAACGCCGTCCCATCGGGGCGCTGACGGCCGACAACCAGCTGGCCAACCTCGGAGTCCGCATGCCGCCGGCCGCCCGGGACGGCTACCCGGAGCCGCTGGAGGATCAGATCTCTCTCTTGATCTCCTACCGGTATCACTCCCCGGGCATCGTGGAGGAACCCGGCGACGACGGCTCGCTCCTGGAGAACTCCCGCGTACCGACGGGGCGGCCGGGGAGCAGGGCGCCGCACGTCCCGCTCGACTGGGACGGGCAGCCGATCTCCACGATCGACCTGTTCGGCTCGGGCTTCGTCCTCATGGCCGACCAGGCGGGGCAGGCGTGGGTGGACGCGGCCCGGCTGGTCAAGGACCGGATCGGGGTGCAGCTCATGCGCCTGCGGGTCAACGGGGAAATGAAGGACGTCGAGGGATGCTTCCGCGAACGGTACGGCGTGGGCGAGGGCGGCGCCGTCCTGATCCGGCCCGACGGATACGTCGCCTGGCGCTCCCAAGGCCCCGCCCCGGACCCCGCGGCCACCCTCGAACACGCCTTCACCCAGATCCTCCACCGCTAACGCCCCTTTGCTCCGGCCCCCACCGCACCCGGGGCCGGCCACACCCCGCCAACCACCACTCCCCTTGGCTAACCACCGCTCCTCTTACGGCAGCCTCGCCAGGGCAACCAGCTGTCCCCAGGCGACTTCCCCAGGCAACCTCGCCACTCCCCTGGCGGCTCCTTTCAGCTTCCCCCCGGGAGCCTCGCTGCCCTCCTGGCCGCGCGGCCCCGGGCACCGCACCGCGCCCCCCTGGCCACGCGGCCCTGGGAACCTGGGGAACCCCTTGTCCACAGCACCACCATGCAGGGACCCCACAGGATTCCATCCCGGAATCCCGCGCCGCAGGGGGTCCGGCTCAGGAGGTGAGGAGGCGTTCGCGGTTCTGGTGGAGGGTGTGTCGGTGGCGGGTCAGTTGGTCCCGGTGGGCGGCCAGGGTTTGGAGTGATTGGGCGACCCACTGGGCGGTGGCGGCCACCTCGTCGCGGGTCTTGGTGATGCGCTGGTGTTTGAGAGCGTCCGTGATGATGTTGTCGAAGAACGTGTCCACGAACCAGCGGGTGTCGACCTTGGGGAGTCGCGGGTTGGCGGCCCAGCCGACGTCCGCCAGCTCGCGCGCGAACACGTCGAGAGCGCGCTGCGCGTGCCAGGCAGCCTGGTCGGCCTGCTGCAGGCGCCCGTGTTCGACCGAGTCGGCGATGACGCCACCGCCCAGGAGGTCCCAGGTCGAGGCGCCCTTTGCACTCCCCAGGAAGGCGAGAACCTGCTTCAGCGCCTGACCAGCCACGTTGCCGGCCTGCCAGGCCTCGCCGTACTCCCTGAGATCGGACTCCGCGTCGGCCAGCTGGCGCGTGAGGTCCAGCAGCTCGCGGCCGCGCGGGTCGCCCAGCTGTACCAGGCGGCGCTCCTTGTCGGCGAGCAGGCGCTGGTAGGCGTCGTGGGCACCTGCCAGCGACGCCAGCTCCCGCTCGATCCCGTCGAGGTCGGCTTGCAGGCTCGTCACGCGGGCGCGCTGGCCGTGCAGACGCTCGGCAGCGGCGACCGCCTCGGCGCGTTCCTGCGCTAGGTGCTCCTCCTTGGAGCCGACCAGCCCGGCCAGGACCCCACGGAAGCCCTTCTCCAGGCGCGTGACGTCGCGCTCCTCCTTGGCTAACTGGGTCTCGAGGCTCCCGATCAGTTGGGTGACCTCGCTGATCTGGGCGCCCACGGCAGTCCGCTGCCCGGCCAGGTAGTCGAACCTGCGCACGCGCTCTCTGGTCTCCAGCAGGTCACTGTCGAGATCTTCGAATGAGTCCACATCCTTTCGACGAACGGCATGCGGCCGGTGTTCCTCGGCCACCGAGGCCGCAATCGAAGCCCCCGGAGTTCTACGGCGACCGCTCGGATGCGGTGGTCACGCCACGAGGGCTGGAGCGGGGCTCTGGGTGACGCAGAGCCAGTCGTTGAGTGATCCGGCGAAGTCGGAGGGTGGGCCGACCTTCAAGCAGGTGACCTGCCCAGAGCCAGAAGCCGGTCCCACCTTGAGATGCGTGATCGGCTCCGGCGCAGGCACCGGAGCTACCCTGAGGCGAGCCCCCGAACTCCCCCCACCCTCGGAAGCGGCGGCGTAAGAGTGTCCCACCGTATCCAGCCGCTCGGGGCCGTACATGGCGACGCCCTCAGGAGGGGCGACGTGAGAGTGTCCGGCCATATCAGACTGCTTGAGGCCGTGCCTGGTGACGCCCCCGGGAAGGGCGGTGGGGCCGGCGTGAGGGGGTGCCGCTGCGGGTCTGCCGGGCGCAGGGGCGGGCCTTGCTGTGTTGGCGCGCTGCTCGGGGTCGTGCGTGGTGATGGGAGCGGGGTGGGATCCAGGGGTGGGGGGTTGGGGGGCGTAGGGGGTTAGGTGGACGTTGAAAGGTGGGCCGCCGGGGAAGAAGGCCTGGTCGATGCGGAGGTGGTCGTCGATCGTGCGTTCCGTGGCGGTGGGGTGGGTGGTGAGGAAGGTCAGATGGTCCGCCAGGAGGCGGGTGGCGACTGTGCGGAGGAGGGTCATCGCGCACAGGTTGTGGGCGCAGGCGGCGCCGTCGAGGGTAATCTCCGGGAGGGCGAAGCGGCTGAGGCCGCGCGACGTCACGCGGAGGCACGAGCAGGAGCCCGTGCCGGCGGGGTCCCAGGGCGGGCAGGTGGCGTCGTCGTGGACCTGGACGTCCCAGCCGAGCCAGTCGTCGGCCAGGCGGAAGTCGGCGGGCTCGCCCACGCAGCGGTCGCAGCTCAGGACCGGCGTGCCCGCGACGGGGTCGATCACCAGGCCGGAGTATTCCTTGGCCAGGGCTCTGGCGGTGGCGCGAGCCACCTGGAGGTTGTGTGGCAGCTCGTACAGGGCACACGTGGTCGTGACGAGCAGGTGATGTCGGGTACGGCGCAGCAGGCGGCGATCTTCCTCGGCCAGCGTGACGCCGATGGGTTTCCACTGCGAGCGCCGGCGGGTCACCACGCGCAGGGCGGGCGTGCCATATGCCTCGACGGCGGCTCTGCGGTACGGGGCGGCGACGCGCCAGGGGGCGATGGTTTCCAGGTCGGCGGGGGTACGCTCGACGGCTACCACGAACGTCGAGGTCAGCTCGGCGGGTAGCGGCAGGGTGATCGTCACGAGGGCCTCCGGGTGGGTGGGGTGAGGCCCCAGGATCGGCAAAGCTCGGCTGCCCGGGTGCGGTAGAGCGCGGTTCTGTGGACAACGCCGGGATCCCGCCGCATGGCTGTGGATACGGCCGGCCGTACCGGACCCGCCAGAACGCGAGCCACCCACAAGGGAAGGCCCCGGCCAGGGGAATGGCCGGGGCCTTGGAGGGCCTGGGGTGGGGTCAGCCGGTGAAGCCGACCGCCGTCCAGTCCTTGCTCTTGAAGCCGAAGGCGCCATAGTTGGCCAACGCCTTCTTGGCGGCGTAGATCTCGGGGCGCTGGTACAGCATGATCGTGTGCACCTCTTCCCAGATCATCTTGTCCGCCTCGTTGGTGAGCTGGATGGCCTTGGCCGGGTCGAGCTCGGTCTTGGCCGCGTCCATCTTGGCGTCGATCTCGGGGCTGCCGACGCGGGCGAAGTTCTGGCCCGGGTCCTCGACGCCCGCCTTGATGCTCTTGTAGATGTTCGAGGTCGACGAGATCGGGTACGGCGTGCCGAGCCAGGTGAACGGCGCGAGCTCGAAGTTACCCGGGGTGATGTACTTGGGGAACTGGTCGTCGTCGGAGACCGTCTGGACGTCGACCTTGACGCCGACCTCCTTCAGCATCGCCTGGGCGAGCTCGCACTCCTGCTTGGACAGCGCGTAGTTCGGGACGATGCAGCGCAGCGTGAGGACCTTGCCGTCCTTCTTGCGGAAGTCCCCGTCCATCTTCCAGCCGGCCTCGTCGAGCATCTGCTTCGACTTGTCGGGGTGGTACTGCGCGTACGGCTCGGTGTTGTCCTGGTAGCCCTTCTGCGTGTTGACGTAGAAGTGGTTGCCGAGCGTCTGCACGGGCCAGTCCATGTCCTTCAGGTCGGACTGGGAGATGACGTCGCGGTTGATGCCCATGGACACGGCCTGGCGGACCTTGACATCCTGGAGCATCGGGCTGGTGCCGTTGACGGTGAAGTGGCGCTGGAACGGCGCGGCGGCCTTGCGGATGTCGGCGCCGGGGATCTCCTTGGCCCGCTTGAGGTCAGCGGAGTTGGAGGGGATCTCGACCGCGTCGAGCTCGCCGTTGGCGAAGGCGTTGGTGGTCGCCGAGGAGTCCACCACCCGGAAGATGATCTTGTCGAGCTTGGCCTTCCTGCCCCACCACTTGTCGTTCGGGACCAGGGTGAGGGTCTTGGCCGTCTGGTCGACCTTGTCCACCTTGAACGGGCCGGCGGTGACGGGGAACTCGGTGGCCCAGCCCTTGTTGAAGGCGTCCGGGGTACCGGTGGTCGAGGCCGGATACAGCGGGGCGAACAGGCCGGTCCAGTCGGGGTAGTTCGCCGAGAAGGTGACGATGACGTCCTTCTCGGTGGCGCCCTGCTTGATGTCGGCGATCTTGTCGTAGCCCTCGGTCGAGGAGACCTTGAACTTCTTGTTCGACCCGTTCAGGGCCTTCCACTGGGAGATGAAGTCCTGGGCGCTGATCGGCTTGCCGTCCGACCACACGGCCTTCTCGTTGATCTTGTAGGTGACGACCTGCTTCCCCGAGGAGTTGTCCATCTTGTACTCGGAGATGAAGTTCGGGTCGTTGGTCACCGTGCCCTTGTCGTCCACGAGCATGGTCGTGGGCATGAGCGGCTCGATGACGGCGCTGACGTCCGCGTGCGTGCCGTCGAGCTCGTGGTAGTTCCACTGGTTGTGCCAGGCGGTCAGCGCCAGCTGGACGGTGCCGCCCTGCTTGACCTGGTCGTAGGCGACCTCGTTGATCGTCGCGCCGGGCAGCTCGGCCGCCTGCTTCTGGGCCTGCTGCGAGGACTGGGCGTTCGGCTTGTTCTTGTCCGCGCCGCCGCCGCCACAGGCCGACGCGGCCATGGCGAGGATCGCGGCACCAGCCGCGACCCGGTAACGAACCTTCACTCTTCCTCCTGATCGTTCGAGGCCGGAATGACCTCGATCTCCTCCGCGTAGTGGCAGGCAGCCCCATGATCGGCGGCGTTCGCGAGCCGGGTAACGGCAGGTTCCTGGGTGATGCACAGCTGCTGCTCGCCCGCCATGAGGCGGGTGAACTTCGGGCAGCGGGTACGGAAGCGGCAACCCGAGGGCGGGTCGGCCGGGCTGGGCAGGTCGCCTTCGAGAAGGATGCGCTTACGGGTGCGCTCCACCTCGGGGTCGGGCAGCGGGATCGCCGACAGCAGCGCCTGCGTGTAGGGGTGAGCGGGGTGGTCGTAGACGTTCTCCACCGAGCCGATCTCCGCGATCCGCCCCAGGTACATGACGGCGACACGGTCGGCCAGGTGACGGACGACGGCCAGGTCGTGCGCCACGAACAGGTACGACAGCCCGAGCGTGGTCTTCAGCTCCTCCAGCAGGTTGATCACGCCTGCCTGGATGGAGACGTCCAGCGCCGAGACCGGCTCGTCGAGCACCAGCACCTTCGGCTCGAGAGCCAGGGCTCTGGCGATGCCGATGCGCTGGCGCTGCCCGCCGGAGAATTGCTGCGGGTAGCGCGCGGCGTGCTCCGGCGACAGGCCCACCAGCTCAAGCAGCTCGGACACCCGCCGGTCGATGTCCTTGCGGCCGTGGGCGCGCAGCGGCTCGGCGATGATGTCGCCGACCGGCATGCGCGGGTCGAGCGCGGCCATCGGGTCCTGGAAGACGATCTGCAGGTCCCTGCGCAGCGACTTGCGCGAGGCCCGGTCCAGCGCGGAGCTGTCCTTGCCGAGCACCACGATCCGGCCGCTCTGCGGCGCCTCCAACTGCATGATCTGCTGCAGCGTGGTGGTCTTGCCGCAGCCGGACTCGCCCACCAGCGCGAGCGTCTCGCCCTCGGCGATGTCGAAGCTGATGCCGTCGACCGCGTGCACGGTGCCCACACGGCGCTTGAACACCGCGCCCTTCATCAGCGGGAAGTGCTTGACCAGGTCGTTGAGCTCGAGCACGGTCTCGCGCTGCTCACGCGGCACGCGCACGACCTCGCTCGGCGGGATCACCGGCACGGGGAAGACGTCGGCGCCGGTCAGGCCCTTGTGCTCGATCTCGCGCGAGCGGATGCAGGCCACGTGCCTGGCGCCGCTGATCTCGACGAGGTCGGGCTCCTCCTCCTGGCAGGCGTCTACGCGCATCGGGCAGCGCGGCGCGAACGGGCAGCCGGGCGGCAGCGCCGACGGCGAGGGCGGGTTGCCCTCGATCGGCACCAGCGGCCCGTCCTCGCCGTCGATCCGCGGGATCGACGCGAGCAGTCCCATCGTGTACGGCATGCGCGGCCGGTAGTAGATGTCGTCCACCGTGCCCTGCTCGACCGGCTTGCCGGCGTACATCACCAGCACGCGGTCGGCCATGCCTGCCACGACGCCCAGGTCGTGGGTGATCATCACGATGCCAGCGCCCGTCTCCGCCTGGGCGGTCTTGAGCACCTCGAGGACCTGCGCCTGGATGGTGACGTCAAGCGCGGTGGTCGGCTCGTCGCAGATGATCACGTCGGGGTCGTTGGCGATGGCCATGGCGATCATCGCCCGCTGCCGCATGCCGCCGGAGAACTCGTGCGGGAACGACTTGGCGCGCGCGCTCGGGTGCGGGATCCCGACCAGGTCGAGCAGCTCGACGGCCTTCTTGGCGGCCTTGTCCCTGCCGATCTTCTGGTGGATGCGCACCGCCTCGGCGATCTGGTCGCCGATCGTGTAGACCGGGGTGAAGGCCGACAGCGGGTCCTGGAAGATCATGCTGACGGTCTTGCCGCGCAGCCGGATGATCTCGTCTTCCGGCATGCCGAGCAGTTCCTGCCCGTGCAGCTTGGCCGAGCCGCTGACCACGGCGCTGCGCGGCAGCAGGCCCATCACGGCCAGCGAGGTCACCGACTTGCCTGAGCCGGATTCGCCGACGATGCCGAGCACCTCGCCGCGGGACAGCTGGTAGCTGACGCCGCGCACGGCCTCGATCCCGCCCTTGAAGGTGACGGTGAGGTCCCGAACGTCAAGGATGTTCATGAGTTGCTCCCCGGGTCGAGCGCGTCACGCAGGCCGTCGCCGAAGAGGTTGACGCTGAGAACGAGCAGCACGAGCAGCCCCGCAGGGAAGAGGAACAGCCACGGGTAGCCGGTGACCTTGTCGCTTCCGTCGGCGATCAACGTGCCGAGCGAGACGTCGGGCGGCTGGACACCGAATCCGAAGTAGGACAGTCCGGTCTCGCCCAGGATCGCGGCGCTGACGTTGAGCGTCGCGTCGATGATGAGCAGCGAGGCCAGGTTCGGCACGACGTGCCGCAGGATGATCCGCCAGCCGGGGATGCCCATGTACCGGGCGGCCTGGATGTACTCCCGGTCACGCAGCGAGATCGTCAGGCTGCGCACGACCCGGTCGGTGATCATCCAGGAGAAGGCCGCGAGCAGCACCACGAACCAGAGCCAGGATCCGCCCTTGAGCCGGGGCGAGATGATCGCGATGATCAGGAAGCTGGGCAGGACGAGCAGCAGGTCGACGCCGAAGGTGAGCACCCGGTCGACCCAGCCGCCGAAGTATCCGGCGGTGGCGCCGACGATCGCGGCCATGCCGGTCGAGATCAGCGCGACCAGCAGGCCGATGATGATCGACTTCTGCATGCCGTGCAGGGTGACGGCGTAGACGTCCTGGCCGATCTGGGTGGTGCCCCACCAGTGGTCGCCTGACGGAGGCGACAGGAAGTTCAGGAAGTCCTTGTCGCTCCAGTCGTAGGGGCCGAAAAACGGGCCCACGTAGGCCAGCAGCAGCAGGAGCAGCACGCCCGCCAGGCCGAACTGCGCCTGCCTGTTACGCAGCAGGCGGCCGATGACTACCTTGCGACGCATCTAGCTCACCCGAACCCTGGGGTCGAGGGCCGCGATGATCACATCGGAGAGCAGCCCGGCGAAGAGAATGCAGACAGCGGCGAAGACGTTGACCGCTGCCACCGAGTTGACGTCGTGCGCGTTGATCGAGTCGACCAGCCAGGCGCCCATGCCGTGCCAGTTGAAGATCTTCTCGGTGAACGTCGCTCCTGTCAGCAGGGTGCCGAAGGCGAAGGCGAAGTAGGTGGCCGCGGGGATGAGCGCGGTGCGCAGCGCGTGCTTGAACAGCGCCGTCCTGCGCCGCAGGCCCTTGGCCATCGCGGTGCGGACGAAGTCCTGGCCGAGCACGTCGAGCATCATGTTGCGCTGGATGCGGCTGTAGAAGGCGATCTGCCCCAGGCACAGCGAGATCGTCGGCAGGATCAGGTGGTTTATCCGGTTGGCGAACTGGTCCCAGCCGGACAGCGCCGGGTTGTATTCACCCAGGTACTCGAAGACCTTGGTCCCGGCCGCGCCGTTGATGTTGACCGCGACGATGGTCAGCATCGTTCCGATCACGAAGACCGGCACGGCCATGATCACGAATGAGCTGACGCCGATGACCTTGTCGCTGATCTTGTACTGCCGCACCGCGGCGAACGCGCCGACTCCGACGCCGATCGCCGAGCCCAGGATCGTTCCCACCAGCAGCAGGCGCAGGCTCACCCCGACGCGACGCCCCATCTCGTCGTTGACGGAACCGCCGTCCCAGGTCCTGCCGAAGTCGCCGTGCACCACGCCGGACACCCAGGTGGCGTAGCGCTCCAGGATCGGAGTCTTGTCGTTGATGTTGTACTGCGTCAGCGTCGCCTCGACGACGGCCGCAGGCGGGCGCGGGTTGCGCTGCTCGTAGTTGGCCCGTGGATTGATGCTCGACGCGGCGAGGAGATAGGCCAGACTGGCCGCGATCACCACGAGAAGCAGGTTGACCGCGAACCTGCGCAGCAGGTACTTACCCATCGCCCTCCGTTCGCACCAAACGGGGGTCATGGTTCAGGAAAGGGGCCCCCGCCTTAGGAAAACGCCGTCTCGCGTAGTGGGAAAGTCACTTGACGCGCTCATGACGGACGGGCAGCAGAATATCTGCGCAAACGTAACGGTGGGCAACCGTTGACTATAACGGTCAGATCACCGGGCGATAGATCACCATGGTCTGACCAGGCACGCGCAGGCCGTCCTGACCTGCGGATACAGGATCATCCGAGGCGAGTAGGACAACACCGTCAGGTAGTGGCAATGTCACAGAATCTGGACAAAAATTTACGGTTACGCAAAGTGAGCTTCGCCACATGACCAGCCATTTTCCGAGGGGGTCCGCCTCGACCCGAATCCTGTCAAGGCGAGGGTCAGAAAGCTCGGGCAGCGCCTTGCGCAGCGCGACGAGATCGCGGTACCAGCACAGCAGCGACCAGTGCTCCTCGTCCTTCAGCTCGCTCCAGTCGAGCTTGGAACGCAGGAACGTCTCCTCCTCCGACGGATCGGGCGCGTCCCAGTCGTGGCCGAACCCCTCGAACTCGCGCTGCCTGCGGGCCGCCTCGCCCGCGCGCAGCCCCGGCTCGACGTGGTCGGAGAAGAACAGGAACGGCGTGCGCGCCCCCCACTCCTCGCCCATGAACAGCATGGGGGTGAAGGGCGAGGTCAGCAGGAGCCCGGCGCCGAGCTTGAGCGCGGTCACCGGCAGCCGGTCGCCGCGCGGCCGGTTGCCGATCTGGTCGTGGTTCTGCAGGCAGCACACCAGCCGGTAGCCGGCGATCCCGGTGTACGGCAGGCCGTGCGCACGCCCGCGGAAGCTGGAATGGGTCCCGTCGTGGAAAACGCCGCCGGTGAGCACCTTGGCCAGCGCCGAGATGTCGGCGAAGTCGGCGTAGTACCCGTGGCTCTCCCCCGAGACGGCCGCGTGCAGGGCGTGGTGCACGTCGTCGTCCCACTGGGCGGTCATGCCCATCCCGCCGGCCTCCAGCGAGCGGACCATGCGGGGATCGTTCAGGTCCGACTCCGCGATCAGTGACAGCGGCCGCCCCACCGAGCAGGCCAGCGCGTCCACCTCCGCCGACAGCTCGGCCAGCAGGTGCCTGGCGCGGCTGTCGTGCAGGGCGTGCACCGCGTCCAGGCGCAGCCCGTCGGCGTGGTAGTCGCGCAGCCACTGCAGCGCGTTGTCGATGAAGTAGCGCCTGACCTGGTCGGAACCCGGACCGTCGAGGTTGACCGCCTCGCCCCAGTAGCTGCCCGCGAACCCGCCGAAGTAGGGCCCGAACGGGTGCAGGAAGTTGCCCGACGGCCCCAGGTGGTTGTAGACGACGTCCAGGATCACCCCGATCCCGGCCCGATGGCAGGCGTCCACGAACGACTTCAGCCCGTCGGGCCCGCCGTACGTCTCGTTGACGGCGTAGAGGTCGACGCCGTCGTAGCCCCAGTTGCGCCCGCCGGGGACGGGCGCGACCGGCATCAGCTCGACCAGGTCGACGCCCAGCTCGACGAGGTGGTCCAGCTTCTCGACGGCCGCCTCGAAGGTGCCCTCCGTGGTGAAGGTCCCCACGTGCAGCTCGTAGATCACCGAGCCGCGCAGGTCGCGCCCTGTCCATTCATGGTCGGACCAGGTGAAGCGGGCGTGGTCGTAGACGGCGCTCGGGCCGAAGACGCCCTCGGGCTGCCGCCGGGAGCGGGGGTCGGGGTAGGGGCCGTCGCCGTCGAGCACGAACCCGTACCGGTCGCCGTGCCCGGCCGCCGGCACGTCGGCCGACCACCAGCCCTGCTGTCCCGGACGCATGGGGTGACGCGTCCCCTGGACCTCGACCTCGACGACGGTGGCTCTCGGCGCCCAGACCTCAAAGATCATGACTCTCCATGAGTGCGACGGGATGCTGACCGAGCAGGTGCGCGAGCGGGATCCGCCCGGTGTAGAGCCCTCCGGTGAGCAGATCCCGCCACGCGCCACGAGGCAACGTCAAGGTGGTGGCGCCCCAGCCGTGCCGCATGCGCGCCGGGTCGGGCCACTCGGCCTCCGGGTCGGCGCGCCTGGCCAGGCCCACGGGCAGCCGGGTCGCCACGGCCACCGCGCGCACGCGCCGCCCCGGGCGGGCGAAGACGATCGCGTGCTCGGCCGCCTCCCCCTCGGCGTACAGCGGCTGGTACGGCGTGGCCGCGTCCAACCGGCGCCGCAGGTGCAGCGCCTGCCTGGTGACGCGCAGCTTGGCCGCGTCCCACCCGGTGACGGGCACGGGCGGATAACCGACGGGCCGCCGGTTGTCCGGGTCGACCAGGGAGAAGTCGGTCACCTCGTTGCCCTGGTAGACGTCGGGCACGCCGGGCATCATCAGCTGCACCAGCTTGGCGCCCAGCGAGTTGACCTGGGCGAAGGGGTCGATCCTGGCCGTGAACTCCCCCACGGGCAGCTCGAGGGCCCGCCGGGCGAACTCGCGGATGCCCTCCTCGTAGGCGGGGTCCTGGTTGACCCAGGAGATGTGGGTCTTGGCCTCGCGGGCGGCCTTGAGCAGGTAGGCGGTGAGGCGTTCGAGCGAGATCGGCCAGGCCGCCATCAGGTTCTGCCAGCCGAGGTAGTCGAGCAGCGGGTCGAAGCCGACGGCCCGCGACCACTCGGTCACCGCGGCCGCCCACGGCGAGGGCAGTTCCGACAGCACCGACAGGCGGGCCCGCACGTCCTCCGAGCGCTTGGTGTCGTGCGTGGACAGCGTGGTCATCGTCGCCGGCCGCATCCCGCCGCAGAAGTCGTGGAACTCCCCCACGGTCACGCCGAAGGAGTCGGGCTCGCCGCCCACCTCGTTCAGGCAGGCCAGCGGGTACCAGCGGTACAGCGCGGTGTCCTCCACGCCCTTGGCCATGACGGGTCCAGTGGTCTGCTGGAAGCGGGTGATCGCCTCTGCCGGGCCGTACAGGACCTGTTGGACGAGCGGGGCGACGGCGGGAGAGCAGCGGGCGGCGGCCTTCTCGACGATCTCGACGGAGGCGGGCGGCGGGGGCTCGCCCGGGTTGACGTAGGCGCGGTAGACGGGCATCGCGGTGAGCAGTTCCCTGATCGGCTCGGTGGCGCAGCCGGTGGCCCTGGCCAGGCGGTCGACCTCGGCGGTGAAGAACAGGTCGATGACCTCGCGCTTGGCGCGCTCCTCGACCTCGGCGTAGCCGGCGGGCTGTCCGGTCAGGCGGGTGAACAGGTCGATCAGCGGCGCCCTGCCCGCCGGATCGACGAACAGGCCGTTGACCCGGTTGAGCACCTCGTAGCCGGTGCTGCCCTCACACGGCCAGTCGTCCTGGAGGCGCTCGTCACCGATGAGGATCTTCTCCACGATCGTCCACACGCCGCCCGACCTGGCCCGCAGCGTGCGCAGGTAGCCGCGCGGGTCGGCCAGCCCGTCGGGGTGGTCCACGCGCAGGCCGTCGACCAGGCCCTCGTCGAGCAGCCAGAAGATCACCTCGTGCGTGGCCGCGAGCACCTCGGGGTCCTCGACCCGCAGCCCGATCAGCGACGACACGTCGAAGAAGCGCCGGTAGCCCGGCCCCTCACGGAAGTCGACCAGGTTCGCGTGCTCACCCGGCGGGCGCATGCCGGGGACCGCGATCTTCCCGTCCTGCCAGTCCAGGTCGAACCACTTCGCGTACGGCGAGGCCGGGCCATCCCGCAGCACCTCGAGGAAGCGCGGGTTGTCGGTATTCATGTGGTTGGGCACGATGTCCAGGACGATGCCGAGATCGTGCGCCGCCAGGGTCTCGGCCAGCCGGCGCAGGCCCTTCGCGCCGCCGAACTCCTCTCGGATCCTGGTCTGGTCCGTCACGTCGTAGCCGTGCAGCGAGCCGGGCGTCGACTGCAGGATCGGCGACAGGTAGACGTGGCTGACGCCGAGATCGCGCAGGTAGGGGGCGATCTCGGCGAGCCGGTCGAAGCCGAAGGCGGGGGTCAGCTGGACTCGGTAGGTCGAGATCGGGTCAGACACGGCGCAGCACCCGCACGCTGCGGCCCGGCACCGGGACGCCCTCGCCGGCCCGGCAGGTACGGGCCTCCACGATGATCGGCATGGCGGTGTCGATCTCGGTCTGCCACATCTCGCCGTAGTCCTTGGGGATCGTGAACCTGATCGTGTCGTAGTGGGCGTTGAACAGCAGCAGGAAGGAGTCGTCCACGATCCTGCGGCCGCGCCGGTCGGGTTCGGTGATGGCCTCGCCGTTCAGGAAGACGGCCAGGGACTTGGCGAATCCGGCGTTCCAGTCGGCGTCGGTCATCGTGGAGCCCTCCGGTTTGAGCCAGGCGATGTCGCTGAGCCCGCGAGCGGGCTTGCCGTAGAAGAAGCGCCTGCGGCGGAAGACCGGGTGCTTCTTGCGCAGCTCGGCCAGGCGCTGGGTGAACTCCAGCAGCAGCCAGTTCTCCCGCACGTCCGACCAGTCGACCCAGCTCAGCTCGTTGTCCTGGCAGTAGGCGTTGTTGTTGCCCTTCTGCGTACGCCCCAGTTCGTCGCCGTGGGACAGCATCGGCACGCCCTGCGACAGGAACAGCGTGGTCAGGAAGTTGCGCTTCTGCTGCTCGCGTAGCGCGATCACGGACGGGCCCGCGTCCTCGCCCTCGGCGCCGCAGTTCCATGAGCGGTTGTCGTCGGTGCCGTCGCGGTTGTCCTCCTTGTTGGCCTCGTTGTGCTTGCCGTTGTAGGAGACCAGGTCCTGCAGGGTGAAACCGTCGTGGCAGGTGACGAAGTTGATCGAGGCGGCCGGGCGGCGGCTGTCGTCCTGGTAGAGGTCGCTGGAGCCGGTGAACCTGGAGCCGAACTCCGGCAGCGTGGCGGGCTGGCCGCGCCACAGGTCGCGGATCGTGTCGCGGTAGCGACCGTTCCACTCCGTCCATCTGGAGGGGAAGTTGCCCACCTGGTATCCGCCTGGCCCCACGTCCCACGGCTCGGCGATGAGCTTGACCTGCGACAGCACCGGATCCTGCTGGACCAGGTCGAAGAAGGAGCTCAGCCGGTCCACCTCGTGCAGCTCCCTGGCCAGCGTCGAGGCCAGGTCGAAGCGGAACCCGTCAACATGCATGTCCGTCACCCAGTACCGCAGCGAGTCCATGATCAACTGCAGGGAGTGCGGTGAGCGCATGTTCAGGCTGTTGCCGGTGCCCGTCGTGTCGAGGTAGTAGCGGGCATCGTTGTCGACCAGCCGGTAGTAGTTCGGGTTGTCGATGCCGCGGAAGCCGAGCGTGGGCCCCAGGTGGTTGCCCTCCGCCGTGTGGTTGTAGACGACGTCCAGGATCACCTCGATGCCCGCCTCGTGCAGCGCCCTGACCATCGCCTTGAACTCCAGCACCTGGCTGCCGCGCTGGCCCTGGCTGGAGTACAGGTTGTGCGGGGCGAAGTAGCCGATCGAGTTGTAGCCCCAGTAGTTGGCGAGCCCGCGCTGCTCCAGGATGTCGTCGGTGACGAACTGGTGCACCGGCATCAGCTCAAGCGCCGTCACGCCCAGCCTGGTCAGGTGGTCGAGGATCTCCGGGTGGCCGAGCGCCGCGTACGTGCCCCTGATCTGCTCGGGGATCTTGGGGTGGGCGATCGTCAGCCCCCGCACGTGCGCCTCGTAGATCACGGTGTCGTGGTACGGCGTGGCCGGAGGGCGATCGTGGCCCCACCCGAAGAACGGGTTCGTCACCACCGACCTCGGGACGTAGGGCGCCGAGTCCAGGTCGTTGCGGCTGTCGGGCTGGCCGAACCGGTAGCCGTAGACCGCCTCGTTCCAGGTGATCTTGCCCTCGATGGCCTTGGCGTACGGGTCGAGCAGCAGCTTGGCCGGGTTGCACCGCAGCCCGCGGCCCGGATCGTAGGGACCGTTCACCCGGAAGCCGTAACGCTGCCCCGGGCCGACGCCTGGCAGGTAGCCGTGCCAGATGAAACCGTCGACCTCGCTGAGCGGCACCCTGGACTCGGCGCCCTCCTCGTCGAACAGGCACAGCTCGACCCCCTCGGCCAGCTCCGTGTACAGGGCGAAGTTGGTGCCCGCCCCGTCATAGGTGGCCCCGAGCGGGTAGGGGTCTCCCGGCCAGATCTCGATCATCGAGGCTCCCTTGCGGTCCCCCCCATGTTCCGCGCTGCCCTCCGCAAAGGCAAGATCATCAAGTTCCACCGAACCCCCCTCATCCCTCACCCCACCAACGGTTCCCCCAGAACCCCCTCCAGATGCCTCCTCCACCTGTGTCGTTCAGCAGGGAAGAATGGGTGAGCTTCCTCGACGACGTCAGGCGTGGCCGCTTCGACGAGTAGCCTCCCGACTCGCGGGGAGAGCCCGGTAGGGGCAGGTGTTCCCGGGTCCCGGGGCGGGCGGTCCGCGAAGTTCGGCGGCGCTTCCACCAGAATGGACGGGTGAGCGCTGAGTTGATGGTCTGGCGGGAACCGGAGCCGATCCCCCGCGATCGGGCCCGGGCCGCCTATCTGGCGACCAAGAAGACCCGGCCCGCCGAGGGGCCCGTGCCCGCGTACGCCAAGGAGCTACCCGGACAGGTCACGATATTTCAGGACCACGTGCTGGTGACGATGGACATGGACTCCATGGACGAGATGTCCACCCAGGTCTTCGCCATCGCCCGCGCCCACGGCCTGGCCTGCTACGACCCGCAGCGCGACCTCGTCCACAACCTCGCCCCGCTGGGGGTCTACGAGGGCATGCAGCTCCACACCGGCGACGGCATGATCGTCACGGACCCGGACCTGGGGCTGGTCCGCGACACGCTCGCCACGCTCTCGCCGCAGAACCCCTTCGTCGCGCTCGTCGTCTTCGGGCACCACTTCATCCAGGTGGCGCCGGGGTACGAGCTCGAGTACAAGGAGGGCACCCTGCGCAGCACGATGGTCGACGACCTCGCCGAAGTGCAGCGCGCCTTCCACGAGTACGCCACCGGCGCACGCGATTTCCTGTCCCGCAATGTCTGGACATGATCTCTTCTGTACGGCGAGCCACCGCACTTCGGCTGGGCGCGCTCTCCCTTCTGTACGGCGGGCCACCGCACTTCGGCTCGGCGGGCTCTTCCTTCTGTACGGCGGGCCACCGCCACCGCCAGTCACCGCACTTCGGCCGGGCCCTGTCCAGGGAGACGCTCCTCCGGTGATGCGTGGCTGACCGCCGCTACGACGCTTCATTTCCGGGCACCACGGTCCCGGTGACCCGCCGTACAAGGGCGCCGAGCTCCGCCGTACACCTTCCCGCCGCCCCGGCGCCCGAGGGTAGCCCGAGTGGCCGCACAAGCGCGCCCAGCGATCTTGGGGTACACCTGCGTGGCCACGACAAGTACGTCCCGCTACCCCGGTAGCGGGCGCGCTCAGCGGTCTCGGGGGACTGCCGTGTGAGGGTTAGAGGATTGAGCGGAGGAGGGTGGGGTCGGCGTTGCCGCCTGACAGGAGGGCGACCGTGCGGCCGGGTGGGGTGAGGCCGGCCAGGAGTGCGGCGGTGGTGACGGCGCCGCTGGGCTCGGCGATGAGGCGGGTGGTGCGGGCGATGTAGGCCATGGCGTCGCGGATCTGGTCCTCCGTGACCGTGACGATGGCGTCCAGGCGGTCCCGCAGGTGGGCGAAGGTGAGCTCGGAGAGGTCGGCCCGCAGGCCGTCGGCGATCGTGCGGAAGGTGCGCGAGGTGTCCCAGGACACGGGATGCCCGGCGCGCAGGCTCTCCTGGGCGTCGGCCGCCAGCTCGGGCTCCACGCCGATCACCTGGACCGAGGGGTCGAGGGCCTTGATGGCCGAGGCGATGCCGGAGGCGAGCCCGCCCCCGCTGACCGGCACGAGGACGACCTCGGCGGACGGCAGGTCGGCGAGGATCTCCAGCCCGATCGTCCCCTGCCCGGCGATGACCGCCAGATGGTCGTAGGGCGGGATCATGGTGAGCTCGCGTTCCGCGGCGAGCCGGGTGGCGGCGGAGATCCGCTCAGGCGGCGGCACGACGACGAGCGAGGCGCCGAAGCCGGTGATCCGGTCCATCTTGACCTGCGGAGTCCCCTCGGGAACCACCACGGTGCACGGGATCTCGAAGCGCGAGGCTGCGTAGGCGAGGGCCTGACCGTGGTTACCGGAGGAGTGGGTGACCACCCCGGCGGGTTTCAGCAGGGCGACGGCGTTGTACGCGCCGCGGATCTTGAAGGATCCGACGCGCTGCAGGCTCTCCGGCTTGATCCACGCCTCGCCCATGGGCACCACCGGTGTCCGTACGACGACGGGTTCGATTCTGGAGGCTGCGGCCTGGATGTCATCGATCGTCACGAGCTCCATGGCCCCACTCTAGGATCGCCGATATGCGAACCCTGTACCCGCCCATCGAACCGTACGACTCCGGCCTGCTCGACGTGGGCGACGGCAACCAGATCTACTGGGAGGTGTGCGGGAACCCCGAGGGGAAGCCGGCGGTCATGCTCCACGGCGGCCCCGGCGGCGGTTGCTCGACCAAGCACCGTAGCCAGTGGAACCCGGAGCTGTACCGGATCGTCCTGTTCGACCAGCGCAACTGCGGCCGCAGCCTGCCGCACGCGAGCGACCCGGCGACCTCGCTGGCGGCCAACACCACCTGGAACCTGGTGGCGGACATGGAGAAGCTGCGCGAGCACCTGGGGATCGATCGGTGGCAGGTGTTCGGCGGCTCGTGGGGCAGCGCGCTCGCGCTGGCCTACGCGCAGACGCATCCGGAGCGCACGACGGAGCTGGTGCTGCGCGGCATCTTCACGCTGCGCCCGCACGAGCTGCACTGGTTCTACCAGGAGGGCGCCAACTTCCTGTTCCCCGACCTGTGGGAGGGGTATCTCGCCCCCATCCCCGCCGATGAGCGGGACGACCTGATGGCGGCCTACCGCAGGCGGCTGGAGGGCGAGGACCAGGAGGCCAGGCTGGCGGCGGCCAAGGCGTGGGCACAGTGGGAGGGCGGCGCGATCACGCTGCTGCCCGACCCCGAGCTGGTGGCCGAGTTCGGCGAGGACAAGATGGCGCTGGCCTTCTCCCGGATCGAGAACCACTTCTTCGCGCACCTCGGCTGGTTCGAGCCCGACCAGCTCATCAGGAACGTCGACAGGATCAGGCACATCCCCGCGGTGATCGTGCAGGGCCGCTACGACGCGTGCACCCCGATGACCACCGCCTGGGACCTGCACAGGGCCTGGCCGGAGGCGGACTTCCAGGTGGTGCACGACGCCGGGCACGCGTCCACGGAGCCGGGGATCGTGGACCGGCTCGTCGCGGCTACGGACGGCTACGCGCGAGCCGTACCACAGGAGTGACGGCACCCACCGCGAGCAGCGTGAACAGCGGCGCGAGCACGAGCCCCAGCAGGAAGCCGCCTGCCACGTCGTGCGGGTAGTGCACTCCGACGAACACCCGTGAGAACGCCATCAGCACCGCCAGCGGCACCGCCACCCAGGCGAGCGCGCGCCAGGCCAGGACGAGGGCACCCGCGGCGCCGGCGGCGATCACCGAGTGGTTACTCGGGAACGACCAGTCGCCGGCGGGCGGGCAGGCCGCGATCGTGGTGATGCCGCGGCACGGCCGGCCCTCCCTGACGAACGTCTTGACGACCTCGCTGACCGCGTAGGCGAAGACGACGCCGACCGGCCCGGCGACGGCGATCGCCAGGTCGCGGGCGGGCGCCCGGCGCAGCCGCCACCAGGTCAGCGCGAACAGCGCGGCGAAGACGAACAGCCCCGCGTCGGTGCCGATCTCGGCCAGCGAGCGCAGCCAGGCGGGGGTGGTCAGGGAGAAGTCGACGATGTCGCGGTACACACGTGTCCAATCGGTTAACAGGCGATGGACACGACCTTAAGAGCTATCAGGACGATCCGAGGACCAGTCGGTCCAGGTCGAGCCGGCGCTGCCGCCACTCGCCCTCGGTGATGAGGCCGCGGTCGAAGGCCTCGGTGGTGGAGTCCCGCGCGGCGACGTAGTACGCGGCCATGATCTCGCTGCGGAGCGGCGTGAACCCACGCTCCACGCAGTCGGAGAAGACGCTGACCTTCTGCTCGACCGTCTCCGGTGGGACGGTACAGGCGAGGTCGCGGGTCTTGAGATGCTTTACGGCTTCTGCCAGGGTGATCCGGCCGAGGGAACCATTGAACTCGGTGTCAAGCGTGATCTTCACTCTCTAGCGCCTCCAAAAGATCAGAACGCACGAAAATCGCCGCGTATTCCCAGTTCACAGCGGGTAGGGAGGCAGCGTGATCGGTGAGCACGTGGTCGTCGGATACACCGACGACGAGGGTGGTCGGGACGCTCTGGCACTTGGTTCCGCGATCACGCGGATCACCGGCGGCGAGCTGACCGTGGCCACGATCTACCCGCCGGGCAGCCCGGGACTGGCGGTCGAGGCGCAGGCCAACCTGGCGCACGCGGCGATGGAGCTGGGCGACGTCCCGGCCGAGTACATGGCCTTCGAGAGCCGGGGCGTGGGCCGCGGCCTGTCGGTGCTGGCCAGCAGGATCAGGGCGGACCTGATCGTGGTGGGCTCCGCGCAGAGCGGGCAGCACGGGCGGATCTCCATCGGCAGCACCTCCGACCACCTGCTGCACCTGTCGTCGGAGGCCGTCATGCTGGCGCCGCGCGACCACGTTCCGGCCGAGGCGACCTCCCGGCTCACGCTGGCCTACGTGCACCGGCCGCAGTGCGACGAGGCGGTGGAGCGGGTGGCGCAGGCCGCGCTGCGGCTGGGCGTGCCGCTGCGGCTGATCACGCTGGACCTGCGCACGGAGGACCCCGGCCGGCTGGGCGACGACCTGGCGCTGGCCGTACGGCTGGCCTGGGAGACCACCGGGATCGAGGCCGAGTCGGAGATCGCCGAGGGGCACGACGTGGCGGCGGCGATCGAGGGCATCGAGTGGCTGCCCGGCGAACTGCTGGTGTGCGCGGCCAGCGAGGACGCGCAGCCGCACCGGGTGTTCCTGGGCGAGCTGGCGATGAAGGTGCTGCGCGCGTCCGCCTGCCCGGTCACGGTGCTGCCACGGGGCTTCTCCTAGCCACGCCCTACGCGAGCACGTGATCACCGATCTCGCCGGGTTCGCCGATGCCCCCGGTCTCCTGGCGGATCTGGCCGCCGGCCGCCGGCACACCGTTCAGGCCGTGCTCCGCGATCACGTCGAGGACGAGGGCGGCTGACCAGCTGAAGTCGGCGCACCCGTGCCCGTGCAGCGTGAACGGGTCGAAGTACTCGCGGAAGCCCGACCGCGACACCGCCGCGATCATGCCGTCCGCCAGGACGTCGGCCAGGTCGGGACGGCGGTGCCGCAGGCCCTGCCAGACCAGCCAGGTCAGATTGATCCAGCTCGGCCCGCGCCAGTAACGCGCCGGGTCGAACTCGGGGGCGCCGGGCGCGTAGCTGGGCAGTGTCCCCTGTTTGATCCCGAAGCGGTCGAGCGCGCTGCCGATCAGCGCGTTGGCCAGGTCGCGCGGCAGGTCGGGCAGCATCAGCGGCACCAGCCCCGCCGCGCTGTGCGAGCGGAGCAGGATCCCGCTGCGGGCGTCACGGGCGTGGAAGAGGCCGTCGTCGTAGAGGTGCTCGACCATCGCCGCGGTGATCGCGGCGGCCGCCTGGTGGTGCGGCTCGGGGTCGAGCCCGCACGCCTTGGCGATCTTGGCCAGCGTCACCTCCGCCACCCCGTAGGCCGCGTTGAACAGCGGGTCCTCCACGCAGAACGCGCCCGCCCTGCGGTAGCCGGTGTCGCGGTAGGCGCGGGCGAGCGCGATGTAGCGCGCGTAGTCCTGGTCGGTCGGGCGCTCGTCGGCGCTGACATGGCCCAGGTCGCGACGGGAGGCCCCGGCGGGTCCCGGCTCGACGGAGGCGAGCGGGGTGTCCCAGGCCGGGCTGTTGTCCATGCCCGACTCCCAGGGGTGGACGATGTGGATCAGGCCCTGCTCGGATCCGCGTGCCGTACGCAGGAAGTGCTGCTGGGCGACCAGGCGAGGATAGATCCGGCGCAGGAACCCGGAGTCGGGGTCGGCCAGGTGGACCCGCCAGGCGGCCAGCGCGTGCACCGGCGGCTGCACGATGCCCGAGGTGGCCGAGCCGGACGGGGCGCGCACGTCCCAGAACTCGGGCCCGGGGAAGTAGGAGCCGTCCTGAATCTCGGGGTTGAAAGCGATGTGCGGCACCCGGCCGTCACGCCACTGCGAGCCGAACAGGCTCAGCAGCTCCGACCTGGCCCGGCGCGGCGACCAGCGGGCGCTGCCGATCGCCACGAACGCCGAGTCCCAGCTCCACTGGTGGGGGTACAGCCGCCTGGACGGGACGGTGTAGCTGCGGTCCCAGTTGGCGACGAGGACTCGGACAGCACGCTGTCCGAGGTGCCCGATCATAGGAATTTCCTGATGAAGGTCGCGGTCTGGGGCAGGACAATCTCGGGTTCGCCGCGCAGGCGGCACTCCAGTGCCAGGTAGCCGTCGTAGCCGATGGCGTCCAGCGTGGCCAGCTGCGCCGCCCAGTCGAGGTGACCGGTGCCCGGCTGGTTCCGGTTGGACTCGCTGACCTGCATGTGCGCCAGGTACGGTGCGGCCTCCGCCAGCGAGCGGCAGGGATCGTCCTCCTCGAGGCTCATGTGGTAGGTGTCGCCGACGACCCTGATCGAGTCCATCGAGCAGTACGAGACGGCCTCGGCCAGCGTGTTGACCATGTGGTCCTCGTAGCGGTTGAGCGGCTCCAGCATGATCAGCACGCCGCAGCGCTGGGCGTGCTCCCCCAGCGTCACCAGGGCTTCGGCGAGCACCTCGCGGTCCTCCCGCGGCGCGCGCGGCGGTTCGAACGGCGGCAGGCGGCGCGAGAACTGCCCCCAGGAGGCGGGCGTCATCACGCCGATCCCGCCCAGCTCGCCGATCACCGTCAGCTGCGATCTGAGCTGCTGGATCGCGTCCGTGCGCCTGGCCGGGTCGAAGTCGCCGATGAAGTGCGGCATGTCCACGCAGACGGTCGGCATCACCACGCCGTCGGCCAGCGCCCGTTTCAGCTCGGTCAGCCGGTTGGCGAACTGGAAGTCGCCCTTCCCGCGCAGCTCGATCGCGTCGAACCCGGCGTCGACGGCGAAGACGAACTTCTCCTGCAGCGTCCTGCCGGGCAGCAGCTGTTCCTGTACGGCGAGCCTCATCATTCCTCCTGAAATCCGAAGACGAGCTGGAGAACCTCGGCGGGGCGCGGCGGGTCCGTTACGTCGGGCGCGGCGCCCGCGGAGACGCCCGCACAACACGCTCAAGTCCACGATTTGCCGGAATTCGAAGCGCTCGAAGTGACCGGGTGGCCCTCTACGGATGACCGAAATCACATCAGGATAGATCGGTTCGACGACGCCGAATGCCGCCGCGTCGGGCGAATCTTCACGGAGACCGGACTCACGCTTTCCTCGATCGCCTACTACGCGAACAATCTGCACCCTGAGCAAGGGCCACAGGTGAACGCGCACGTCAAACGCCTTACGGCGCCCACCTGGTCGCGCTGGGCATCGATCCGGTCGCGGCCTGCCGTACATTTCGGGACATTTTCATCTACACGCTGGAAGGCCGGAAGGTGTCCTATGTGGAATCTTCGGCGACGCTCACCCAATGGAAGAAGACCGAGGAATTCGCCTTCCTGAACGAGGTTTCCAGCGTCCCGTTGCAGCAGGCGCTCCGACACCTGCAAGCGGGCTTCGCTTCGCCGCCTTACGGGAGAGGGCCTTACGGGAGAGAGGAGTTAGGTCTGGAGGGCGCGGGTGAGGGTGGGGTGGGCGGTGGTGAGGGACGGGCCGTACCAGGTGAGGAGGCGGCCGCTGACCAGTGCGCACGGGAGGCCGGGGAAGGCCTCGGGGCCGTCGTCCGGGGTGAAGCGGTACGGCTCGTCCGGCAGGACGACCAGGTCGGGCGCGCTCGCCACGAGGTCGGGCAGCGGGATCTTGGGGTAGCGCTCGGCGTGGCCTTCGTGGAGGTTGTCCACACCGAGGCGTCGCAGCACATCGCCGGTGAACGTGTCGCGGCCGACCACCATCCAGGGGCGCCGCCAGATGGGGATGATCGCCGTGCGCCGCGGACCGTGCCACGGCTCGCGCCAGGCGGCCTGGGCCTCGTCGAGCCACGCCGGTCGGGGCGCCCGGCAGGCGATGCGGAGCATGCGGTCCAGCGAGGTGAAGGCCTCGTCCACGGTCCGGATGCGCGTGACCCACACCGGTATCCCGGCCTCGCGGAGCGCGTCGAGGTCGGGGACGCGGTTCTCCTCCTCGTTGGCGAGCACGACATCCGGTTTGAGGTCCTTGATGGCGTCCAGGTCCGGGTTCTTGGTGCCGCGGACGCGGGTGACGGACAGGTCGGCCGGGTGGGTGCACCAGTCCGTGGCGCCGACGAGGGCCTCGGGGAGGGTGGCGGCCACGGACTCGGTGAGGGAGGGGACGAGGGAGACGATTCGCTCGACGTGGGTGGGTAGAGGTACCGGATTGCCGAGGTCGTCCATGGATCCAGTATCCCGCTTGACCATATGATTCCGGGCTAAAGATCAGATCGGGGGATCGATTGGAAACACGGGGTTTCGATCCGAACACGCCCAACGTCGCGCGGCTCTACGACTACTACCTAGGCGGCAAGGACCACTTCCCCGCCGATCGGGAGGCCGCAGACCGGCTGCTGCGCGTGGCGCCCGAGGTCCGTGCCGCGGCCCGGGCGAACCGCGCCTTCCTCGGACGAGCCATACGATTCCTCGGCCAGGCCGGCATCACGCAGTTCCTGGACATCGGGACCGGGCTCCCCACCCGCCAGAACGTGCACGAGATCGCCCCGCCCGGCTCCCGCGTGGTCTACGTCGACCGTGACCCCGTGGTGCTCGTCCACGCCCGCGCGCTGCTGTCGGGCCACGGCCACACCACGATCGTCCCCGGCGACCTGCGCAGACCCCACGAGATCCTCCACAATCCGGACGTACGGCAGGCCATCGACTTCACCCGTCCCGTGGGGGTCCTGCTGGCGGCCATCATGCACTTCGTCGCGGAAACCGAGGGTCCGGACAGGATCCTGGCCACCCTGCGCAAGGCGATGGCGCCGGGCAGCTACCTCGTCATGTCCCACGGCACCAGCGACGCCCGGCCGGAGGTGGTCCGCAAGGGCGTCGAGGTGTATCGGACGGCCACCTCTCCCCTCACCCTGCGCAGCCGCCGCCGGATCGCCCAGCTCTTCTCCGGCTTCGACCTGGTGGATCCCGGCCTGGTGTGGCTCCCGCAGTGGCACCCCGACGACACCACCACGGTCGACTTCGGCCCCACCCCCGAGTCCTCCCTCCTCCTCTGCGCCGTTGGCCGGAAGCGGTAAGCCTCATGTAATGGCTTTGTCGCTCTCGGGATTGTTGGATCGTGCCATGACCTACGACGACCTGCGTGCGCTGATCATCAACTGCACGCTCAAGAAGAGCCCGGAGCGCAGCCACACTCAGGGGCTGATCGACCGCAGCGTCCACCTCATGCGGGAGCAGGGCGTGCAGGTGGAGCAGCTGCGCGCGGTCGACCACGACATCGCCACCGGCGTGTGGCCCGACATGACGGAGCACGGCTGGGCCACCGACGAGTGGCCGGCGATCTACGAGCGGGTGCTGGCCGCCGACATCCTGGTCCTGGCGGGGCCCATCTGGCTGGGTGACAACAGCTCCGTCACCAAGCGGGTCATCGAGCGGCTCTACGCGTGCTCGAGCCTGCTCAACGACGCCGGGCAGTACGCCTACTACGGGCGCGTCGGCGGGTGTCTCATCACCGGGAACGAGGACGGCGTCAAGCACTGCGCCATGAACGTGCTCTACAGCCTGCAGCATCTCGGCTATACGATCCCGCCCCAGGCGGACGCCGGCTGGATCGGCGAGGCGGGACCCGGACCTTCCTACCTCGATCCCGGCTCGGGCGGCCCCACCAACGACTTCACCAACCGCAACACCACCTTCATGACGTGGAACCTGATGCACCTGGCGCGCCTGCTCAAGGACGCGGGCGGCATCCCGGCCCACGGTAACCAGCGCTCACTCTGGGATGCAGGGTGCCGCTTCGACTCCCCCAACCCCGAACACCGCTGACCGTCAGCGGAGGTGGGCCAGCCAGCGGGAGTTGTGGGGGTGGCAGTGGGTGAGGGCGAAGCCTGTGTCGGTGGCCAGGCGGGGGATGTCGGTGGCCGAGACCGTGGCCCAGGGGAACCAGGGGCCCGTTGAGGTGGCGTGGCGGAGGCGGACCTGGTCGACTCGGCTGGGGGTGGTGGGCGGGGCGAGTTCGACGATGACGAGGGCGCCGGGGCGGGCCAGTTGTTTGACCCGGCGGAGGAGGGCTCGGGGGTGGCCGCCGATGCCGATGTTGCCGTCCGCCAGGAGGATGGTGGACCAGCGGCCCGTACCGGGGATCTCGGCGAAGACATCGCGGATCAGGGCGAATCCTCCCGCCAGCCGGGTCAGGTGTACGGCGTGCGGCGTGATGTCGATGCCGAGCGCCGGGACGCCGCGCCGGGTGAGCGCCACGGTGAGGCGGCCGGGACCGGAGCCGATGTCGAGCGTGGGGCCCGTGCAGTGCCGCAGGATCGCCTCGTCCCCAGGGATCGGGGTGAACCATTGGGCGGCCTCGAGCGGGACGACGTCGCCGTTCACGTACTCGATCTCGACCGCCGCCCCAGCGAGCGCGTCCCCGTAGATCTCCCCGATCACCGCCCCACCGCTTCCGGGCGGGGCACGTAGAGATTGCCGGTCATCGGTGCGCGGCTTCCAGGGGGGCTGTGAGGCTGCGTAGGGTCGCTGTGAAGCGGGAGTCGGGAGCGTGGGATGCCACGTGGAAGGCGTCGGCGGCCGTGTCGACGTCCGTGAGGGTCGGGAGGCGGTGGACGTCGAGGCCCGCCTCGACCAGCCGGGCGAGCTGCAGCGCCCCCGTGTCCGCCCGTGACATGGGCACCCCGAGCACCAGCCGAGGATCCGGCCGGCGGAACCCGAGGAGCCAGAAGCCGCCGTCCGTGGCAGGGCCGAGGACCGCGTCGCAGCGGGTGAGAGCGTCCGCCGCGGAGTGCAGCAGTCCGGGGGTGACCTGCGGGGTGTCCATCCCGATGAGCACCAGGGGCCCGGCCTGCAGCCGGGAGGCGTCGGCGAAGGCCCAGGCGAGCCGCTCGTCCAGCCCGTCGCCGCGCTGCGGGATCACCGTGAAACCCGGCGGAAGCCACATCCCCGGCAACCCCTCCAGGGCCAGCACGCCGGTGCCCACAGCGCAGAGCGTGTCGGAGAGGGCGGCCTCCGCCAGCCGCGCCGCCTGGGCCGGCGTGAACGGCGGAGTCAGCCGCGTCTTGACGCGCCCCGGCACCGGCTCCTTGGCGATGACGACGAACTGTGTCATGTCATCTGACCCTAGATCCGAATGCCGGGGTCAACCCTTACAAGGTCGTTACCGCAGCGCCTTGAGCGCGGCCTCGTAGTCGGGCTCCTGGGCGATCTCCGGAACCAGCTCGGAGTGGACGACCTTGTTGTCGCCGTCGAGCACGACCACGGCCCGCGCGGCGAGGCCGGCCATCGGCCCCGTCTCCTGGGCCACACCGTACTCGGTGAGGAACTCGCTGCCGCGCATCGTCGACAGCGTGACGACGTTGTCCAGGCCCTCGGCGCCGCAGAAGCGGTTCTGCGCGAACGGCAGGTCGGCCGAGACGCACAGCACGACGGCCTCGGGGTGCTCGGAGGCGACCTCGTTGAAGCGGCGCACCGAGGCGGCGCACACGCCGGTGTCGATGCTCGGGAAGATGTTGAGCACCTTCTGCTGACCGCCGAAGTCGGCCAGGGTGACGTCGGAGAGGTCCTTGCCCACGAGGGAGAAGGCCGGCGCGGCGTCACCCGGCTGGAGGAAGGTGCCGCCCACGGTGACCGGGTTGCCCTTGAGGGTGATGGTAGACATGCGATCGATCCTATCGAGGGCTACACGTTGCGCCGGTACTGGCCACCGGCCTCGAACAGGGCCTCGGTGATCTGCCCGAGCGAGCAGACGCGGGCCGCGTCCATGAGCACCTCGAAGGCGTTCTCCTGTGACATCGCGGCGGCGCGCAGCCTGGCCAGTGCCTCGGGCGCCTCGGTGCGGTGCCGCTCGTGGAAGTCGTGCAGCCGCCGCAGCTGCGACTGCTTCTCGTCCTCGGTGCCGCGGGCCAGCTCGGGGGTCTTGGACGTGCCCTCGTCGCCGTTCCTGAAGGTGTTCACGCCGATGATCGGCAGCGAGCCGTCGTGCTTGCGGGTCTCGTAGAGCATCGACTCGTCCTGGATCTTGCCGCGCTGGTAGCCGGTCTCCATCGCGCCGAGCACGCCGCCGCGGTCCGACAGCCGCTCGAACTCCTGCAGCACGGCCTCTTCGACGAGATCGGTCAGCTCGTCGATGATGAACGAGCCCTGCAGCGGGTTCTCGTTGCGTGCCAGGCCCCACTCGCGGTTGATGATCAGCTGGATGGCCATGGCCCGCCGTACGGACTGCGCGGAGGGCGTCGTGACGGCCTCGTCGTAGGCGTTGGTGTGCAGGCTGTTGCAGTTGTCGTAGATCGCGATGAGGGCCTGCAGCGTGGTGCGGATGTCGTTGAAGTCCATCTCCTGGGCGTGCAGCGAGCGGCCGGAGGTCTGGATGTGGTACTTGAGCTTCTGTGCCCGCTCCGCCGCGCCGTACTTCTCGCGCAGCGCGACCGCCCAGATCCGGCGTGCGACGCGGCCGAGCACGCTGTACTCGGGGTCCATGCCGTTGGAGAAGAAGAACGACAGGTTGGGCGCGAAGTCGTCGATCTTCATGCCACGCGCCAGGTACGCCTCGACGTAGGTGAACCCGTTGGCCAGCGTGAAGGCCAGCTGGCTGATCGGGTTCGCGCCCGCCTCGGCGATGTGGTAGCCGGAGATCGACACCGAGTAGAAGTTCCGCACCCGGTTCCTGATGAACCATTCCTGGATGTCGGCCATCATGCGCAGCGAGAACTCGGTGGAGAAGATGCAGGTGTTCTGCCCCTGGTCCTCCTTGAGGATGTCCGCCTGGACCGTCCCCCTGACGGTGGCCAGGGTCCTGGCGCGCAGCTCGCGCTCCTCCTCCTCGTACGGCGGGCGGCCGTGCTCCGTGGTGAACCGCTCGACGGCCTGGTCGACGGCGGCGTTGAGGAAGAACGCCAGGATCGTGGGCGCCGGCCCGTTGATCGTCATCGAGACCGAGGTGTTCGGCGCCTGGAGGTCGAACCCGTCGTAGAGGACCTTCATGTCGTCGAGCGTCGCGATCGAGACCCCGCTGGTGCCGACCTTCCCGTAGATGTCGGGGCGGACGTCGGGGTCGTGGCCGTACAGCGTCACCGAGTCGAAGGCCGTCGACAGCCGGGTGGCGGGCTGCCCCTCCGACAGCAGCTTGAAGCGCCTGTTCGTGCGGAACGGGTCGCCCTCCCCGGCGAACATCCGGGTCGGGTCCTCGTCGTCCCGCTTGAAGGAGAACACCCCGGCCGTGAACGGGAACCGGCCGGGCAGGTTCTCAGCGCGCAGGAACCGCAGCAGCTCCCCGTGGTCCTCGAAGCGCGGCAGCGCCACCCGCGGGATCCGGTTACCTGACAGGGTCTCGCGCCACAGCGGAGTGTGGATCTCCTTGTCGCGCACCTTCACGACGAGCTCGTCGGCCGAGTACTGCTCCTTGACCGACGGCCACTCGTCGAGCAGGTGCCTGCTCTCCTGTGTCAGCTCGCGGTCGGCCTGCTCGGCCAGCTCCGCGAGACGGGCCGCGGTGGCGTCACCGGCTTCGCCGGCGGCCTCGCCCGGGGCGGCCAGCAACTGCCTGACGGCGGCGAGCTGCTGGCGGCGGCGGGCCAGCTCGGACTGCTCCAGCGTCTCGGCGTGGTAGGCGCGTACCGACTCGGCGATCTCCGCCAGGTAGCGGACGCGGGCGGGCGGCACGATGGCCGCGCCCGCCTTCGACGTGCGCCCCTCGACCTGCGTGAGCAGCCCGGGCCCCACCGGCATGCCCTTGTCCACCAGAACCCCCTTGAGGTGGTGGTACAGCGCCGTCACCCCGGCGTCGTTGTAGCGGGCCGCGATCGTGCCGAAGACCGGCATGTCATCCGGCTTGACGCCGAACGCCTCGCGGTTGCGCACGAGCTGGCGGCGCACGTCGCGCAGCGCGTCCTCGGCCCCGCGGCGCTCGAACTTGTTGATCGCCACGGCCTCGGCGAAGTCGAGCATGTCGATCTTCTCCAGTTGCGAGGCCGCGCCGAACTCCGGCGTCATCACGTAGATGGGCACGTCCACGTGCGGCACGATGCCCGCGTCGCCCTGCCCGATGCCCGGCGTCTCCACGACCACCAGGTCGTAGCCGGCCGCGCGGAGGGCCGTGATCACGTCGTCCAGGCAGGCCGGCACCTCGTTGGCCGCGCCCCTGGTGGCCAGCGAGCGGAAGTAGGTCTGCCCGCTCAGGCTGTTCATCCGGATCCGGTCGCCGAGCAGCGCTCCCCCGCCACGCCTGCGCGTCGGGTCGATGGCCACGATCGCGATGCGCAGCTTGTCGTCGTTGTCCACGCGCAGCCTGCGTACCAGCTCGTCGGTCAGCGACGACTTGCCCGACCCGCCGGTGCCGGTGATGCCCAGCACGGGTGCCGTACGGCTGGCCGTATGAAGCCCCTCGAGGAGGGAGTCGGAGGCGCGGCCCGACTCGATCAGCGTGATGGCGCGGGCCAGCGCGGCCTGGTCGCCGGAGACCACGGCCTCGACCGACGGCTCGCCGGTCAGCTCGTGGTCGCACTCCTCGATCAGCTTGTTGATCATGCCGGGGAGCCCGAGCCGCTGGCCGTCCTCGGGAGAGAAGATCCGGGTCACGCCCCGCTCGTGGAGCAGGTCGATCTCGTCCTGGACGATGACGCCGCCGCCACCGCCGTACACCTTGACGTGGCCGGCGCCGCGCTCGCGCAGCAGCTCGACCAGGTAGGAGAAGAACTCGACGTGCCCGCCCTGGTAGGAGCTGATGGCCACGCCCTGGACGTCCTCCTGGATGGCCGCGGTGACGACGTCGTCGACGGAGCGGTTGTGGCCGAGATGGATCACCTCGGCGCCTTGCGACTGCAGGATCCGCCGCATGATGTTGATCGCCGCGTCATGGCCGTCGAACAGGGCCGCGGCGGTCACGAAACGAACGGGATGCGCCGGAACGTGCACGCCAGATCACTCCTTTGTGAGGGGCTTCCCTTCCGAAGGTACTAGGAAGTCCTACTAAATGGATAGTAGGACGTCCTAGCAATCCCCACGCCGGGGCAGCACCGAGTCAGGCGGGAGTGCGCTTCCTGGGTTTGGGCTCGTAGGGGCGCAGGCGCACGGGCTTGTCCTCGGGAGAACGTTCCAGGTAAGGCAGGAAACGGCCGGTGTCGTCGATCTCCCGGTCCGTCCGGAGGCTGGAGCGGTGGATGCCGGACGGCGTGGCGTGCACGCGCTCGACCCCGGGCATCGGGCTGCCGGTCCGCCGCACCTCGGGCTTGCGCACACCGGCCCGCTTCACCCCGGACGAGGCATCCGCCCGCTTCACCCCGGACGACCGCTTCACACCCGACGAGGGGGCACTGCGAGGCCGGGGGACGGCGGCGGGGGCGGGCTTGGCGGCGGCCCGGCTGAAGAAAGGCAGGAGGGCGAGCAGACCGCGGCGGTGGCGGCCGGAGGACCGGACCCACCTCATCGACAGCATCACGGTCAACAGGACCATCGTCGCTAACACGACCTGCGGGATCATCCCGAAGTCGAGCGACACCGGCCGCTCGGGCCGCGGCTGCGCCATCACGAAGGGCCGCTCGGTGGCCCGGATCCCGTCGGCGTCGAGGTAGGCCTTGACCAGGCGTGGCACGCCGTACCCGACGATCTTTCCCGTGTCGCGGGTCTTGGCCTTGAGCACCCCGCGGTCGATGTTGCCCTCAAGGGTGTGGATCTTGGAGCCCGACACGCTCTCGACGATGCCGACGTGGTCGATGCCCTGGTAGCTCTTGCCGCCGCTCCAGTCGAAGAAAACCAGCGCGCCCGGCTCGGGTTTGCTGGTCCAGGCGTGCATGGTCATGAACCACTTGGCGTGGGACGGCGTCCAGGCGAACTGGCCGACGTACTTTCCCACGCCCGCCCTGTCGGCGGCCCAGGCGATGAGCATGTCGCACCATGGGCCGTCCCGGTACTGCGTGTCCTGGACGCGCGTGGCGTACCACTGACCGAACTTGCTGAGTCCCCCGCCCTTCTCGCGATAGCCGAGCTCCGAGCGGATCTCCTTGAGCAACGCCTCCGCGATCGGGTCCAGGGCGACTCCTCCCGTAGGCCAAGCAGATCACGATGGACTGTAGTAGTACGATCGCGAATCCGCGCGCCACACCCGGAAAGTGTCTACATATCAGCTGAAATTTCGGCTTTGTGACTCCTGAGGCAGCTGAGGCTATCTACGATCCATGTTAGGAGCCCGCGCCCACCCTGTAGACCTTCGTGTCACCGTCACCCGGGGCCACCGCGTCGGCGACGATGACGGTCACGTTGTCCGGTGAACCGCCCTGATTGGCCAGGTCGATGAGACGCTGGACCGCGGCCGCCGGGTCTGCCACCGTGGTCAGGACCTCGTGCAGGGCCTCGGGGCCCAGCACCGCGGTGAGACCGTCGGAGCAGAGGAGGTAGCGATCATCGGGCTCAGCCTCGCGCAACGCCATGTCGGGCTCCGCCCTGCCCTCGCTGCCCAGCACCCGCAGCACCATCGACCGGCGGGGATGGACGGCCGCCTGATCCTCCGTGATCCGCCCTTCGTCCACCATCGACTGGACAAGTGTGTGATCCTTGGTCATCTGGTAAAGAGCGCCGTCGCGCAGCAGATATCCGCGGGAGTCACCGAGATGAGCCAGGGCGAAGCGGTAGCCGTCGAACAGCATGGCGGTCACCGTGGTCCCCATCCCCCTGCGCGCGGGGTCGATGTCGGCCAGCTCGACCAGCCGGCGCCCCGCCTCGTGCACCGCGCCCTCCAGCGCGACCTCCAGGTCGGCGCCCGTCTCGGGAAGCGTCCCATCCAGCTCACGCATGACTGCGATCGCCGCGGAGCTGGCCAGCTCCCCCGCCGCGTGCCCGCCCATCCCGTCCGCAACCACCAGAAGCCGGGCGCTCGCGTAGCCCGAGTCCTCGTTCTGCTCCCTGCGGCGGCCCACGTCTGATCCGGCGGCATAGCGGATGTTGTGCTTCATACCCTGCAGTAAATCATTGGTTGAAAGACTTCACAAGCAGATGCGCTGAAGACTCTTGTGAACTACTGTGGGCTCCATGAGCCACGACCCGACCGTCAATGCCGGGGACATCGCCCGGCTCGCCGGTGTCGGGCGGGCCGCGGTGAGCAACTGGCGCCGCCGCCACGACGACTTCCCCGCACCCATCGGCGGCACCGCCAACCAGCCCCTGTTCTCGCTGCGACAGGTCGAGGCGTGGCTGCGCCGCTATGGGAAGTCCTACCAGGTATCACTGGGTGATCGGGTGTGGCAACGACTGAAAGCCGCTGGCGATTTGCGCCTGGGCGAGCTCGTGGCCGAGGCGGGCGCCCTCCTCACGGTGGGCGAGAGCACGCTGGAGCCCGAGACGGCGGGCCTGATGACCGAGCTGGCCGAGCAGCTCGGCGCGCTCACCGCCTACGAGTTCCTGGTCGAGCGCTACCTGGAGGCCCACTCCCGCCAGCTCTCCGTCACCCGGGACGACATCGCCGCGCTGATGGTACGGCTGGCCACCGCGGACCGTGGCACGGTCCTCGACCCGGCCGCCGGAGTGGGCACGCTCCTGCTGGCCGCCGGCGACTCCGTACGCGTGCTCGGGCAGGACCTCAGCGACGACTCCGCCTGCATCGCGGCCGCCCGGCTCCGGCTGCGCGGAGTCCAGGCGGAGATCGTGGCGGGCGACGCGATGCGCCACGACGGGTTCCCCGGCAAGCGGGCCGACGCCGTCGTCTGCGACCCGCCCTTCAACGAGCGGACCTGGGGCTACGAGGAGCTCACCGGCGACCCCCGCTGGGAGTACGGTCTGCCGCCACGCGGCGAGCCCGAGCTGGCCTGGGTGCAGCACTGCCTGGGCCACGTGCTCCCTGGCGGCCTGGTGGCCATCCTGATGCCGCCGGCCGCCGCCAGCCGCAAGGCAGGCCGCCGCATCAGGGCCAACCTGCTGCGCGCGGGCGCACTCAGGGCCGTGATCGCGCTCCCCGGCAGCGACCTGTGGCTGCTGCGCAGGCCCATGGCCGGCGAGCGCCCGCCGTCCGAGGTGCTCATCCTGGAGGCCACGGAGGATCTGAAGGGCGTCGAGCCCGCCTGGCGCGCCTACCTGGAGGACCGTTCCGACCAGACGGTGCGCATTATCGACCTGCTGGCCGACGAGGTCGACATGACCCCCGCCCGCCACCAGCGCCGCGACGACCTGGGCAGGGCCTTCACCGAGGCCAGAGACCGCTTCATGGCCGCGGCCGCCACGCCGCCCGACCTGAAGGTGCTGGACCAGCCGCTCGACCAGCCGATGACGACGGTCGGCGACCTCATCAAGGAGGGCCTGGTGACCGCGCTCCAGGCGCCGCCGAAGATGGTCGCCGACGGGGGCGACATCCCCGTCCTGACGGCCGACGACGTGGCCACCGGCGCCACGGCCTCGGGCCGCACCGCCGTACCCGACGGCCTGGTCTTCGTGGAGCCCTTCGACGTGGTCGCGTCCTACTCCAGCGTCCGGGTGATCACCGAGGGCGGCGCGGTGCTCGGCCCGCACCTGACGCTCTACCGGGTCGACGCCAGGCGGCTCGACCCCGACTTCCTGGCCGGCTTCCTGCGTGCCGCGGGCGGGCGCGCCACGACCGGCTCCAGCCGCTTCGACGTGCGCCGCACCCGCCTGCCGCGGCTCTCGCTCGACGAGCAGCGGCAGTACGGCGCGGCCTTCAGACAGCTGGCCGTACTGGAGGACGCCCTGCGCGAGACCGCGGCGCTCGGGCAGACGCTGATCCGCCTCGGCCTGGACGGTCTCACCGACGGCCACCTCCACCCCCACTCCTCCTGACCGTGAGCCTCGGGCGGACAGGCGATGCCGCTCTCCTGGAACGGCAGGACGGTGTAGTTTTTCCGGAAAGGATGCGGGGAGGGGCGAATGGTCATCGGCGACCGCTATGAGCTCGACGACCTTCCCCTGGGGCAGGGCGGCATGGGCGCGGTCTACGCCGGTCACGACCGCCACCTCGACCGCCGGATCGCCATCAAACTGCTGCGCCTGCCCAGCGGCCCCGACCAGGAGATGGAGCGGCGCTTCATCCGCGAGGCGCGCATCCTGGCCCGCCTGGAGCACCCCGGCGCGCCGGTGCTGTACGACTTCGGCACCCACGAGCAGCGGCTCTACCAGGTGATGCAGTTCATCGAGGGCGTCACGGTGGCCGACGTCGTCAGCGAGCACGGCCCGCTGCCCGTTCCCTGGGCCGCGGCGATCGCCGCACAGGCGGCCGCCGTGCTGTCGGCGGCGCACGCGCTGTCGATCTGCCACCGCGACCTCAAGCCGACCAACCTCATGCTCTGCCCCGACGGCAGCGTGAAGGTGCTCGACTTCGGCCTGGCCATGCTGCGCGACGCGGACGTCACCACGTTCACCAGGATCGGACAGATCCTCGGCACGCCCGCCTACATGGCGCCCGAGCAGATCCAGCACGGCATCGCCGAGCCCCGCAGCGACCTGTACTCGCTGGGCTGCGTCCTGCACGAGATGCTGACGGGCCGCCAGCTGTTCACCGGGCCAACCGACTACGTGGTCTTCGAGAAGCAGGTCAAGGAGAGCCCGCCGAGCGTGCCCGATCTGCCCGACGGGCTCGGTGTGCTGCTGTCGGAGCTGCTCGCCAAGAAGCCGGAGGAGCGCCCCGCCGACGCCAACGAGCTCTACGAGCGCCTGCAGCCCTTCGCAGTGAAGCTGCCGATGCTCCCCGGCTTCCTGGTCACCACCCCGAGCCCGAGCCGCATGTACTCCAGGCTGGTAGGCCGCGTCCTGTTCTAAGACAGGGCCCGGTTGACGGCGGCGATGTAGCGGTAGAACGCCTTGGTCCGGTGAGACGGGTCTTCGACCCAGGCGCGGCCCAGCCTGCCGTCGGCGAAGAACCGCTCGCGCTGGCCGCGGCTGATCTCCAGTTGGACGCCCATCCCGCGGCGGTTCCTGTTGGCGATGTTGCGCGGGCTGTCGCCGCCGATCTCCTCGGGTACGGTCGCCGCCACGCCGAACCCGGCCGCCTTGAGCGCCGCGGTGACGCGCCGGATCAGCTTCTTGTCCCGCCCGCCCACGTAGGTGGTCGCGTTGGCGCCTGACGCGGCGTGCCAGGACACGGTGTAGTCCACGGCGCCGACCAGCTTGACGGCCTTCGGCTCGTCGAAGTGGGTGGAGGTGATGTGGAGCCTGCTGTTGCCGGCGGCCTTGATCCCCTCGAAGGAGTAGAAGGCCTGGCGCGTGGAGGCGGCCGCCTGGTCGGCCAGCTGGGTGGTGGGGGCCTCGATGGCGCCGCCGTGGATGGCGATGTGCGCCACCTTGGCGCCGGCGGGGAAGCGCTGGACGCGCAGGTAGTCCTTCCCCTCGACCTCGTGGGCGGCGAGCTGCGCGTAGTCGCGGTAGACGTCGGTGGCGGTCGCGGTGGAGCCGGCGTCGGTCGCGGTGGAGGTGGTGGCGGTGCCGGCGGTGGAGGCGGCGGGAGCCAGCGGTAACAGGGCCGCGACGAGCGCGGGGATCAGGATCTGCACGGGCACATTCTCTCAAGCCCGCGGGCTCGAGCTCTCGAGAGAGCGTTCTCTCATCGTTATCTCGCACTCGTTGACGCACTCTGTGACGCGCAGCACCCTTTCGAGAGAGCGCTCTCTCAACCCGTTCCCCCGCCCCCTGGAGGGTTGCCATGAAACCGCGGCTCGCCGTACCCCTGATCAGTGCCTGTGTGGTGGCCCTGGCGGCCGCCTGCGGTGGCGGCGGCGGCTCCACGCCGCCCGCGGCCAAGCCGGGCGAGAAGGTGAAGCTCACCGTCGCGCTCTTCGGCGACTTCGGCTTCAAGCCGCTCTACGAGGAGTACAGGAAGACCCACCCCGACATCGAGATCACCGAGCAGGTGACGCAGTTCAACGACCACCACAACAACCTGATCAAGCAGCTGGCCACGAACTCCGGCGCGGCCGACATCGAGGCCGTCGAGGTGGGCTACATCAGCACGTTCACCGCCCAGGCGAGCCGCTTCAACGACCTCAACCAGTTCGGGCTGGGCAGGCGGCAGAGCGACTACCTGGACTGGAAGTGGCAGCAGGGGCTCAGCAAGGACGGCAAGCAGCTGCTCGGCCTCGGCACCGACGTGGGCGGCCTGGCCATGTGCTACCGCAAGGACCTGTTCAAGAAGGCGGGCCTGCCGACCGACCGGACCAAGGTGGCCGAGCTGTGGCCGACCTGGCAGCAGTACATCGAGACGGGCAAGAAGTTCGCCGCGGCCGACGTCGCCGGCGCCAAGTTCGTCGACTCTCCCGGCGAGATCTTCCGCGCCATGGTCAACCAGGCGCCGCAGGGCCTCTACGACGACCAGGACACCATCGTCGTGGGCAGCAACCCGGCCGTTAAGCAGGCCTGGGACCTGGCCAACCAGCTCAGCCTGGACGGGCTGACCGCCAAGCTGGCCGCCTTCTCGCCGCCGTGGAACACCGGCTTCGCCAAGGGGTCGTTCGCCACGATCATCTGCCCGGCCTGGATGACGGGCTTCATCCAGGAGCAGGCCAAGAACGCGACCGGCAAGTGGGACATCGCCACCGTGCCCGGTGGGTCGGGCAACAGCGGCGGATCCCACCTGATGGTGCCCAAGCAGAGCAAGCACCCGAAGGAGGCGGCCGAGCTGATCGACTTCCTGACCTCCAAGGACAACCAGGCCAGGGTGTTCAAGGAGGAGGGCACGTTCCCCTCGATCCCGGCGCTCTACGACGACCCGTCGATCCAGAACTTCACCAAGCCGTTCTTCGGCGACGCCCCCATCGGCAAGATCTACTCCGACGCCGCCAAGGCGCTCAAGCCGCAGCACCTCGGCCCCAAGGAGCCCGACGTCCGCACCGCGATCGGTGACGGCCTGGGCCGGGTCGAGCAGGGCAAGCAGACGCCCGACCAGGCGTGGGCCCAGGTGCTCGAGGACGTCAAGAAAATCAAATGAGCGCGCTGTCCGTGGCTCTCCCCAGGCGGCGGCGCACCCTCGAGGTGAGGGTGTCGCCGTACGCCTACGTCGCGCCCTTCTTCCTGCTGTTCTGCGCGTTCGGGCTGTTCCCGCTGCTGTTCACGGCGTGGGTGAGCCTGCACGACTGGACGCTGACCTCCGACGAGCACGCCTTCGTCGGGCTGGACAACTTCGGCACGCTGCTGTCCGACGGCTACTTCTGGAACGCCGCCTTCAACACGCTGTCGATCGGCGTCGTGTCCACCGTGCCGCAGCTGCTGCTGGCCATCTGGCTGGCGCACCTGCTGAACCGGCCGCTGCGCTGGCAGACCTTCTTCCGGATCTCGCTCCTGCTGCCCAACGTGACCAGCGTGGTCGCCGTGGTGGTGATCTTCAGCCAGCTGTTCGGCCGCGACTACGGGCTGATCAACTGGGTGCTGTCGTGGTTCGGCGTGGGCAGCATCGACTGGGCGGCCGGCACGGCCACCTCCCACCTCGCGCTCTCCACGATGATCATGTGGCGGTGGACCGGCTACAACGCATTGATCTTCCTGGCCGCCATGCAGGCCGTGCCACGCGAGCTGTACGAGGCCGCCACGATCGACGGCGCCTCCGGCTTCACGCAGCTGCGTAAGATCACGCTGCCGATGATCCGGCCCACGATCGTGTTCGTGGTGATCGTCTCCACCATCGGCGCCATGCAGATCATCGCCGAACCGCTGCTGTACGGCGCGAGCAGCGGCGGCGGGGGCGGCATCGCCAGCGGCGGGCCCGACAGGCAGTTCCAGACGCTCGCGCTGTTCGTCTACGAGCAGGGCTTCACCAAGTTCGACTTCGGATACGCCTCGGCCGCCTCCTGGGTGATGTTCCTGTTCGTGGCGGTCGTGGCGGGCATCAACTACGCGCTCACCAGGCGGATGCGATGAGACTGCGGTATCTGACGCTGATCGCGGTGGCCTTCTTCTCCGCCTTCCCGCTGTACTACAGCGTGGTTGTGGCCTCGCGGCACAACTCGGCGCTGGCCGACGTGCCGCCGCCGCTGTGGCCGGGCGGGAACTTCCTGGCCAACGTCGCCCGGGTGTTCGACACCGTGCCGTTCGGGCTCGCGCTGGCGAACTCGGTCCTGGTGGCGGGCTCCATCTCGATCGCGGTGATGTTCTTCTCCACGCTGGCCGGCTTCGCCTTCGCCAAGCTGCGCTTCCGCGGCAGGAGCGCGCTGCTGCTGATCACGGTGGCGACCATGATGGTGCCGACCCAGCTCGGCATCATCCCGCTGTACATGCTGATGGTGAAGCTGGAGTGGACCGGCACCACCTACGCGCTGATCGTCCCCGCGCTGGTCAACGCGTTCGGCGTGTTCTTCATGACGCAGTACCTGTCCAAGGCGCTGCCGAGCGAGCTGCTCGAGGCGGGGCGGGTCGACGGGTGCACGACCTGGGGACTGTTCTGGCACGTGGTGATCCCGGCCGCCCGGCCGGCGGCGGCCGTGCTGGGGATGCTGACGTTCATGTCGGCCTGGAACGACTACTTCTGGCCGCTGGTCGTGCTCACCCCGGACGACCCGACGGTGCAGGTGGCGCTGTCCACGCTGGCCAGCGGCTACGTCAACGACTACGTGCTGGGGCTGACGGGCACGGCGCTCGGGACGCTCCCGCTGGTGGTGGTCTTCACGCTGTTCGGTCGGCAGATCATTGGCGGAATCATGCAAGGAGCCGTTAAGGGATGAGATTTCCGGAGAGCTTCGTCTGGGGCGCCGCCACGGCCTCCTACCAGATCGAGGGGGCGGTCGACGAGGACGGGCGGGGCCCGTCGATCTGGGACACCTTCTCCCGGACTCCCGGCAACGTCGCCATGGGCGACACCGGGGACGTGGCCTGCGACCATTACCACCGCTACCGGTCCGACGTCCGCCTGATGCGCGAGCTGGGGCTGAAGGCCTACCGGTTCTCGGTGGCCTGGCCGCGCATCCAGGCCGACGGCACAGGTCCGGCAAACCCGAAAGGTCTCGCCTTCTACGACAAACTCGTAGACGCACTCCTAGAAGCCGAAATTTCGCCGTATGTGACTCTCTATCATTGGGATCTTCCCCAGTCCCTCGAAGATCGGGGTGGGTGGCCGGTCAGAGACACCGCCTACCGCTTCGCCGACTACGCGGTAGCCGTACACGACAGGCTGGGAGACCGCGTCGAGCACTGGACGACGCTGAACGAGCCGTGGGTGTCGGCCTTCCTCGGCTACGGCAACGGCGTGCACGCGCCGGGGCACAAGGACGCGGGCGATGCCGAGCGGGCGGCCCACCACCTGCTGCTGGCCCACGGGCTGGCCGCGGGGAGGCTGCGCGAGCTCGGGGCGCGCAGCCTCATGCTGGTGGTCAACTCGGCTCCGGTGCTGACTCCGGCGCAGGTCAACGACCCCTGCTCGGTGCCCAGCGAGGCGGACGCGGCGGCCGTCGACCGCATCCACGCGCTGCTGACTCGCCGGTTCCTCGATCCGGTGCTGCGCGGGAGCTACCCCGATGAGGTCCGGCACGAGGTGCGCGACGGCGATCTGGAGATCATCAGCGCGCCGATCGACCTGGTCGGGATCAACTACTACAACCCGTGCGTGGTGCAGGCCGCCCCCGGCGAGCCCGCCGACCTGGCCTGGCCCGGCTCGGAGGGCATCAGGTTCGCCGCGGCCGACGCGCCGACCACCGCGATGGGCTGGCCGATCGTGCCCGACGGCCTGTCCAGGCTGCTGGTACGGCTGTCGCGCGACTACCCGGAGGTGGGCTTCATGGTCACCGAGAACGGGGCCGCCTTCGACGACGTGGTGGCCGGCGGCAGGGTGCACGACGAGGACCGGATCGCCTACCTGGCCGGGCACCTGCGGGAGGTGGGGCACGCCATCGCGGCGGGCGCCGACGTGCGTGGATACCTGGTGTGGTCGCTGCTGGACAACTTCGAGTGGGCTTTCGGATACGACCAGCGGTTCGGGCTGGTGCACGTCGACTACGCCACGCAGGCCAGGACGCCGAAGGACTCGGCCCTGTGGTTCCGCGACGTGATCGCGGGGAACGGGCTGTGATCAAGCGCCCCACGCTGGAGGCGGTCGCCGTCAGGGCCGGAGTGTCCAGGGCGACCGCCTCCCGGGTCGTCAACGGCCGGCCCACCGTGGCCCCCCACATCCGCGACGCCGTGCTGCGCGCGGTGGAGGAGCTGGGCTACGTGCCGAACGTAGCCGCACGCAGCCTGGTCACCCAGCGCACGGGCTCGGTGGCGCTGGTCGTCTCCGAGCCGCCGACCCGGGTCTTCTCCGAGGACCCGCTGTTCTCCACGGTGATCCGCTCGGCCGGTGTCGAGCTGGAGGCGGCCGACAAGCAGGTCATCCTCATGCTGGTCGCCTCGGCACGCAGCCACGCCAGGGTCGAGCGCTACGTGGCCGGCGGGCACGTCGACGGCGTCATGCTCATCTCGATGCACGGCGCCGACGCCCTCCCCGCCGCCCTCTCACGCCTGCGCGTCCCTGTGGTGTCGTACGGCAGGCCCGCCGTACCCGTCGATCTTCCCTACGTCGACAACGACAACGTGGGCGGCGCCGAGACGGCCGTGCGGCACCTGCTGGCCTCCGGCCGGCGGCGGATCGCCACCATCGCGGGGCCGCAGGACATGATCGGCGGGCAGGACCGGCTCGCCGGTTACCGCAACGTCCTCAACGGGTCCGACCGGCGCTCGATCGTGGCGGTCGGCGACTTCACCCGCGAGTCGGGCGCCGCGGCGATGCGGCAGCTGCTGGGCGACGATCCGGCGCTCGACGCGGTGTTCGTGGCCAACGACCTGATGGCCATCGGGGCGCTGCAGTCGCTGCGGCAGGCGGGGCGCCGGGTGCCGGACGACGTGGCCGTGGTGGGCTTCGACGACATCGAGGCCGCCAGGTTCACCGAGCCCGCGCTCACCACGGTCCGCCACCCGATCCCCGAGCAGGCGGCGGCCATGGTCCGGCTGCTGCTCGACCTGCTCGCCGGCCGCCCCGGCACCCCGATCATCCTGCCCACCGAACTGATCACCCGCGAATCCGCCTGACCTGCCCCCTGTCGCCGTCCCCCGGCTGCCGACGCTCCCAGGAGCAGCCCTGCCGCCCGGCGCTCCCGGAGTCCACCCCGCCACTCGGTGCTCCTGGTGTCCGCTCTGCCGGTCTGCTCGCTGGGCCGGCGGTTCTGGGCGGCGGCGTGGGTGGGCGGTGGGGGCTAGGCTCCTGGCGTGGCTCCTCTCACCGTCCGTGGGATCGCGGGATGAAGCGGCCCACGCTGGAGGCGGTCGCCGCCCGTGCCGGGGTCTCGCGCGCGACCGTGTCCCGGGTCGTCAACGGCCTGTCGACCGTGGCCCCGCACATCCGCGAGACCGTCCTGCACGCCATCGACGAGCTCGGCTACGTCCCCAACTCGGCCGCGCGCAGCCTGGTCACCCAGCGCACGGACTCGATCGCGCTGGTCGTCTCCGAGCCGCCGACCCGGGTCTTCTCAGAGGACCCGCTCTTCTCGACCGTGATCCGCTCGGCCAGCGTCGAACTGGAGGCCGCTGACAAGCAGGTCGTGCTCATGCTCGCCTCCTCCGCGCGCAGCCACGCCCGAGTGGAGCGCTACATCGCCGGTGGCCACGTCGACGGGGCGATGCTCATCTCGATGCACGGCGCCGACCCGCTTCCCGCCGCCCTCGCGCGCCTGCGCGTCCCTGTCGTCTCGTACGGCAGGCCCGCCGTACCCGTGGACATCCCCTACGTCGACAACGACAACGTGGGCGGCGCCGAGGCGGCCGTGCGGCGGCTGGTGGAGCTGGGCCGCAGCCGCATCGCGACGATCGCCGGTCCCCAGGACATGATCGGTGGGCAGGACCGCCTGGCGGGCTATCGCAACGTCCTGCGCGACTCGGACCGCCGCTCGATCGTCGCGGTGGGCGATTTCACCCGCGAGTCCGGCGCGGTCGCCATGCGCCAGCTCCTGCGCGACGACCCCGGCCTGGACGCCGTCTTCGTCGCCAACGACCTCATGGCCGTCGGCGCCCTCCAATCGCTGCGCCAGGCAGGCCGCCGCGTCCCCGACGACGTGGCGGTGGTCGGCTTCGACGACATCGAAGCCGCCAAGTACACCGACCCACCATTGACGACGATCCGCCACCCGATCACGGAGCAGGCGGCCGCCATGGTGACCCTCCTCCTCACCCACCTGGAAGGCACCCCCACCCCACCCGTGATCCTCCCCACCGAACTCATCCTCCGCGAGTCCGCCTGAGAGCCCCCGGATCAGGACCACACCCCCGCACCCGACCCGCGACCTCGCACTCCCTCACGGGACGCCTTCACCGGCCGTCATCCACGCTCCCCCACCCGAAGCGCGGCGACCAACTCGCGACGCACGACACCGGCACCCCAGGAGGGCGCCGTCGCCAGCCGTCATCCACACTTCCCGACCCGAAGCCCGGCGACTGACTCGCGACACGGCACTCCCTCGTTGGGGCGCCGTTGCCAGGAGTCATGCAGGCTCCTCGGGCTGAGGCCCGGGCGGGCACTTGCGGACGGGGCGGCGGGGGTGTCAGGGCGTGGGGCGGGGTTTGAGGTGGGTGGTGTCGACCGTGTGGCCGGCGGATTCGAGGGTGGCGATGGCCTCGTCGATGCGGTGTTCCGGGACCAGGACCAGGTCCGCGTGGTAGGTGGAGGCGACGAAGACGGAGATCTCGGCCTCCCCCAGGGGACCGACCAGGGCCGCCAGCATGCCGGTGGCGTCCAGGCCGTGCGCGGTGGCTGCGCCGTACAGGCCTATCCAGCGCTCGCCCGAGCCCGTGGGCCAGGTTTCGCGCACGACCGTGAGGCCCTCAGGGGCGCGGACCAGGGCGATCCACTCGTCGTCCTCAGGGAAGGTGGCGTGCGGCAGGTGCTCCACGGCGAACACGGACGGGACGACGCCGAGGCGCTGGGCTTTGGAAGACACGCGGCACAGCCTACTTACCGGCACTGACAGTGGGTGGATCCGCGCGAGCCCGCGGCGTACTCTCGAAGGAGGGAAATTCATCAAGGGAGGAATTGAGGCATGACATGACCGACAAGACCACGGTCGCCATCGCCGGAGGCGGCCCGGCCGGCATGATGCTGGGGCTGCTCCTGGCCAGAGCCGGGATCCGGGTGACCGTACTGGAGAAGCACGGCGACTTCCTGCGCGACTTCCGTGGCGACACCGTGCACGCGTCCACGATCCGGCTGCTCGACGAGCTGGGCCTGGGCAAGGGGTTCCGCGAGCTGCCCCAGAGCCGGCTGGGGGATCTGTCCGCGCCCGGGCCCGAGGGCGACCGGGTGAGGTTGACGGACTTCGGCCGGCTGCCCCCGCCGTACAACTACATCGCGATGGTCCCCCAGTGGGACCTGCTGGACTTCCTGGCCGAGGCCGGGCGGCGCGAGCCGTCGTTCGAGCTGCGGATGAACACCGAGGTGACCGGGCTGCTCCGCGAGGGCGGCAAGGTGGTCGGCGTCCGCACGAACCGTGGTGAGCTGCGCGCCGACCTGACCGTGGCGTGCGACGGGCGCAACTCGGTCCTGCGGGAGGAAGCGCCGCGGGAGTTCCCCGTGCCGTTCGACACGTGGTGGTTCCGGCTGCCGCGGTTCGAGGGCGAGCGGGACGAGATCGCGGCGCTGCGGGTCGAATTCCGCGACGCGGAGGCGGGTGTCTGCCTGGTGCGCGAGGACTACTACCAGATCGCCTACTTCACGGTGAAGGGCCGGGACGCGCAGCTGCGGGCCGAAGGAGTGGAGCGGTTCCGCGAGCGGATCCGGCTGCTGATGCCCCGCTTCGCCGACCGGGTCGAGCACATCGCGAGCATGGACGACGTGCACCTGCTCGACGTCCGGCTCAACCGGCTGCGCCGCTGGTACTCCGACGGGCTGCTGTTCATCGGCGACGCGGCGCACGCCATGTCGCCCGCCGGAGGGGTGGGCATCAACCTGGCCTTCCAGGACGCGGTCGCCGCCGCCACACTGCTTGCCCGGCCGCTGCGCCAGGGCAAGGTCACGGTGCGCGACCTGGCCAGGGTCCAGCGGCGCAGGTGGCCGCCGACCGCGCTGGTGCAGGCGGCCCAGCAGCTGCTGCAGCGGGTGCTGTTCGTCGCCGCGTTCGAGGGCCGCCGCAGCGGGCCGCCCCGCTCGCTCCTCTTCCTGATCAGGCACGTGCCCGGCTTCCGCCAGATCCCTTCACGGCTGATCGCGTACGGCCCGCGTCCCGAACACGCCCCCGCCTTCGCCCGCCGTTAGCGGAGCTCTAACCCGTGACGCGGAAGACGCGGAGCTGGAGGGCGAGGGTGCTGTAGTAGCCGACGAGCGTGGTCAGCTCGAAGACCACGCTCTCCGGCAGCAGCGCGTACTCCTCGTCGTCCAGGTCCCGCCCGGTCACCAGCGCCGTGGCCACCCGGACGACCGCCGCCTCCGCCGGGTCGCCGAGCTCGGGCGGCCTGCCGGACCTGATGGCGGTGAGCTGCGCGTCCGTGAGGCCGAGCGAGCGCGCGATGGGCTCGTGGACCTGCTGCTCGAAGGCGCTGTCCCAGGCGGAGGCGACGACCAGGATGGCCAGCTCCCGCGCCCTGTCGCTGAGCGCGGAGCGGTAGCGGATGGCGGCCCCGAGCTCCTGCAGCGCGTCGCCGACCGCCGGGCTGAGCAGCATCGCGTTGAACGGCCCCGCCAGCCCGCCCTCCTGGTCGAGCATCGAGGTGCCGCGCGGGCCCCCGACGATCTTGTCGTAGAGGGCGCGGGAGGCGGGGTCGTCCGGTGTCAGGCGCGGCAGACGTGGCATCCGACGATGCTAGGCCCATCGTCTGGCGGGCGGCCGTCTGCTCTCTCGTGGAGGCGTCCGTCCGCTGCCTGTGTCAGGACACCCAGGCGGCGGTGTCCGGGGGCAGCGTCCCGTCCTCCAGCGGCCCGCTGACCAGCAGTACCTCGCCCGGCGGCAGCCGTACCGGCTCCGAACTGAGGTTGACCACGCAGGTCAGCCCTGACTCGCGGGTGAAGGCGAGCACGCCTGGACCGCCGAGCGGCAGCCAGGTGAGCGTGCCGTCGCCGAGCAGGTCCCGGCGCAGCGCCAGCGCCGAGCGGTAGAGGTTGAGCATCGAGCCGAGGTCGGCGGCCTGCGCCTCGGCGGTCAGCTTGCGCCAGGTCTCCGGCTGCGGCAGCCACGGCGTACCCGTACCGAAGCCGAACGGCGGCTCCTCGCCCGACCAGGGCAGCGGCACGCGGCAGCCGTCGCGGCCCGGGTTGGCGCCGTCCGACCTGGCGTACATCGGGTCCTGGCGGACGACGTCGGGCAGGTCCTCGACCTCGGGCAGGCCCAGCTCCTCGCCCTGGTAGACGTACACGCAGCCGGGCAGCGCCATCGCCAGCAGCGCGGCCGCCCGCGCCCTGCGGTAGCCGAGCTCCAGGTCCGACGGCGTGCCATGCAGCGCGCCGCCGTGCGCGAAGGTGGTGTCGGCCCTGCCGTAGCGGGTGACGGGCCGGGTGACGTCGTGGTTGGACAGCACCCAGGTGGGCGGCGCGCCGATCGGCGCGTGCGTGGCCAGCGTCAGATCGATCACCCTGCGCAGCTCGGCCGGGTCCCACGGGCAGGACAGGAAGTCGAAGTTGAAGGCGGTGTGCAGCTCGTCCGGCCGGAGGTAGCGGGCGAAGCGCTCCTGGTCGGGCAGCCACACCTCGCCGATCAGGATGCGCTCGCCGTAGGAGTCGGCGATCTCCCGCCAGCGGCGGTAGACGTCGTGGACCTCGTCGAGGTCCTCGTAGCTGTTCTCGCTCTTGAACAGCAGCGCCGCCGAGTCGATGCGGAAGCCGTCCACGCCCCGGTCGAACCAGAACCGCAGCACGTCCTCGAACTCCTGGTGCACCTCCGGGTTCTCCCAGTTGAAGTCCGGCTGTTCCGGGGCGAACAGGTGCAGGTACCACTGCCCGTCGGCCACCTGCGTCCACGCGGACCCACCGAAGATCGACTTCCAGTCGTTCGGCTCGTCGCGGAACCAGAACCGCTCCCTGACCGACCTGTCGGACAACGCCTGCTCGAACCACGCGCTCTCCGTCGAGCTGTGGTTGGGCACGACGTCGATGATCACCTTGATGTCCAGCTCGTGCGCCTCGGCGATGAACTTCTCCGCCTCGGCCAGCGTCCCGAACACCGGCTCGATGTCCCGGTAGTCGGCCACGTCGTACCCGCCGTCGGCCATCGGCGACGGGTACCACGGGTTCAGCCAGATCGCCCCGATGCCGAGCTCTTTCAGGTACGGCAGGCGCCCCCGGAGCCCGGCCAGGTCGCCGACGCCGTCACCGTTGCCGTCGGCGAAGCTGCGCAGGTAGACCTGGTAGATCGCGGCCCCCCGCCACCACGTTCGCGACATGCTCACCCCTTGATCGATCCGGCGGTGAGGCCCGCCATGATGTGCCGTTGGAAGACGAAGAAGACGATGATCGTCGGAATGCTCGCGATCACCAGGCCGCCCATGATCTGGTTCTGCGACACCGCGCCCGCGGTCTGCGACAGGCCCACGCTGATGGTCATCTTCTCGCTGTCGGACATGACCAGCAGCGGCAGCACGAAGTCGCGGAAGGCGTTGACGATCGTGAAGATGGAGACCACGCCGAGGATCGGCCGGGACACCGGCAGCACCACGGACCACAGCACCCGCAGCGCGCCCGCGCCGTCGATCTGCGCGGCCTCGATCAGCTCTCGCGGTATGGAGTCGAAGAAGCGCTTGAGCAGGAAGATGTTGAAGCCGTTGGCCGCCGCGGGGAACCACAGGCCCCACGGGTTGTTCAGCAGGTCCAGATCCACGATCGTGACGTAGGTCGGGATCAGCACCACCATCGGCGGGATCATCAGCGTGGCCAGCATCGCGCCGAGCACCACGGGGCCGAGGGCCGGCCGCAGTTTGGACAGCGCGTAGGCGGCGGCCACGTCGACGGCCATGGAGAACAGCCAGCCGCCGATGGCGTAGTAGGCGGTGTTGCGGAGCAGCGTCCCGATGTCGAACAGGTCCCACGCCTCCAGGAACGCATCCAGCGACGGGTGCGCGGGCAAGAGCGTGGGCGGCATCTGGGCGATCTCCTCGCCCGTCTTCATCGCCCCGGTGATCATCCAGTACAGCGGGAAGACGAAGATCAGCGTGAAGGAGACTACGACCGTGATCAGGACCGCCCAGTAGATCCGCCGCCCCCACCGGCTGTTGAGCTGGTGCGGCGAGACGATCGTGCGGAACTGGACCTCGATGGGTTTCGGCCTGCGCGGTTCTCGGCGCCGACGCGCGGGCTCCGGCGCGGCGGGCTCCGCGTGTACGGCAAGGCCTTGCCGTACCGAAATCACGATTTTTCCTCTCTTGTGAGGCGGAGCTGGAAGGCGGCGAAGGCAAGCAGGACGATCATCAGCATCATGCCGAGCGCTCCCCCGGCGCCGTAGTTCTGCCCGTAGACGAAGGCGTACTGGTACATCAGGTAGGCGACCGTGACCGTGGCGTTCTCCGGGCCGCCGCCGGTGAGCATGTACGGCTCGATGAAGACCTGCATCGTGGCCACGATCTGCAGCATCAGCATGAGCAGCAGGATCAGCCGGGTCTGCGGGATCGTGACGTGCCTGATCCGCTTGAAGATCCCGGCGCCGTCCAGCTCGGCCGCCTCGTACAGCTCCGGCGGGATGTTCTGCAGCGCCGCGAGGTAGATCAGCGTCGCGCTGCCCATGTTCATCCAGGTGGAGACGAGGACCAGCGAGATCAGCGCGGTCGTGGAGGAGTCCAGCCAGGCCAGGCCGGGGATGTGGAAGAGGTCCAGTATCTGGTTGAACAGCCCGGGCCCGGGATCGAAGAACCACTTGAACAGCAGCACCGCCACGATCGGCGGCAGCATGACCGGCAGGTAGACCACGAACCGCAGGTAGGCCCGGGCGTGGCGCAGCTCGTTGAGCACGAGCGCGACGACGAACGGCACGGCGTACCCGCACAGCAGCGCGAGCACCGTGAACTCCACCGTGTTCAGCCACGCCTGTCCGAAGGCCGGATCCTGGACGACCGCGGTGAAGTTGTCCAGCCCGACCCACTGCGGCGATCCGATCAGGTTCGTCTTCTGGAAGCTCAGGATGAACTCACGGATCATCGGATACCAGGCGAACACCGCGAAGCAGAACAGCGCCGCGCACAGGAATCCATAGGCCGTCAGGTTGCGCCGCACGCCGGGCAGGCGTCTCGTGCTCATCGAGTGCATACGGTCAGCCCTTGGCGGCCAGCATCGCGTCGGCCTTGGTCTCCGCGTCGGAGAGCAGCTGGCCGGGGTCGGCGTTCTGCCGGCTCAGCACCCCCGACATGGCCACGTCGAGGATCGCGTACAGCTCCTGGGCGTGGACCGGCTCGGCCTTGGGCGGGATGGTGGCCGCGGCCTGCACGTACGGCTCGTAGTTGTCGACCGGCAGGGTGGCGTTGGCCTTGCGGTCGGCCTGGATGGCCTTGCCGGTGGGCGAGTCGCCGTAGACGTCGTTGTCGGGCACGCCGACCGGGTTGCCGAGCGCCTTGCCGCGGGCGAAGTCGAAGCGGCCCTTGCCGACGGTGTTGAAGCGGAAGTCGATCCACTGCATGCCGGCCTTGGCCTCCGCGGGGGTGGCCTTGGGGTTGATCATGAAGGCTTCGCCGCCGCTGAGCGAGGCCTTGGCCTCGGGGAAGCCGGTGATGCCGTAGTCGGCGACGTCGCCCTTGAACTTGTTGACCACGTCGGTCACCACGTCGGGCGCGCCGAGCATCATGCCGACCTTGCCGCCGCCCATCGCCATCATCAGCGACTCCCAGCCGACCAGCAGCTTGTTGCCCATGCTGTTGTCCACCCAGCGCATGTCGTGCAGGTTCTGCAGCACGGCCTTGCCCTCGGGCGAGTTGAACGCGGCCTTCTTGTTGTCGGGCGTCAGGATGCTGCCGCCGCGGCCGTAGATGGCCTGGGTGAAGTGCCAGCCGCCGGTGTTGCCGCCGGAGTACTCGCCGTAGCCCACGTAGCCGGGGCCCAGGCCGGCGATCTTCTTGGCGGCCTCGCGGATCTCGGTCCAGGTCCTGGGCGGGTTGTTCGGGTCGAGGCCCGCCTGGGTGAACAGCTTGCGGTTGTAGACCAGGCCGACGCCGTAGTGCACGTTCGGCACGCCGTACACCTTGCCGTCCTTGGTGACCAGGGCACGGACGTCCTGGCGCAGGTCGTTCCAGTTCTTGATCTCGCCGGTGTACGAGGTGACGTCCAGGGCCTGGCCCTGGCCGATGACGTCGGTGTAGTTGGTGACGGGGACCACGAAGACGGTCTCCATCTGGCCGCCCGCCAGCTTGGGGCCGAACGTCTTGGGGTCGAAGCACGGCTGCTGGTCGGTGCTCCTGACGGTCACGCCGGGGTGCGCCTTCATGAAGGTCGCCACGTCGTCGTCCCAGGCCTGGCGCTCCTTGGGCGCGGACTTGGCCGGCTGGCAGGCGACCGTGATGGTGACGCTCGCCGAGGTGGTGCTGGGTTCCTTGGTGGACGCGCAGGCGGACAGGCCTAGAGCGGCCACTAAGAGGAGCCCCGTCGATCTCTGCATGGGTCTGACCCTTCTGATGCGAGGTGCCCACACCATAGGATCGTCAACGAGATCACGCAATATTTCGACGGAGCATTGCAAGATAACGACTGCGTTAAGCCCGAGCCGTCGAGGCCCTCACCACCAGCTCCGGCTCGAAGAGCAGCTCGTCGGCCGGCACCACGGCCTTGTCGATCTGGGCGACGAGCAGGTCCACGGCGGCCCTGCCCATCGCGTCGATCGGCTGGCGGACCGTGGTCAGCGGCGGCTCGGTGCAGTTCATCAGCGCGGAGTCGTCGAAGCCGATGACGGAGACGTCCGCGGGGACGCCGAGCCCGGCCCGCTTCGCGGCCCTGATCGTGCCCAGCGCGAGCAGGTCGCTGGCGCAGATCACGCCGGTCACGCCCCGCCTGAGCAGGCGCGAGGCCGCCGCGTGCCCGCCCTCCAGCGAGAACATGGTGTGCTCGACCAGCGCGGGGTCGCCGTCCCGGCCGAGGAAGCACTCCAGCTTGCGGCGCGACGGCATGTGGTCCCTGGGGCCGAGAACCATGCCGATCCGCTCGTGGCCCAGGGCCTTGAGATGGGCCAGCGCGATCTCGGCGGCGACCGAGTCGTCGCAGGAGACCTGAGGGAAGTCCAGGTGGTCGACGGCCGCGTTGACCAGTACGGCCGGCAGCTTGCGCTCGTGCAGCAGCTCGTAGTGCCCGTGCGAGGCGTCGGCCTGCGCGTACAGCCCGCCGGCGAAGACCACGCCGCTGACCTGCTGCTGCAGGAGCAGGTCGACGTAGTCGGCCTCCGAGACGCCGCCCACGGTCCTGGTGCACAGCACGCTGGTGAACCCCTGCTGAGCCAGCGCTCCACCCACCACCTCAGCGAACGCCGGGAAGATCGGGTTCTGCAGCTCGGGCAGGACCAGCCCCACCAGCCGGGCCCTGTCGCCGCGCAGCTGGGTGGGGCGCTCGTAGCCGAGCACGTCGAGAGCGGTGAGCACCGCCTCGCGGGTGGCCTCCGACACCCCGGGCTTGCCGTTGAGCACGCGGCTCACGGTCGCCTCGCTTACCCCGACCTTCTTGGCCACCTCTGCGAGTCGTCGCGTCATGCGCAAACTATATGGCCGGGCACGCAAGCGCTTGCAAGCGCTTACGCCGATCCGACGTGGCGGCTTGCGCGGGCGATTGACGTCTGACAGCGCTTATCCGGCTGCGTGACCTGCGAGGAAGGCTTTGCACCTGCTCTCAGGCGACCGTCGATTATTTGCGAAATCTCGTCGGCATATTGCTGTGATCTGCTCGGCAACTTATGGTTCGGCCATCCGCCTCACTCGAAGGGCCTCCCCTCATGAGAGCTGTCTTAGCCGCCCTTGCGTTGGTACTCGGATTGATCGCCACTCCGGCCATGGCGGCCGACGCGCCCAACCTCGCGGCCGGGAAGGCCGCCTCCGCCAGCAGCTTCACCGACGTCTACCGGGCCGCCAACGTCACCGACGGCGACCAGTCGACCTACTGGGAGTCGGCCAACGACGCGCTGCCCCAGTGGGTCCAGGTGGACCTGGGCTCGGTGGCCGCCGTGAACCGGCTCGTGCTCAAGCTGCCCTCCGGGTGGCCCGGCCGTACGCAGACCCTGACGGTCCAGGGCAGCACGGACGGGGCGAGCTTCGCGACGCTGGTGGCGCCGGCGACCTACACCTTCAACCCGGCCGCGACGATCACCCTCACCGGCGACGCGCGCTTCCTCCGCCTGCGGATCACCGCCAACACCGGCTGGCCCGCGGGTCAGCTGTCCGAGTTCGAGGTGTACGGCACGGCCGGCCCCACCCCGGGCACGAACCTGGCGCTCGGCAAGACGATGGCCGAGTCCTCGCACAATCAGACCTACGTGGCGGCCAACGCCGACGACGGGAACGTCCAGACCTACTGGGAGGGCGGGGCGTACCCGAACACGCTGACCGTGCGGCTCGGCGGGAACGCCGACCTCACGTCGATCGTGCTCAAGCTCAACCCCGACCCGGTCTGGGCGCGGCGCACGCAGACCCTCGAGGTGCTCGGGCGGGAGGAGAGCGCCTCCGCCTTCACCGGCCTGGTCGCCGCCACCACCTACACCTTCGACCCCGCCGCGGGGAACACGGTGACGATCCCGGTCAACGCACGGGTATCCGACGTGCAACTGCGCATCACCGCCAACTCCGGCGCGCCCGGCGGGCAGGTCGCCGAGTTCGAGGTGTACGGCAAGCCAGTGCCCCCGCCCCAGACGGCCGACGTGGTGCCCGCGACCTCGTGGACGCCGGGGAACCCGGCCCAGGGCGACACCGTGACGTTCTCGGTCGCCATCAGGAACCAGGGCACGATCGCCACGTCCGGCGGCGCGCACGGGATCACGCTCACCCTCACCGACTCTTCCGGAAATGTCGTGAAAACGGCGACCGGGTCCGTGAGCGGCGCGCTCGCCCCCGGCGCCACGTCCGCGGCGGTCAACCTGGGCACGTGGACCGCGGCCAACGGCGACTACACCCTCAAGACCGTGCTGGCCGACGACCCGGCCGAGCTGCCCGCCCAGCGCGCCAACAACACCGCCACCCAGCCGCTGTTCGTGGGCCGCGGCGCGCACCTGCCGTACGACATGTACGAGGCGGAGGACGCCACGATCGGCGGCGGCGCCACCCGCGTCGGCCCGAACAGGACCATCGGCGACCTCGGCGGCGAGGCCTCCGGGCGCAGGGCGGTGACGCTCGGCACGACCGGCTCCTACGTCGAGTTCACCACCAGGGCCAGCACGAACACGCTGGTCACCAGGTTCTCGGTGCCCGACGGCAACGACTCGACCTCGCTGAACATCTACGTCGACGGCACCTTCCTCAAGCCGATCAACCTGACCTCTCGCTACGCCTGGCTCTACGGACCCGAGGCGAGCCCGAACAACTCCCCCGGCTCGGGCCCGCCGCGGCACATCTACGACGAGGCGAGCGTGCTGCTGGGCACCACTGTCCCGAAGGGCAGCAGGATCCGCCTGCAGAAGGACCCGGCCAACGGCGCCACGTACACGATCGACTTCGTCGACCTGGAGCAGGCGACGGCCGCGGCGAACCCGGATCCGTCGCGCTATGCCGTACCCGCCGGATTCAGCCAGCAGGACGTGCAGAACGCGCTCGACAAGGCCCGCCAGGACTCGTCCCTGGCCGGCGTCTACCTGCCCACCGGCGACTACCAGCTGTCGAGCAAGCTCCAGGTGTACGGCAGGGCGGTCAAGATCGTGGGCGCCGGGCCGTGGTACACCCGCTTCTTCGCGCCGTCCGGGCAGGAGAACACCGACGTCGGCTTCCGCACGGAGGCGTCGGCGAACGGTTCGACCTACGCCGGGTTCGCGGTGTTCGGCAACTACACCTCCCGCATCGACGGGCCGGGGAAGGTCTTCGACTTCTCCAACGTGGCGAACACGGTGATCGACAACGTGTGGATCGAGCACTTCGTCTGCATGTTCTGGGGCACCAACACGGACAACACCACGATCAAGAACTCGCGGATCCGCGACACGTTCGCCGACGGCATCAACATGACCAACGGCAGCACCGGCAACCTCGTCACCAACGTCGAGGCGCGCTCCACCGGCGACGACAGCTTCGCGCTGTTCTCCGCCATCGACAACAACCCCGGCGAGCAGCACGACAACGTCTTCGAGAACCTGACCTCGCTGCTGACCTGGCGGGCCGCGGGCGTGGCCGTCTACGGCGGCTACGGCAACACCTTCCGCAACATCTACGTGGCCGACACGCTGGTGTACTCCGGGGTCACGATCAGCTCGCTGGACTTCGGGATCCCGATGAACGGCTTCGGCGCCTCCCCGCCGACCACGTTCGACGGCATCACGCTGGTCAGGGACGGCGGCCACTTCTGGGGACAGCAGACCTTCCCCGCGATGTGGCTCTTCTCCGCTTCCAAGGTGTTCCAGGGCATCCGGGTCAACAATCTGGACATCGTCGACCCGACCTACCACGGCATCATGTTCCAGACCAACTACGTCGGCGGCCAACCGCAGAACCCGGTCAAGGACACGGTCCTGACGAACGTGTCGATCTCGGGAGCCCAGCGCAGCGGTGACGCCTTCGACGCCAAGTCGGGCTTCGCCATCTGGGCCAACGAGCTGCCCGAGCCCGGCCAGGGCCCGGCGGTCGGCTCGGCCACGTTCAACACGCTCAAACTGGCCGGCAACGCGACCGACATCCGCAACACGACCTCGACCTTCACCATCACCGTCAACCCGTGACCCGAGCCCTTCCGCCGGTGGCGCCCGGCCGGCGGAACCCGGCGGGGTCAGAGGTCGGCGCGGGTGGGCAGGCCCTGCCAGTCGCTGGCGCTGGAGACGGCGGCCGCGCTGAGGAGGGCGCCGCGGTGGAGGCGTTCCTGGGGCGTCAGGCCGTCGAGCGCGGCGCTGACGTACCCGGCCACGAAGGCGTCCGAGCCGCCCGCCGTGTCGACGACGGGGACCTGGAATGAGGGCTGGTCGTAGCGCACCCGGTCAGCCCGGACGCTGGTCCCCTTCTGGCCGCGGTTGACGACCACCTCGCGCTCGGCCGTGAGCGCGGGCTTGACCAGGTCGAGCTCGTCCTGCCCGAGGAAGAGCAGATGGGAGGCGCAGGCCAGCTCGCCGAGCACCTCCTCGGCCTCCCTGACCGAGTCCCACAGTTCGGGCTGGTAGTCCACGGCGAAGGAGACGACCACGTCGGCCGTCCTGGCCGCCGAGACGGCCGCGCGGACGGCCTCGAGCGCGTCCCTGCCGAGCGCCGCGGTGATACCCGACACGTGCAGGATCTTGGCGGCGCCGATCCTGTCGATGGGAACGTTCCCTGGACTGAGGCGGGATCCGGCCGATCCGGTCCGGTAGTGAGTCAGCCTTTCCGGACGGCCCAGCCGCGATTCGCGCAGCAGCAACCCGGTCCGGGCGCCCTCGGTCACCCGCATGTCCAGGGTGTCGACGCCCTCGCCCCGCAGGGTGGTGAGCACCCGCGCACCCAGCTCGTCGGCGCCTACCTTGCCCAGATACGCCACCCGGTGCCCGAATCGCGCCAGGCCCACGGCCAGCGTGAACTCGGGCCCGCACACGTCCAGGCGAGCCTCGCACTCGTGCCGGACCCGGCCGCTGGACACCACGCCCAGCGCCTCACCGAGCGTGTAGACGTCGGTCATGAGCCAGACTGTAGTGGGTCACGACATCCCAAAGCGGATTTATCCGGAACACCCCTGGTCGATAGCGTGATCAAATTTTTCTCGTAACTTTAGCCAACCTTTTCCCCAATAGGTGCCTCTAAGTAGTAGAGGAAGTCGGCTATCCCGAGCCGACTCTGACACGGGGAGAGGAATCAGCACCCTCATGAAGAAAATCGCTGTAGGAATCATCTCTGCCCTGGTGGGCGGGGCCATGCTGGTAGCTGGTGGAGGCGCTGCCTCCGCTCAGGCCAAGAGGGCCTCGACCGTCGAGATCAGGGACATCTCGCCCAACCCGGTCGTGGTCGGGGGCGACGAGGAGACGACGGCCTACTTCAAGGTCGGCGCCAGCTCGGACGTCCAGAAGATCACGCTGAGCGTGCAGCCCGAGGGCGCGCGCACCCTGCGCGCCAAGGACGTCCAGGAGCTGCAGAACTGGCGCTTCTCCGTCCCCTTCAACGCCAACGACCCGGCCGGCAAGTGGAAGGCCACCGCTGCGGCGTTCGACAAGGACGGCAAGCAGGTAGCCAGCGACACCTCGTACTTCTCCGTCGAGGTCAAGCAGGGCAAGGCCGACACCCGCATCGTGCGGTTCAGCGCCGACCCCGACCGCGTCCGCAAGGGTCGCACCATCCACTTCTCCGGCCGTCTTCAGACGAACGACGACGGCTGGGAGGGTGTCCGCGGCGAGAAGGTCAACATCTACTACCAGGCCAACGGCTCGAGTGGCTGGAAGTGGGTCGCCGCGAGCAACACGCGCTGGGGCGGCAAGTTCGACGCCCAGACCCGCGCCTGGAAGAGCGGCCAGTTCAAGGCCGTGTTCGATGGCAACGACGAGCTGAGCGGCTCCGAGAGCCGCACGGACTACGTCAAGGTGTACCGCCACTGGTGGTAAATCGCTGAACACGAAGGAGAGCCCGGTCCCACCCCTGGGGCCGGGCTCTCCGGCGTTCCAGCGGCGACCTTGTGTAATTGGGGCTTAATCGTCCCGTTATCTGTAGGATTCACCTCCGGACGACCCGAGGGGGCGAAGATGACGACCGTCCGGAACGCGCCGAGCAAGAACACCCCGGCCAAGCTGGCCCTGGGCTTCGCGGGATTCGGCGTGGCCGCGCTCGGCTGCTTCTTCACGGGCATCGCGTGGATGAACCCGCCGGTCTTCGTCGGCCTGGCCGTCCTGAGCGCCATCGCGGGCATCGTCACCGGGCACGTCGCGAGATCCCGCGGCAAGCGGCTCAGCGGCGACGGCAGGGGCATGGCCCTCGGCGCGATCCTGCTCAGCTGGCTGGTCGTCGCCGTCTGCGTGCTGGCCGCGACGGCGCTGGTGTGGCTGCTCAGCGGCACCGCGATCTTCCTCGACGGCCGGTAGACCGCCCGTCCATCAACCGTCAATCTCTCCCGCCCAGGGTGGATGCAGCGATATTTCCGATCCTGGGGGGACCATGCTCGCCAACCTGCTGCACGAGGACCGCCGCTTCGCCCCGGCGCCCGAGTTCGCCGCGCACGCCAACGTCAAGGAGGACGCCTACGCCAGGGCGGAGGCCGACCCGGTGGCGTTCTGGGCCGAGCAGGCCGCCCGCCTGGACTGGGAGACCCCGTGGACCAGGGTCCTGGACTGGAACGGCGCCCCGGTGGCCCGCTGGTTCGACGGCGGCCGCCTCAACGCCGCGGTGAACTGCGTGGACCGGCACGTCGCGGCGGGCAACGGCGACCGGGTGGCGATCCACTGGGTCGGCGAGCCCGGCGACAGCCGTACCATCACCTATCGCGACCTGCAGGTCCAGGTGAGCAGGGCGGCGAACGCGCTCATCGGGCTGGGGGTGGGCAAGGGCGACCGGGTCGCGATCTACCTGCCGATGATCCCCGAGGCGGTGATCGCGATGCTGGCCTGCGCCAGGATCGGCGCGCCGCACACGGTGGTGTTCGGCGGCTTCTCCGCCGAGGCGCTGGCGGGCCGGATCCAGGACGCCGGAGCACAGGTGGTGATCACCGCCGACGGCGGCTACCGCAAGGGCGCGGCGCACGCGCTCAAGCCCGCCGTGGACGCGGCCGTCGCGGGGCTGCCCGAGGTGCGCCACGTGCTGGTGGTACGGCGCACCGGCCAGGAGATCGCCTGGACCGAGCGCGACCTGTGGTGGGACGAGGTGGTGGACGCCCAGAGCGCCGAGCACGAGCCCGAGGCGTTCGACGCCGAGCACCCGCTGTTCATCCTGTACACCAGCGGCACGACGGGGAAGCCGAAGGGCATCCTGCACACGACAGGCGGCTACCTGACGCAGACGGCCTACACCCACGACGCCGTGTTCGACCTGAAGGACGGCGACGTGTTCTGGTGCACGGCCGACGTCGGCTGGGTGACGGGCCACTCCTACCTCGTCTACGGCCCGCTGGCCAACGGCGCCACCCAGGTCATGTACGAGGGCACGCCCGACGCGCCGCACCGGGGCCGCTGGTGGGAGATCATCGAGAGGTACGGCGTGACCATCCTGTACGCCGCCCCGACGGCGATCCGGATGTTCATGAAGTGGGGCGACGACATCCCGAAAAAGTATGACCTGTCCAGCCTGCGGCTGCTGGGCTCGGTGGGCGAGCCGATCAACCCCGAGGCCTGGATGTGGTACCGCGGCACGATCGGCGGCGACCGCTGCCCGATCGTGGACACCTGGTGGCAGACCGAGACAGGCGCCATCATGGTCAGCCCGCTGCCCGGCGTCACCGCGACCAAGCCGGGCTCGGCCACCCGCCCGCTGCCCGGCATCGCCGCGGACGTCACCGAGTCCGGCTACCTGGTGCTGACCAGGCCGTGGCCGTCCATGGCGCGCGGCATCTGGGGCGACATGGAGCGCTTCCACGAGACCTACTGGTCGCGCTTCCCCGGCCGCTACTTCGCCGGCGACGGCGCCCGCCGCGACGAGGACGGCTACCTGTGGCTGCTCGGCCGGGTGGACGACGTGATGCTGGTGTCCGGGCACAACATCTCCACCACCGAGGTCGAGTCCGCGCTGGTCTCGCACCCGGAGGTGGCCGAGGCCGCGGTGGTCGGCGCCGCGGACCCGGTCACCGGGCAGGCCATTGTGGCCTTCGTCATCCCGCGCGGCGACGCCGTACCCGAGGAGCAGGAGCTGCGCGCGCACGTGGCGCGGGCGCTGGGCGCGATCGCCAGGCCCAGGCAGGTGCTGGTCGTGCCTGAGCTGCCCAAGACGCGCTCGGGGAAGATCATGCGGCGCCTGCTGAAGGACGTGGCGGAGGAGCGGGCGCTGGGTGACGTGACCACGCTGACCGATTCGACGGTGATGGACCTCATTAGCAAAGGTCTACGTGGGTAGCTCCACAGTATGGATGAGCTGCTACGACAGTACGACCCCTTCGACATCTTCGATGCCGAGGCGGCCCGGCTGGAAGCCTTCTTCTCGTCCCTGGACGAGGAGGGGTGGAACCGGCCCTCGCGGTGCGCCGGATGGTCGGTGCGCGACGTGCTCGGCCATCTGGCCGGCGAGGAGCTGTACAACCACGCCTGCCTGGACGGCGACGTCCAGGACGTGATGGAACGCGTCGCCCGCGACGAGGGCATCACCGGGTTCAACGACTTCAACGAGTGGACCGTACGGCAGCGCCGCGACGTCCCCGTGCCCGAGGTGTTCGAGGAGTGGCGCGCCAAGAACGCCGAGACGCGGGCCCGGATGCGCGAGCTCGGCAGGGATGGCACGCTCGACACCATGGTGGGGCCGTACCCGGTGGGATTGCAGACCTTCCACTACGACTCCGAGTACGCCACCCACGCCGACGACGTGGGCGCGCCGGTCAGCGACGGGGAGGCCGACGCCCGCACCGCGTGGCGGGTGGCCCTGGGCCGCTTCGCGCTGATGGAGTCCGACAGCAAGGCGCAGGTGGAGGACCTGGCGGACTCGCTCTGGGTGGACGCCGACGGGGTGGAGGCCGAGCTCTCCTATCCGGAGTTCGTGGCGGCCACCGTGGGCCGGCCCAGGCCGGGGCTCGACCCGCGCATCGCCTCCGCGCTGAGGTGCCTGGCCTGAGCCCGGCGAAGACAGGGCGGGCCGGAGAGGGGGCCGATCGTGTGGCTGCGCAACCGCGAGGGCACGGAGCCACTGAGCGCGCGCAGCCCGGTGCGCGCCCGGCGGATCCTGTCCGTGATCGCGCTCGTAGCCGCCGTGGCCGCGACCGTGTTCTGCGTCAACCGCCTGTCGGCGACCGGGCTGGAGGTGTGGGGCTGGGAGGCGGCCATCGCCGCGGCGGTGGCCGTCATCGCGGCGATCGATCTGGCCGTCCTCAGCCGGCGGCGTACTCCGCCGTCACGGCGGTGAAGACACGCATGCTGGTCGGCCGTGGCTTTTTTGGCCCTTTGAAGGGCGCCTTTACCAGGGGTACCGTGAAATTGGCATGTCTGGGGTTACTGGTGGGTACATGCTCCACACCGGTGTGGAAGCGGTGGTGATCAGATATGAGTCTCTCTGGGAAGGAGCGCCGCACACTCGCGGACATCGAGGTCGGCCTGGCGATGGAGGACCCCGATTTCGCCAGACGGATCGCGGCGATCAACATGATCGAGTCCGGTGGTGCGCCGCCTCTGAAGGCCAGCGGCGAGCGCCTGCTGACGTGGGCCCGCCATAGGGCGTGGGTTATCGGCCTGGCCGTGGTCATCGCGATCACCTTGCTGGTGCTCGCGATCGCCACGGCCTGACCGGCCGCTCACTTCCTGCCGTAGCGCTGGTTGAAGCGCTCGACGCGCCCCTCGGTGTCGAGAACGCGTCCCCGGCCGGTGTAGAAGGGGTGGCTCTGGGCGGAGACGTCCACGTCGACGACGGGGTACGTCCTACCATCGGTCCACTCGATCGTCTTGTCGCTGATCATCGTGGAACGCGTGAGGAACGCGAAGTCCACGCTGGGGTCGCGGAAGACCACGGGCCGGTACTCGGGGTGCAGGTTCTTCTTCATGGCCCGTGCAACCGCCTGGAAACGGTTTTCATTCCCGCATCTCCGGATCGATTCCGAGCACCGATCGGCCCCCGTCCACCGGAAGCGTCACCCCGGAGATGAACGAGGCTCTGTCCGACAGCAGGTACTCCACCGCGTCGGCGACCTCGTCCGGCCTGGCGACCCGCCCGAGCGGGTGCAACCTGGCCATCTCCCCCTCGATTCCCTCATGACTGGATTTGTACGACTCGTAGCGTTCGGTGGCCACGGATCCGGGGGCGACGGCGTTGACCCGGATGCCTTGCCTGCCGTACTCGACGGCCAGTGCCCGGGTGAGCCCCTCGATGGCGGCCTTCGCGGTGGAGTACGGCAGGCTGCCGGGGACCGGCCTGCGGGCCTGGTGCGAGGTCACGTTCACGATGGCGCCGGCCGTACCGTGGCGCAGGAAGTGGCGGACGGCGGTCGAGCAGCCCACGACGGCCAGGTCGAGGTTGGCCGAGATGAGGCGGCCGATCTCGGCGGGCGGGGTGGTGTCGATCGAGGCGTCGCGGAAGATCGCGGCGTTGTTGACCCAGCCGCAGAGCGTTCCCGCCTGCTGGGCCAGGATGGCGGCCTCGGCGGTGGCCTTCTCCTCCGACGCGTCGCCGATTAACGGGATGACGCCCTTCTGTGGCGACATTTCGGGATCTATGACGACGACCGTGCCGTGCTCGCGGAGCCGGTCGACGATGGCCCGGCCGATCCCCTGCGCCCCTCCTGTCACCACATACGAACGCCCCATGGTGATGAGTATCACCGTATTTCCGGGGAGTGAACGGGAACGGTCTCTATGTGATCGTCAAATCTCCAGCCCCGGTGATCGGTGCCCTGGCGATCACCCAGACCGCTGGATACGGCGTGCTCTACTACGCCTTCTCCGTCTTCATCACCCCGATGGCCCGCGACCTGCACGCCGCCCTCGCCCAGCTCACCGGCGCCGCCACGCTGTCGGTGCTGGTGTCCGCGCTGGTCGCGCCGCCGATCGGGCGCTGGCTCGACCGGCACGGCGGGCGCGGGCTGATGACGCTCGGCTCAGTGCTGGGCGCGGCCACGGTCCTGGCCTGGTCGCAGGTGCAGTCGGTCGCCCAGCTCTACCTGGTGTGCGTCGCGCTGGGCATCTCCTCGGGGATGGTGCTCTATGAGGCGGCGTTCGCGGTGATCGTCGCCTGGCTCGACGCGGCGCGGCGGGCCCGTGCGCTGCTCGCCGTCACGGTGGTGGCGGGCTTCGCCTCCAGCATCTTCCTGCCGCTGACCGGCTTCCTGGTCGATCGGTACGGCTGGCGCCAGGCGCTGGTCGTGCTGGCCGCCGGGTACGCGCTGGTCGCGGTGCCGTTACACGGGTTGCTGCTGCGCGGGCGGGGGGCGGCACGCCGTACCGGCGACCCTGAGATCGTCGGGGCGGCGCTGCGCGAGCGGCCGTTCTGGCTGCTGGCGGCGGCGTTCCTGACCCAGACGGGGGCGGTCGGGGTGATCGCGATGCTGGTCGTGACGTACCTGATCGCGCTGGGGCACGCGCCGATCTTCGCCGCGGCCGTGGCGGGGCTGCTCGGCGTGCTGTCGGTGACCGGCCGGGTCGTGACCACGGGACTGCAGGGCCGCTGGCCCGTCGCGCTGATCACCGCGGGCGTGTTCACCCTGCAGGGGGTGGCCGCTCTGCTGCTCCCCCTGGTCGGCCGCAGCCCGCTCGGGGCGATCGCGTCGGTCGTGCTGTTCGGGCTGGGCTTCGGCGTCGGCACGATCGCCCGTCCCGCGCTGCTCGTCGAGCGGTACGGCACGGCCGCGTATGCCACCCTGAGCGGGGCCGCCGCCCTGCCCATCACCGCGGCGCGGGCACTGGCACCGCTGGCCGCGGCGGCGTTCGCGCAGGTGGTGGGGTATCCGGCGGTCATGGTGGCGGTGGCGGTGGCGTGCGGGCTGGGTGCGCTCTCGCTGGTCTTCTACTGGCTTTCCACAACCGCGATCGCCGTGGGCGAACACCGCGACCCGCGCGAGCCGACCACGTAAGGTAGCCGCATGGATACCCCCATCGAGGTCCTCCGCCGGGTCTTCGGCTACGACGCCTTCCGTCCCGGCCAGCAGGAGATCATCGACCATGTGGTCGGCGGGGGTGACGCGCTGGTCCTGATGCCGACCGGTGGCGGCAAGTCGCTGTGCTACCAGATCCCGGCGCTGGTGCGCTCAGGGGTGGGCGTGGTGATCTCGCCGCTGATCGCGCTCATGCAGGACCAGGTCGACGCGCTGCGCGCGCTCGGCGTCCGCGCGGGGTTCCTCAACTCCACCCAGGGCTTCGACGAGCGGCAGCTGGTCGAGGCGGAGTTCCTGGCGGGCGAGCTCGACCTGCTCTATCTCGCGCCCGAGCGGCTCCGGGTCGACGCCACGGTGCGGCTGCTCGAGAAAGGCGACATCGCGCTGTTCGCCATCGACGAGGCGCACTGCGTGTCCCAGTGGGGCCACGACTTCCGCCCCGACTACCTGATGCTGTCCGACCTGCACGAGCGCTGGCCGTCCGTGCCGCGGATCGCGCTGACGGCCACCGCCACGCCCGCCACCCACACGGAGATCGCCTCGCGGCTGGGCCTTTCGCAGGCACACCACCACGTCGCGAGCTTCGACCGCCCTAACATCCAGTACCGGATCACGCCCAAGTCCGAGCCCAAGCGGCAGCTGCTCGACTTCCTGCGCACCGAGCACGACGGCGACGCGGGCATCGTCTACTGCATGTCGCGTTCGTCGGTGGAGAAGATCGCCGAGTTCCTCGCCGACAACGGCATCGCCGCCGTGCCGTACCACGCGGGCCTCGACGCCGCGACCCGGGCCGCCCACCAGGCGCGCTTCCTGCGGGAGGACGGGCTGGTCGTGGTCGCCACGATCGCCTTCGGCATGGGCATCGACAAGCCGGACGTGCGCTTCGTGGCCCACCTCGACCTGCCCAAGTCGGTGGAGGGCTATTACCAGGAGACCGGGCGGGCCGGGCGCGACGGGCAGCCGGCCACCGCCTGGATGGCCTACGGGCTGCAGGACGTGGTCCAGCAGCGCAAGCTGATCAGCGAGGGCGACGAGGCGCACCGGCGGCGGCAGGCGCTCCACCTCGACGCCATGCTCGCGCTCTGCGAGACCGTCACCTGCCGGCGCGTGATGCTGCTCGACTACTTCGGGCAGGAGCGGTCCGAGCCGTGCGGCAACTGCGACACCTGCCTGTCACCGCCCGAGTCCTGGGACGGCACGATCCCCGCCCAGAAGGTGCTGTCGGCCGTCTACCGGCTGTGGAGCGAGCGCCACCAGCGCTTCGGGGTCGGGCACCTCGTCGACATCCTGCTGGGCAAGCAGACGCCCAAGGTGCAACAGCACGGCCACGACACGCTCACCGTCTTCGGCGTGGGCACGGACCTCGGGCAGCCGGAGTGGCACGCGGTCGTCCGCCAGCTCCTCGCCCAGGGGCTGCTCTCGGTCGAGCCCGCCCACAGCACCCTCGTCCTCACCGACCTGAGCTCCGACGTCCTGCGCGGCCAGCGTCAGGTCCCCATGCGCCGCGACCTCTCCCGTCCGCCGTCCCGCACCAAGCTCGCCCGCACGTCGGGCCGCCCTGCCGCGGACACCACCCTCACGCCGGAGGCGACCACCACCTTCGAGCGCCTCCGCACCTGGCGCGCCGCCACGGCCAAGGAACAGGGCGTCCCGGCCTACGTCATCTTCCACGACTCGACGCTCCGCGAGATCGCCACCCAGTCCCCCACCACCCTCGAGGCCCTCGGCTCCATCAACGGCATCGGCCAGAACAAACTCACCAAATACGGCCCCCAAGTCCTAACCCTCCTAACTACCGACCCCGCCTAGCCCCCTCCCACTTCTGGCTGGCCGCGTCGCGCGCCCCACATGCCCCGCGCAGCGCCTCACCACCGGGCCCCGCAATGCTCGCCGTACACATTGCACTGACCTCCGCCGCACCACGACTTGGCCGACCGCGTATTGGAGTCCCGCCGTAGGGCTCGGCTCAGTCGGGGGTGTCGGACTCGCGTGGGGCGGCTGGGTCGGGTGGCGAGGGGTCTTGGGGAGTGGTGGCGGTGTGGGCGGCGGTGTGGGTGCGGGAGAGGAAGTCGGCGAGGACCTGGAGTTCCGCCTCCGTGTAGGTGTCGCAGATCTCGTCCAGGGAGGCGTTCATGGGGCCGTAGAGCCGGTAGATCTCGGCGTTGCGGTCTCGGCGGGCGCGGAGGGTGATGGCGCGGCGGTCCGAGGCGTCGGGGTCGCGTTCACGGGTGATCCAGCCGCCGCGCTGCAGGCGGTCGAGGATGCCCGTGAGGGTGGCGGGATGCAGGCCGGCGCGCCGCGCGAGCGCGGTGGGGCTGAGCGGGCCGTACCGATTGATGAGGTCGAGGCACTCGAAGTCGACCGGCCTGAGCTCCACCCGCGCGCCGACCTGCTGGTTGAGCAGCGAGAGCTGCGTGCTCAGCTCTCGCAGCGAGTCCTTGATCTGCGCGGTCAGCCGCCGCTTGGCTCCCGATCCCATGAGTTTCATATAGTACGGCCGGCCGAGGAAAGGCACTCGACGAGCCGGGCGGCGTAGGCGCGGGGGTGCGTGAGGTTGCCGTTGTGCCCGCCGGGGAACTCCGCGATGTCCGCCCCCACGACCCGAGCCAGCTCCTGCGCGCACCGGTAGTCGAAGACCTCGCGAGGAGTGGTACGGCCGGCCGCAGGGATGATCCGGACACCACCCAGCGAGGCGGGATCCAGCGCGTCCGTGATCACGGCGGTGAAGTCGTGGGCGAGGAAGAAGTCGAAGTTGGCGCCGCGCTCCGGCGTCATCGGCTGCGGGGTGAGGCCGGGCTCCCTGTCCTGGCTCGCCGGGTCGATGCCGAGGACCCGGGCGACTTCCTTGATGGCGGCCGTCCAGCCGTCGCGGCGGTGGATCTCCTGCAGTTCGGCCAGCTCGCGCCGGTGGTGGTCGGCCTCGTCGGCGGGGAGTAGCCACGGTGCGACGGGCTCGTGGGCGACGAGCGTGTGGATCTGCTCGGGGTGGGCCACGCTCAGGTGCAGGCCGATCACCGCGCCGAGGCTGCAGCCCAGCATCGCCACCGGCTCGTCGGTCACGGCGGCCAGCAGGCGGTGCACGTCGTCAGCGTGGTCGCGCATGGTCACGCCGCCTTCGGGGTCGTCCATGACGCTGCGGGAAAGCCCGCGCCGGTCATAAGTGATCACCGTGTATCGATCGACGAGCCGGTCGACCAGATCCACGCTCCGGTCGGCGTCGCCCTCGCCGCTCTGCGAGATCAGCAGCATCGGGCCGGTGCCGCGCACGTCGTAGTGGAGGGTCGCGCCGGGGACACGCAGGTTCATGAGGACTCCCTTTCTCGGTATGCCTCCAAAGCCTAATCCATCAAACCTGATACATCAAATTTGATGGATCTCGAGGCTTCACCTCCGGCGGCCAGACGATCGACGTCGGCCCCGGCACGATGCTCTTCGTCCCGGCCCGCGAGGCGCACCGCTTCCACGACGTCACCGAGGACCTGGTGGTGCTGGTGTTCTTCGCCCCCGCGTACACCGGCATCCCTCAGCCCTAGCCCTTTCCGACCGCATTGACCTTGACGCGAGGTCAATGTGTTGAATGTGGGCATGCGGATCGGAGAGCTGGCGACGCTGGTCGGGGTGTCCACCCGGACGGTGCGCTACTACCACCACCTCGGCCTTCTCCCCGAGCCTGTACGGCTGGCCAACGGGTACCGCGAGTACCAGCTGCGCGATGCCGTGGCGCTGGCCCGGATTCGGCGGCTGGCCGAGCTGGGGCTCTCGCTGGACGAGCTGCGTGACGCCCTGGCCGAGGACGCGGGCAAGGACCTGCGCGAGATGCTCCTCGAGCTCGACGCCGACCTGGCCAGGGAGCAGGAGGCGCTGGCCGCCAGGCGCGTACGGCTCGCCGCGCTGCTGGCCCAGACGGATCCCGAGCCGGGCACGATGCTGACGCCCGACCTGGCGGCGGCCCTGCACGACCTCGCGGCGGAAGGCTCGCGCGTCGCGGAGATCGACCGCGAGCTGCTGACCCTGGTCGGCACCGTGGCCGATCCGGCGGACCAGGCGAGGATCCTCGACCTGATGCGTCCCCTCACGGAGCCCGGGGCCATATCCAGGGGCCACGATCTCTACCAGCGGCTGGACGAGCTCGCCGAGGCGGATCCCGGAGATCCTCGGGTGGCGGAGCTCGCGTCCGACCTCGCGGATCATCTTCCGGCCGAGATGGCGTCGATGATGGTCGCGGCCCACGGGGTGGATGATCGGTGGCTTTCCGCGATGTTCGCGGAGATCTCGCCTGCTCAGGCGGAAGTGTTCAGGTTGATCCTCATCAAGCTGAAGGCCCACCCATGACCTCCCCGGACCCACCTTGCTCGATCACGCATCCTCCCGCCGACAAGCCGAGCGCGACGCCCTCCCCCGAGACGACTCCGGGATGGCCAGGCTCTTTCCCCGTGGCTTCCCCTTCGATCCGCAAGGCAGGTTCCAGCCCAGATCAGGGATCCAGTCCCGCAAGGCGGAAGACAGCGTCCAGCCCGGACCAGCGCACGGAACCCACCTCACACCAGGACACGAGACCCGGCCCGGATCAGGACACAGGTTCCGCCCCAGGTCAGGACGCCGAACTCGGCTCAGACCGGGATGCGAGACCTGACGTAGATCGAGGCACAGGCAAGGACGCCGGACCCGGGACCGACACGGGACCCGGCACCGATCGAGGCGCGGGGCCCAGCCCAGGCCGGGACACGGGACCCGGCACGGATCTAGGCGGGGCGGGGCCCAGGCCGGGACACGAGACCCGGCACGGATCGAGGCACGAGACCCGGCCCAGATTGAGATACGGGACTGGGCACGGATCGGGATCCGGCTCAGGGCGGGAGGTGGGTTCTGGGGTGGGTTGAGAGGGTTCTTCGGGGTGGGTTCGAGTTGAGTGGGGAGGGGGCGGTCGACGTGGGAGCCGGGTCCGGTGGGGTGGAGGGATTCGTGGTCAGGTGGGTGGGGGTGGGGTGGCGGGTTCTGCGGTTCGAGGTGGATGGGCTTGCCAGCTTGGGGATGTGGGTGCGGCGGCGGCTCGACGGGGTTCCTGCGGGGGCGACGGCCCTGCCGTACGTCAAGGAGCAGGCGGCTCTGCTGATGGTGCTGACGTTCGTGATGGTCGTGGAGACCGTGGCCGTGGATCTGTTTCTCAACGCGGTCGGCGTGCCGATGGCGGTGCGCGGGCCGGTGCTGGTGCTGGACGTGTACGGAGTCCTGTTCGCGGCCATGTTCGCGGCGGCCTGCGCGACCCGGCCGCACGTGGTCACGCCTACGGAGCTGCGGATCCGGGTTGGGGCGTACCTCGATCTGCGGGTGCCGCGCGAGCAGATCTCGGCTGTACGGCTGGCGCGTAACTACAACGAGCAGAGCATGGTGTCCGTGGCCGACGGTCGCCTCGTGGTGGCCATCTCGTCGCAGACCAACATCGCCGTCGACCTCACGGAACCCATCACCGTGACCCGTCCCCTCGGTGGCCGGGCCCAGGTCACCAGGATCCGCTTCTTCACCGACGACCCCAAAGCCGCCCTGACCGCCCTCCGAGCCCCCACCCCCACCCACTGACCCGTGGCCAGACCCCGATGGGCCACGACACGAACTTGGCCTGACAGCAGGGCTTTCCCCGGAGGAACGCCTCGCCACTTGATAGACCGCAGCCGTGACAGACCGCCGTACAGGGCGCCGACCTCCGCCGCACACCACCCCACCGATCCAGCGCCTGCAGGGACCCGCCGGAATTACCAACAGCGGGAACGGGCGGCTGAGCCGGGGACCAGGGACCAAAAAACCGGCGGATCGGGCTGAGGCGGGACCAACAAAGCCAGAGACGCCAGCGGCGGCGGTGCCGAAGCGGCAGTGGCCGGGCGCTGTGCAGGGCGCCGGGTTCGCCGTGCACCGCCTCGCCGACGCGGCGCCGGCGGATCGGGGGGTGGGGTTAATGGGGGGTGCGGCCGAGGTAGGTCAGGAGGTGGTCGCTTGGGGTTGGGTGGGGTGGGAGTGGGGGTGGGGAGGCGAAGCGGTGGGGGCGGTCTGCGCTTGTTATGAAGAGTGGGGCCAGGTCGAGGAGCTCTTCGGCTATCCGGGGTGGGATCGGGCGTAGCTGGCCGCAGGCCCGGGCGATGTCCCAGCCGTGCACTGCGACCTCGATCGCACCGACGCTGGCCACGATGACTGCGTCCAGCGAGCAGTCGCCGATCGAGACTGCATGCCCCTGCTGAGCCGCTGCCCAGGCGCCGAGCAGCCCGCACGCCCGCGTTCGCAACGAGCCGACCACCGCGGGCACCACCTGGAGAGTGGCTGGAGCTGGGCCGGCGTCAGGGGGAGCCGGAGGAGTCAGGGAAACGTGGCCGGGGATGGCGCTCTCCGAAAGGGCCGCCAGGGAGTCGTCCATGTGGTCGAGCAGGGTCGCCAGGTCCCAACCCGCGCAGGGGGTGGGGCGGGTGAGCGCCTCGGAGGTGACCAGATTCAGGCTGCCGAGCGTGTAGCCGATGGCACGCTCAAGCAGCGCCACTCCACCGGCCAGCGCCGCGGCCGCGGGGTCGCCGGTCATGAATCGTCCCCCGCCGCGGGCGTGGGGGCCCGCCGTACTGTCTGCACCATGTCAGCCTCCTCGCTCATACAGACTCCGCGAAAGGCGCAAAATCATCGGCGGGGAAGGAAACAGCCCGGGCGGGGGTGGCCCGGGCTGCTGTGGAGGGGGTCAGGCGCGGCGGCGCAGCAGGTGGATGGCGCAGGTGGCCGCCGCGAGGGCGAGGACCCCGAGGACCCAAGGGAGCAGCGGGTTGGCGGAGGTCGGCGGCGCGTAGCCGCCGGCGTAGCCGTCGTGGGCGTAGGAGGAGCCGGGGAGCTTGTCTCCGTAGCGCTGCTGGACCAGGCGCTGGTAGGCCGCGACGGGGATGGGGTCGGAGCCGGTGGACTGGATGGCTTCCTGGTTGAGCGGGTGGATCTGCCCGTCTCTGAGGGCGTACCAGGCGTTGAGCTGGGGCTCGCGGAAGACCGTGCCCGGTTGGGCGGCGTACTGCTGCTCGTCGCTGCCGCTCGCGATGTTGCTGACCACCCAGGTGCCCGCCTTGGTGCGGGTCGTCCAGATGGAGGCCGTCTGGCCGTCGGCGGCGGTGGCCTGGGTGGCGAGGAAGGCGAAGCGAGCTATCTGCTGCGACTGGCCGGAGACGAAGGCGGGGTTGAGGTCGTTGACCGTGACCGTGGGGCCGTCGACCTGAGCCGCCACCGGAGCCACACGAGCGGATTGGCCGCGGGTGGCGAAGAACTTCCCGACCGTGTCACGTGCGCCGGCCGCCGCCGCTCTGGCCTGGGCGACGTCGGAAGGCGTGGGGTCGGACGGATCGGCCCAGGCGGCAGAGGCGGGCACGAACAGGAAGAGGACCGCTGCGAGTAAGGGCAGGAGTTTCACGACGGCCTCCTTCACGCGCCGATGTAGTCGAGTGAATGCGTCCAGAACCACGAGTTGTTCGAGACGTAGTAGTTGTAGGTGGCCCAGTTGTAGCGCGTGCTCGACGGCCACGGATTGCCCCAGTACACCCACGACTGGCTCTTGTCGTACCCGTAGATGACCTCCATGTGCCCGCCGCCGCTGGTCCACTGGATGCGCGCCATGATCGGCCGCTCGGCGTCGATCTCCCGGACGATGGCCGCGTACGTCAGGTAGTCGTAGACGTAGTTGCCGGGACTGACGCCCATCTGCCTGAAGGCGGTCTGGTCGTTGCCGAGGGTGGCCTGGTTGTTCGGGCAGCTGGAGTTGACGTTCCTGTTGAAGGCCAGGTTGCAGAACTGGTTCTGGCTGTAGGAGTGGCCGTAGTAGGCCGCGACGGAGTTGCCGGTGGCGGCCCAGCACCAGTTGGAGTACTCCTGGGCCTGCTGGGTGAAGTCGAGGCGGTACGAGGTGTAGGCGTGGGCGGGCGCGGAGGTGGCCAGCCACGTGGCCGCCGCTAACGCTAGGGCCACAGCCAGGCGGAACATAGGCGCTCCTTCGATGGGGGGTGTGCATCGGATGGTCGCCGCGCCCGTCCCGCCGTACAAGGTGTCGCAACTGCGCCTGACAGATCCCTGTGAAAGCCGACATTTCGTGGCCTGATCTGACTGATGACGTAACTGTGGAAATCTGTGAACATTCACGTGTGGCCGATGAGCTCCACGCGGCACTCCGGTCCGGCCCGTTCCACGTCGCGCTGCGGGCCGCGGTCGAGGCGCGGGGCCTGACCCTGGAACGGCTGCGCCACCGGCTCGCCCAGCGGGGGCTCCAGGTGGGGGTGAGCAGTCTCAGCTACTGGCAGCAGGGCACCCGACGGCCCGAGCGCGAGGAGTCGTTACGCGCCGTACGCGCCCTGGAGGAGATCCTCGAGCTGCCGCCCCGCTCGCTCATCGAGCTGCTCGGCCCGCCTCGCCCACGCGGCCGCGGGCCCGGAGTGTCGTACTCGACGATCCTGCGGCACGCCCGGGTGATCGCCGCGCTGCTCGACGAACTCGACGCGGTGGCGGACGACCGTCGGCTGCACATCGCGGGCATGTACGAGTCGCTGCGCATCGGCGCCGACCACAGCACGGTCTCGCGCGAGACCCTGCAGGTGGTCCAGGCGCACGAGCGCGCCGCCGACCGCTACATCATGATCTACCGGGGCGATCCTGGCTGCGACGTCGACCGGGTGACGGTGGACGCCCTGGAGGACTGCCGCCTCGGGCGGGTGCGCAGGGACGGGCCGACCGCGCTGTTCGTGGCCGAACTGCTCTTCGACCGGGCGCTCGGCGTCGGGGACACCCACGTGCTGCGGTACCGCACCCGCGACGCGAGCGGCGCCGAGTCGACCGACTACGAGCGCGGCTTCCGCTTCCCCGCCGGTCAGTACGTCCTGCGCGTCGCCTTCGACCCCGCGGCGCTCCCGGTCCGCATCCACCGCTTCGCCCAGCGCGGCCCGGGCGCAGGCGACCACATCACGACGGACCTCACGCTCAACGCCCACCACGCCGTCCACCTGACGGCCGCCTCCCTCCAACCCGGCCTGATCGGCATCCGCTGGTCCTGGCCATAGCCCTCCGGGGCGGTACGGCCTGGCCGCGTTGGAGGCCGTCTCGCGGGAACCTTCTGGGCACACCGGAGGGTATGGGTGGCATGAGACGGATGGTGATCGGGGCGGCGGCGGTACTGGTGGCGGCTGGGTGCGCGGGTGGCACGACAGGGGGCCCGACGGGGGGTGCGACAGGAAGTGCGACCCAAGCGGCTCCAGGGACCACTCAGGCGTCGCAGGCCGCGACCGCGAGTGCGGCGGCGAAGCCGGTGGTCGGTGGATGTTCAGGGAGTCAGGTCGTCAGTACGGGCGGGCTTCCCGAGGTGCGGGGGGTGGCGGAGGGGGCCGAGTTGTGGGGGTTGTTGTTCGCGAATCCACCGTTCCAGCATGGCAAGGAGATCAAGCTCGTCTGGCGCATGACCGGCGACGGCCCGCTGCGGGCGAGCGCGTCGCTACCCGACGGGACCCGGGCCGGCCTGGCCTGGGGCCCCGAGGAGCACGACGGGTCGAGCTGGCACAAGCCGGGCCAGGAGTGGGGCACCGGGTTCGTCTTCCCCAAGGCGGGATGCTGGCGGGTGCAGCTGACGAGGACTATGGGATCGGGATATGTCCACCTAAGGGTGAAGTGAGCGGTCAATGAAGGCCGTGACGTCCGCGAGGACCTCGTCCTTGTTGGTCTCGTTGAAGACCTCGTGCCGCGCCCCGGCATAGATGCGCTCGGTCAGCGCCGTGCCGCGGATCGCCTCGACTCCGGTACGGCTGGCCGCAAGCGGCACCAGCGCGTCGTCCGAGCCGTGGACCCACAGGGTGGGCAGGTCGCCGAGGGAGCCGCCCTTGGCGATGGCCTCGATCGTCGCGGCGAAGGCCTCCAGGGTGGGCCGCTTGAAGGGCCCGTGCCAGACCAGCGGATCGGCGGCGTAGGCCGCGCCGACCGCGAGGTCTCGGGACAGCGTGGCCGGGTCGATCGGGATGTCGGGGATCTCGTCCAGGGCCAGGAGCCCGGGGATGACGTCCCACTGGCCGATCACCGGGCCCGAGAGCACGAGCGCCGCCAGGCCCGAGCCGTACCGCTGGGCGTAGCGGGCGGCGATCATGCCGCCCATCGAGTGGCCGATCACCACGACGGGCACGCCCGGGTGGTCCGCGCGGGCGCGCTCCTCGACCAGGTGGACGTCGCCGACCACGTCCTCGAAGTCCTCGATGAGCACCCGGTCGCCCGCCGACCTGCCGTGCCCCATGTGGTCCACGCCGTACACGGCGGCGCCGTGCCGTACCAGGGCGTCCGCGACGTGCTCGTAGCGGCCGAGGTGCTCGCCGTACCCGTGGATGAGGACGACGACGTAGCGGGGATGGTCGTGGGGCCACTCGCGGGCGGCGAGGTCGCCGCGGGTGCCGGTGAAGGTGTGCTCGCGTGCCATGCGACCTCCGTGGATCAGCGGGAGCGTACGCCGCCAAACCCGGACGAGTCCAGATATGACACGGCTTGTATGAAAATGTTGTGGCACTGGTGACAAGAGATGCGAAAACTGTTTTAATCCGACGCTAGGTGGCGCAAGCCCCGTATGACCGAATTTCCGTGAGTCTGGAAAGGCGGCCCCGTGGGAGCTCCAAGTGGCGAAGTAGTCGTCACGGGCGGTCTCGGATTTATCGGCTCACACCTGGTGGACGCCTATCTGGCGGCCGGCCACCAGGTCCGGATCATCGACTCGAACGCGGGCGCGGTCATCGACGGCGAGGACTACGACGCGGACCCGCGCTGCACGGTCATCAGGCAGCGCGTAGAGGACTACCTCGCGCGAGGCGGCGACTTCGACGGCGCCGACCGCGTCGTCCACGCCGCCTCGTACGTCGGACCCGCCAGCATCCTGTCCAGGGCGGGCAGGCTCGGCCACGACATCATCGGCAGCACGGCCCCGGTCATCGAGGCGTGCATCGCGGCCGGAGTGCCGCTGTGCATGTTCAGCTCGGCCGAGGTCTACGGACGCAGCGGCGTGCTGGACGAGAAGGACGACATCGTCGTCCCCACCCAGTACAACACCCGCATCGAGTACGCCATCGCCAAGACCCTGGCCGAGGCCATGGTCTCCAACAGCAGACAGCACGGCTTACGCGGCATCGTGATCCGCCCGTTCAACGTGGCGGGGGCGCGGCAGTCGCGGGCGGGCGGGTTCGTCATGCCGACCTTCGTCCAGCAGGCCCTGGCGGGCAAGCCGATCACCGTCTTCGCCGGCGGCGAGCAGGTCAGGGCGTTCATCGCGGCGGACGACCTGACCAGGTTCCTGGTCGAGCACATGGACGCCGCGCTCGACACCGACGACATCATCATCAACGTCGGCAACCCGGCCAACGCGATCACCATCATGGATCTGGCCGAGCGGGTGAAGAGCCTGCTGGACAGCCCGTCGCCGATCGTCGGCGTCGACGGTCGCAGCGTGCACGGCCCGCACTACTTCGAGGCCGAGTCGTTCCACAAGATCCCGGCGCTCCGGGCGGCGACCGGACTCGGCTGGCGGCCGAGCGTGCCGCTGGACGAGCTGATCATGAGTACGGCCGACTACTACCGCGCGCGCGAGGACCGAAGGGCAGTGAATGCGCCGCTATGACCGCGTACTAGTCATCTCTCCGCACGCCGACGACGAGGTTCTGGGCTGTGGCGGCCTGCTGGCCGCCCAGTCCGCCGCGGGCGCCGACGTCCACATCCTCTATCTGGCCGTGGACGGCATGCACCACTACGGCCTCGACGGCGCCACCACCTACGAGCAGCGCCTCGACGAGATCGAGAACGTCCGCCAGACGCTGGGCTTCACCTATGAGATCGCGTACGGTGACCGGGACCTGACCGAGCGGCTGGACACGCTGCCGAGGCGGGAGCTGGTCGACCTGTTCGAGCGCGCGCTCAACCAGCGGCGCCCGGATCTGCTGCTGGTGCCCAGCTTCGCCGACTACGACCAGGATCACCGTGCGGTGTTCGACGCCGCCTTCGCCGCGGCCCGCCCGATCGCGCCGCAGTTCGGCAAATGGCTGGTGCCGAACGTCTTCATGTATGAGATGTCAAAAATTCAATGGGCATCGGAGCCGATGCCCCGCTCAACCGCTTATTGCGACATAAGCCGATTTATCGAGACTAAGTTGGTGGCGTTGCGGGGGTACAAGTCGCAGTACCGGCCATCCCCCCACATCAGAAGCGAGGAATCGGTGACGGCTCTGGCCACGCTGCGCGGGGCGGAGATCGGAGTGACCCACGCCGAGGCATTCGGCGTCCTCAGGGAGGTCCTGTGAAGTCGTTCGCGTTCGCCACCGGGATGGAGTTCGCGGCGCCGGCCGTGGACGTGCTGGCCAAACAGGGCACTCCCCCGGCGCTGCTCATCGGGTATCCGCCGTCGCTGCAGCACCGCTCCGGCTACGCCCCGCTCCAGGAGGCCTCGGAACGGCACGGCATCCCCCTGCTGGAGACCGCCGACATCAACGACGGCCATACCTACGACGAGGTCATGGGCCGCGGGATCGACCTGCTGGTGGTGGCCGGCTGGTCGCAGCTCGTGCGGGAGCCGCTGCTGTCGCTGCCGCCGCTGGGCGCGATCGGGCTGCACCCGACCCGGCTGCCCGAGGGGCGCGGGCGGGCGCCGCTGCCGTGGACGATCATCAAGGGGCTCGACACCAGCGCGGTCAGCCTGTTCTACCTGGACTCGGGGGCGGACACGGGCGAGATCATCGCGCAGCGCGAGTTCTCGGTCAGCCGCCGCGACGACGTGACCGAGGTCTACCGCAAGGTCACCGAGATCAACATCGAGCTGCTCGCCAAGTACATCCCGCTGCTGCTGGCCGGACAGGTGGTGGCCAGGCCGCAGCCGGCCGGCGGGTCGTGGTGGGAGCGGCGCAGGCCCGAGGACGGGCTGATCGACTGGTCCAGGCCCGCGAGCGAGATCTACGACTGGGTGCGCGCGCTGGCCGACCCGTACCCGGGGGCTTTCACCTCGTTCGGCGGACGGCGGCTGTGGGTGCACACGGCCGACCTGGTCGAGTGGGGCGAGAGCAAGGCGCCCGCGGGCACGATCCTGGCGCCCGTGTGGTCCACGGGGACGGCCGGGGTCCTGGTCGCCTGCGGCGAAGGGCTGCTGGTGGTGCGGGCGGTCCAGTGGGAGGGCGAGGACCGGCGCGACGCGCTGGCGATGCTGGAGTCGGGCGAGCTTCCGGCAGGCGCATGCCTGGGAACGTGAGACTCACCGGCGCCGTGATGGCGCACCCGAAGCGGCGGGAGGCGGCCGCACGGCTGGCCGGTGACGTGCTGGACGTGGTGACCGATCCCGACCCGGGCGGGCGGCCGTCGGCCTTCAGGACTTCGCTGCTGGCCTGGTCGAGCGTCCCGGAGGAGGCCACGCACCACGTGCTGCTGCACGACGACATGGTGCTGTCGTCGGGGTTCTTCGAGCGGGCGGAGCGGGCCGCCGCGGCCCTGCCGTACGCGGCGCTCGCCCTGTTCGCCTTCTGGAACTCCAGGAACGGCGCGGCCGTGCGGATGGGCGCGCTGGCGGGCGCGCGGTGGGTGCCGGGGGCGAGCGAGTACACGCCGGTGGCCGCGCTGCTGCTGCCACGCGAGGTGGCGGCCGGGTACGTCGCGTGGGCCCGCGAACGGGGCGACACCTGGCCCGACGACGTGCTGATGGGCCGCTACCTGCGCCAGGCGGGGGTGCCCGTGTACGTGGCGGTGCCCAGCCTGGCCGAGCACGAGGACCTGGCGAGCCTGGTGGACAACGACTTCCAGGGGCTGCGCCGCTCGCCGTGCTTCGTGGCCGACGACCCGGCTACGAGCGAGGACGTGCTGCCCGATCTGCCGGTGATCCCCTTTCTCAAGCGCGGGGTGGCCCAGTGTGCGATCAACGGGCGGGACGTGCTGTGCGAGGACTACCTCGACGGGCTCGGGCTCTCGGTGCGGGGGAAGTCACAACTGTGGATCACGGCGTTCACCATGGGCGTCGCGCACGCGGGCGACCTCGCCGAGGGCGACCTCGTGGACAGAGCGCTGGCCACGATGGGGCCGGGCGGGTACTGCCACGCGATGGGGTCCAGAGAGCTGGGCCGCAGGTCGGAGGCGTGGCAGGCCGAGGCGCGCGACGGGCTGGAGGCCGGGCTCGCGGCGACGCCCCGCCCGGCGTCTCGCGGGTCCGTGACGGTCACCGCCGAGCCGGGGTTCCTGCGGGACCACCTCGTCCACGCGCTGACCGACCGGGGCCACCTCGTCCACGCGCTCACTGACCGGGGCCACCTCGTCCGCGCGCTGACCGACCGGGGCCACCCGGTGGCCGAGGCCGGTTCTGCGCGGGTCCGGGTCGGCGCGTCGGAGATCGTCGTGAACGACGCCGTGGTGCTGCGGCTCGGCGAGGTGTACGGGCCGGGGATGCCGCAGCGCGGGCCCCTGGCCGAGCTCGTGCTCCAGTCGTCGCTCAACCGTCCGCTGCGGGCTCGGGGGCCTGCCGTACAGCTCGTGCACGTCCGTGATGTCGCGCGAGCCGTGATCGCGGCCCTGGAGTCGGGGGTGCGGGGCACGTTCGACGTCGCCGGCGCCGCGCCCGTGTCGCTGCCCGACCTCGCGGAGGCGGTACGGCGGGCGGTGCGGCCCGTGGCCTCGGAGGTGACCCCCACCGATGAGCCCGCCCGGGTCATGGACGTGGAGCCCGCCGCCGAGCACCTGGGGTGGCGGCCCGAGGTGGACCTGGATTACGGGATCCACCACTACGCCCAGTGGCTGGCCTACCAGAGCGACCTCCCCTGACCGGCTCAGGCGAGCGGGCGCCAGCGGAGGAGGCCGCCCGGGTGGGCGCCGACGAGGTGGCCGTGGGAGGCGGCCAGGACGGTGCATCCCCCGGCGGGGGCGATCTCCTGCCAGGAGGCGTGCTCTCCAGGCCTGTCGCGGGCGACGGGCCTGGAGAGCACGCTGTCGCCAACGATGGCGTACAGGCGCCCGTTCATGGCCGTCAGGCTCGTCGCCCGCGGGATCGCGGCCCCCTCGACGCGGGTCCAGGTGGGGTGTGACAGGTCGCGGATGGGCAGGTGCCACAGGTCGTCCTCGGCGAGGGCGAACAGGCTCTCGTCGGCGGCGGCCAGCCCGGCCGTTCCTTCCGGGGCGCGGCTCACGTCCTGCCAGCCGGTCCTGGCGTCGGCCGGGTCTCGGTAGCGGATCGTGCCGTCGGGCGCCACGCCGTACAGCCCGGCGGGTGGGCCGCCGTGGGCCTCGCGCGGGACGGCGAGGGCCACCGCGTCGGTCTCGTCGACGGTGCGCCAGCGCAGGTTCTGCCCGCACAGGTCGCGCACCCGCAGCGTGCCGTCCGCGCACGAGGCGTAGATCCGCCCCTCGCAGACCACCATCGCCCGAGGAGCCGTCCCGCGGTCCCCGATGGGGCCCGAGAGCGGGGCGCCGGGGGTGCGGCCGATGGCGTCCCAGGTGGGGGTCCGCGCCCGGGAGAGGCGGTCGAGGACATTGCGGGTGACGCGGGCCACGACCGGGTCGTGCAGGGTGTTGCCCCAGTTGATGGTGGCCGCGTTGAAGACCGTGCCCGCGCCGAGGCGGTGGATGCCCATGGTGGCCGCGCCGCCCTTGCCATACCGGCGCCAGTGCGACAGGTCCGCGGCGGCGAGCACCACGAACGACGGCGGGGTGCCGTCGCGGCCGGTGGCCTGTGGCACGCCCGAGACCCACTCCAGGTCCGCGGCGTCCGTCTCATAGCCGAGGGCGCCCCGGCCGAAGGTTTCGCCGTCCCGCAGGCCGGTGCCCTCGAACACCCAGTGATCGCTGAAGTGCGCGGTGTAGGACTCGGTGGCCATGACGCGGGAGTCGACCCAGCATCCGGCGCCGTTGCGGAAGCTCGTGCCGGTGAGCGTGTTCTCCGGGCGGTTGACGGGTTCCGACGGCCACTCGACCGTGGTCCTTGAGCGGTCCTCGACCGGGTCTGCGGCGGCGTCGCGGTAGCAGACCATGGTGCGCAGGTCGTCCTCGAAGCGGACCTGCCACCAGCAGGTGTTGCCGGAGAAGATGGCGATGTTCCCGCCCTGGCGGGCGAAGGCCTCGGCCGCGTCGCGCATCTCCCACGACCAGTACTCGTCGTGCCCGTTGATCACCAGCAGCCGGTAGCCGCTCAGCGCCGCGAGCCCGTCACGGTGCAGGTCGAGCCCCGAGCAGTAGTCCACGTCGTACCCGGCGGGGCCGAGCCAGCGCAGTAGTCCGAGCTCCCACTCCTCGATCTGCGGCCCGGCGCCGGTCCGGTCGAGGCTGACCTTGACCGCCCGGTCCGGCTGCTCGGACTGGTAGAGCCCCTCCCCCGGGATCCCTGGCCGGTTGTAGGCCTCCCAGGTCGGGAACGGCACCGACACCACGATCGGCGACGTGGGCACCACGGGCCGCACCACGACGTAGGCGTCGCCCGCCCGGTAGAGGGAGCTCGGCCAGTCGCGGCCGACCTTGAGCGTCCACGCGCCGCCCCGCACGTCCTCCTCGTGTACGACCCGCCCGGACGGGACGTCGGTCACGGTGACGCGTGCCGTACCGGGAGGGACCGGCAGGTGCAGCGAGTCCCCCTGGAGGACGGAGTGGAGACTCATCGGGCGGCCTCCTCGACCAGCAGCGATTCCAGGTTGAGCAGGTAGGCCTCGATGTCCGGCGGCGCGAGCAGGGCGGTGTCGGCGTAGAGGGAGACCTCCATCCGGTCGGGCTCGCCGCCGACGTGCAGGCGGAAGTCGCAGACGTTGCGGTCCATGGCGTCGGTCCAGGCCAGCTCGGTGGGCCGGGCGGGCACGTCGAGCGGGGCGTCGCGGTGCACCAGACGTTGGTCGTTGAAGCACCCGAAGGACCTGACCTCCGGACCCATCGGGGCGACCATGGCCTCCATCGCATACGGGTCGTAGCGGGCCTGGCGGTAGGCGCGCACCGCCGTACTCCAGGCGTGCCGGTACGGCTCTGGGTCCTTGAGGTCGAGCACGACCAGGGCCTCCTGCGAGACCGTGGAGACCACGTCGGGCAGCGTGTGGCGGTTGTTGACGATGACCCGCATGCCGCAGTGGCGCTGCCCGGTGAGCCCGCCCACGAGCCGCATGACGGCCGCGAGCAGCACGGTCGAGGAGCTCACCCCCGCGCGGGCGGCCACCGACTGGGAGGCGACGGCCAGCGCCGTGGAGCGCATGGTCGCCTCACGGAAGCGCGGTTCGCCGACCGAGCCCCCGAGGGGACCGATGGGGTCGATGCGCCGGTATTCGGACGACCAGAAGTCGAGCGCGGCCCGCGAGACCCGCAGGCCTTCCTCCGAGTGCTGCCAGGCGGCCAGCTCCCTGGGCGTGGCCGAGGTCGCCTCCGGCAAGGAGTCGCGGATCAGCAGCAGCCGCAGGTCCCGCACGATGAGGTCGGCCGCGTGCCCGTCGGCCGCCAGATGGCACAGCACAATCGCAAATTGACGGACATATCCCCCATCTACAGTCAAGGCGACCTTTATCGGCCATTCCTCGAAATAGCGGAACGGGGTCGCGGCGAGCCGGTCGGCGGCCCGCTGGGCGGGTTCCGTGACCACCTCGATCCACGGGTCCGCGCTCTCGTGCACGACCTGCCGCGGATCGCGCCCCATGCGCGTGCGCAGGGACTCGTGCCGGGCGACCAACCGCCCGATGGCCTGCCTGGCCCGCTCCACGGTGACGGGCCGCTTGGGCGCGTCGAAGACCCGGGCGATGTTGAGGTACTGCTCCTGCGGGCGCGCCCCCTCGACCGCACGCCAGATGTCCTGCTGCCCCCAGGTGAGCGGCGCGTCAAGCATGCTGCCGGAGGTAGGCCGCGAGCTCGTCCAGGCTGCCCAGCGCGGCCGGGTCGAGCTCCACCCCGAACTCCGCCTCGACCAGGTCGATCAGCCTGAGGAAGGCGAGCGAGGTGACCCCGAGGTCGGCCAGCCTGGCCTGCCCCGCCAGCACGTCGGCGGGCTCCACCTCGCCGTCCGTGGCCTTGGCGATCATGTTTGCGAGCCGTTCGCGGAGTTCCACCAGGTCATACCCTCCCTAATCAGGGAATTTCGGGCCGAGTGTGTCACGTGGGGCCTGACTGCGGCAAGCGGCTCGTGGTAAGGGGTTGACGCATTTGTGCATTTTTTCTAGCGTCTTGCGGCAGTCCGAAAATTAATTCTGGGGGTGGTTCCTTCGGCCCTTCCCGTCCCCACTCTCCTCACGGAACGAGCCGCCGCCGACCCCGGCCACGAGGCGCTCGTCGTCGCGGGAGCGGGCAGCCTGACCCTCGCCGAGTGGGACAACCGCTCCGACGCCGCCGCCCGCGGCCTCCTCGAACGGGGCTTACGCCGGGGCGACCGGGTGGCGCTGGTGTTCGGCGCCCGCGACTGGGTCGGCTACGCGGTGACCTGGATGGCGGTGCTCAAGGCGGGCGCGGTCGCGGTGCCGATGTCGGACCGGCTGGCCGAGCCGGAGCTGGACGCGCTCGTGCGGGACTGCGGGGCCACGATGACCCTGCGGGAGGCGGTCGACGGCCCGCCGGGACCGGTCGGGGTTGACCTCGATCCGCTGGCTCCCGCGCAGATCCTCTACACCTCCGGCACGACCGGCCGGCCCAAGGGCGTGACCGCGAGTCACGCGAACCTCACCTCGCCCCCGGTCCACCCCAAGCGCCGCCCCTTCGCCCATTCCCGGCACCTCGTGCACGCGTTCCCGATCGGGACGAACGCCGGGCAGGTCATGCTCATGCACGCGCTGACCGCCGCCCCGACGGTGGTCACCCCGCCGCTGTTCACTCCCGCCAGGTTCGCCGGGCTCATCCAGAGCTACGCCGCGGGCACCGTGTTCGTCGTGCCCGCCATGGCCATCGAGCTGCTCGGCGCCCGGGTGCACGAACGGTTCGACCTGTCGAGCGTGCTGCTGCTCGGTTCCGCGGCGGCGGCGCTGCCGCCCAGCGTGGCCGCCGAGCTGACCGCGGCCTTCCCGAACGCAACCGTGGCCAACTACTACACCTCGACCGAGGCGTCCCCCGCCCAGACCATCATGATCTACGACCCCGAGCGCCCCGGAGCCCTGGGCCGCCCGGCAGGAGGCAGCCGGCTGAAGGTCGACGAGGACGGCGAGGTCTGGCTCAAGGCCGCCACCCATCCCCGCGCCTACCTGGGCGGGGATCGCGACACCTTCCGCGACGGCTGGGTACGTATGGGCGACCTCGGCTACCTCGACGACGAGGGCTACCTCTACCTGCTCGACAGGGAGAGCGACGTGATCAAGTCGGGCGCCTTCAAGGTGTCCACGCTGCAGGTGGAGGCGGCGCTGCACGAGCACCCCGCGGTCGCCGAGGCGTCGGTCTTCGGGATCCCGCACCCGGTCATGGGCATGGCCGTCGCCGCGGCCGTGGTGGCTCGCTCGCCGCTGAGCCTGCCTGACGTGCGGGCCTTCCTCGGTGAACGGCTGGCGCAGCACGAGCTGCCCACCCGGCTGCTCACCGTGGACGCACTGCCGCGGAACACCTCAGGAAAAGTCCTGAAAACGGAACTGCGCCGAATGGCAGAGGAGTGAGCATGGTCCTGGCGTCGCAGGCGCAGCACGGGATGTGGATCACCGAGGTGATGCACGGCACCGGCTACCACATGCCCTTCGCCCTGTGGTTCGACGGCCCGCTCGACGATCGGGCGATGGCGGCGGCCTGCGAGGCGGTCCTGGCCCGGCACCCGATCCTGGGCTCCGCCTTCGAGGAGCGCGACGGCGACCTGCACATCGTCCCCGCCCCCGCACCGCCGGCCGTAGAGGTCCGCTCCACGCTCGTGGCCGAGGAGCTCGCCCGGCCCTTCGATCTGGCGCGCGGGCCGCTCGCCCGCTTCACGCTCACCGCCGTCTCCCCCACCAGGCACGTGCTGCTGTTCGTCGCCCACCACCTGGTCTTCGACGGGGTCTCCAAGGACGTGCTGGTCGCCGACCTCGCCCGGGCCTACGCGGGTGCCACGCTCACGCCGCGGCCCATGCCGTACGGCCAGGCCGTCCCGATCCCGCCCGAGGCCGTCGACTACTGGAAGGAGCACTGGCGGGAGAGCCCCACCGTGGTGATCGCCGGGCGGCCGGTGGCGCCGCGGTCCGGCAGCCCCGAGACCGTGGACGTCGCACTCGACCTGCCCGACCTCGCCGGGCTCTCGAGGTTCGAGGTCTTCCTGGCGGCGGTGCACGCGCTGCTCCACCGGTACGGCAACGCCGAGGCGGCCGTGGCGGTGGCCATGTCCACCAGGGACGAGCGGACCCGCGACGACATCGGCATGTTCGCCACCGAGCTGCCCTTCTACTCCGCCCCTGGGCGGACGCTCAGGGAGCTGGCCACCGAGCTGCGCGCGCAGGTGCGGGAGGTGAACGCCTTCCGCAACGTGCCGGTGGCGCGGGCGGTCGGCGGGATCAGGCCGCGGACGTCGCTGACGCCCGTGTCGGTGAGCTACCGGCGGCGCGCGCCCGACCCCGAGTTCCCCGGACTGGCCTTCCGCGCGGACTGGCAGCTCGCGGGCGGCACGGTCCGCAGCGTGCTCAACCTGCTCGCCGTGGACTCCCCCGACGGATTCCGGCTGAGCATCCAGCACAACCCCGAGGTCGTCGACCGCGCGACGGTCGAGCGCGTGGCCGCCGACCTGCGCGAGGTGCTGGCGGCCGACCCCGACCAGGTGCCGCACGCCGCGGTGGCCGTCGCTACCGAGGCGCCGGCGGTCGCCCAGGCGGGCGCAAGGGACGGGGTGGACCCGGAGGTGGTCGAGCAGGTGCGGCAGATCTGGATGGAGGTGCTCCGGCTCGACGAACTCGGACTGGAGGAGGACCTGTACGACCTGGGCGGCCACTCGCTCACCATCACCCAGATCGGCGCCAGGATCCGCAAGCGGCTGGGCGTGGAGGTGCCGTTCGACGTGTTCCTCGACGACCCGACGGTCACCGGCGTGGCCGCGGCCGTCAGCGAGCTGCGCGCATGATCTCCTACGGCCAGGAGCGGCTCTGGTTCCTGCACCGGCTGGACCCGGCCGATCCCGCCTACCGGGTCGCGGTGGTGCGCCGGCTGCGCGGGCCGCTCGACGTCCCCGCGCTCACGCGGGCGCTGGCCGACGTGGTGGCCAGGCACGAGCAACTGCGCACCCGCTTCCCCGACGTGGACGGCCTGCCCGCGGCCGTGGTCGACCCGCCGGGCCCCGTGCCGGTCGAGCGGGTCGACGCCTCGCCGGAGGAGGCCGAGCGGCTGCTGGCCGTGCGCACGCACACGCCCTTCGACCTGGCCGAGGCGCCGCCGCTGCGGGTCACGCTGGTCAGGCTGGACGACGACGATCACGTGCTCTGCCTGGTGCTGCACCACATCATCGCCGACGGCTGGTCACTGAACGTGATCATGGACGATCTGGCCCGCAGCTACGAAGGCCGGCGGGGCGAGCTCGCCCCGCTGCCGCTGACCTACGCCGAGTACGCCGGCCGGCAGCGCGCGGTCGAGGCCGACGTGTCGCCGTGGGTGACGGCGCTGGCGGGCGCGGCCACGCTGGAGCTGCCCACCGACAGGCCGCGGCCTGCCAGGCGCGGCAGCGCGGGCGGGGAGGTGGGCTTCCGCCTGGACGCGCCGCTGGTCGAGCGGCTGTCGGCGCTGGCCAGGGCGGAGCGGTGCACGCCGTTCATGGTGCTGCTCGCCGCCTACCAGGTGCTGCTGGCCCGGCACAGCGGGCAGGACGACGTGGTGGTGGGCGTGCCCACCGCGGGCCGCGACCGGCTTGAACTCGAGCCGATGGTCGGGCTGTTCGCCTCCACGCTGGCGCTGCGCGGGGACCTTTCCGGCGATCCCACGTTCACGGAGCTGCTGCGCCGTACGCGCAAGGTCGTCATGGCGGGGCTGTCGCACGGCGAGGTGCCGATCGAGCGGGTGCTGTCGGCGCTCGACATCGAGCGCGACCTCAGCCGCACGCCGCTCTACCAGGCGATGCTGGCGCTGCACACCTCCGCGGCCGGGTACGGCGAGGCCGCCACGTTCGCGGGGCTGGCCAGCGAGCCGTTCCCGCACGGCGTGCCGCCGGCCATGGTGGACCTGCGGCTCGACCTGTGGCCGCGCGACGAAGGGCTGCTCGGCGCGTTCTACTACGCCGCCGAGCTCTTCGACCACGACTCGATCGCCCGGCTGGCGGCCCGCTTCCAGACCCTGCTGGACGCGGTCGTGGCGGACCCCGAGACGCCCGTGTCGCGGCTCGACCTGCTGCCCGCCGCGGAGCGGGAGCTGATGGGCGGCTGGCATGGCACGTCGCCGGCCGTGCCGGACGCGAGCGTGGCCGAGCTGGTGCTGGGGCAGGCCGAGCAGCACCCCGCCGTGGTCGCGGTGCGCTGCGGCGAGGAGTGGCTGTCGTACGGCGAGCTGGCCGAGCAGGCCAGGCAGGTGGCCGCGGAGCTGTCGGCGGAGGGCGCGGGGCCCGGCTCGCTGGTGGCGCTGCGGCTGCCCAGGTCGGTGGAGCTGCCCGGGTTCCTGCTCGGGGTGATGCTGACCGGTGCGGCCTACCTGCCGATCGATCCGGCCCTGCCGCCCGAGCGGGTGTCGTTCGTGCTCGCGGACTCCGGCGCGGACCTGGTGGTGTCCGCGTCGGGCGTGGAGCGGCGGGGGGAACCGCCGGGCGTGCGGGCGGCGTACGTGCTGTACACCTCGGGCTCGACCGGCAAGCCGAAGGGCGTCGTCGTGCCGCACTCCGCGCTGACGAACCTGGTGTGCGGGGTGGGCGAGCTGCTCGGGGCCGGGCCCGACGACGCGTGGCTGGGGAGCACGTCGCTGTCGTTCGACATCGCGGCGCTGGAGCTCTACCTGCCGCTGGTCACGGGCGGGCGGCTGGTCCTGGCCGACGACGAGACGGTCCGTGACGGGACCGCCCTGGCGGGGCTCGTCGCGCGCAGCGGGGTGACGCACGTGCAGGCCACGCCGTCGGGCTGGACCATGCTGCTGGACGGCGGGCTCGACCCGGCCGGGCTGGTCGCGCTGGCCGGGGGCGAGGCGCTGCCGTTGCCGCTGGCCCGGCGGCTGCGGGCGCGGGTCTCGCGGCTGTTCAACATGTACGGGCCCACCGAGACGACGATCTGGTCGACCGCCTGGGAGGTCCCCGCCGACCCCGAGCGCGTCCGCATCGGCCGCCCCCTGCCCAACACCCTGATCCGGCTTTCCTCGCCCATCGGGGTGGCCGGGGAGCTGGTCATCGGCGGGGCGGGGGTGGCCCGCGGGTACCTGGGACGGCCTGAGCTGACGGCCGAACGGTTCGTGGACGGCTGGTACCGGACGGGCGACCGGGTGCGGTGGCTGGCGGACGGGACGCTGGAGTTCCTCGGGCGCACCGACGGGCAGATCAAGCTGCGCGGGCACCGGATCGAGCTGGGCGAGATCGAGGCCGTGCTGCAGGAGCATCCGGCCGTGTCCGCCGCCGCCGTGCTGGCGCGCGGCGACGACCTGGTCGCCTACGTCGTGGGCGATCCGCCCGACCTGCTGGAGCGCGCCGCCGCGCAGCTGCCCGGCTACATGCTGCCCACCGTGGTCGTCCCCGTCGAGGCGCTGCCCATGACGCCGAACGGCAAGCTCGACCGGGCCGCGCTCCCCGAGCCCGACCGGCCCGCCCCCGGCCGTGGCCGCCCGCCCGCGACCGAGGAGGAACGCCGGATCGCCGAGATCTTCGCCGCCACCCTCAAGGTGGACCGGGTGAGCGCGGACGACGACTTCTTCGCCCTCGGCGGCCACTCGCTGCTGGCCACCCAGGTGATCGCCCGGCTGGCCGCGCTGGGCAAGGCCGTGCCGCTCAGGACGCTGTTCATGCATCCGACCGTGGCGGGGCTCGCCTCGGCCGTGTCGGCCCTGCCCGGCGTCTCGCCCGGCGGGCCCACGCCGCGCCCGCCCGGCACGAACCCGCCGCTGTCGCCCGCGCAGGAGCGCCTCTGGTTCCTGCACCGGCTGGACCCCGGGGACGCCTCGTACAACATGTACATCGTCCGCCGCCTGCGGGGACCGCTGTCCCGGCGGACGCTCACGGCCGCTCTGACGGGCCTGCAGGCCAGGCACGAGTCCCTGCGCACCCGCTTCCCCGAGGTCGACGGCCGCCCCATCGCCGTCGTCGAGCCGCCCTCGGGACCTTCCGGGTTCGCCGGGGGCGGCATCGAGTGGCTCGAGGCGGACAGCGAGGAGGAGGCGCGGCGGCTGGTGGCCGCGCGCACGAACGCGCCGTTCGAGCTGGGGGTGGCGCCGCCGGTTCGGGTCGCGGTGGTGCGGCTGGGCGACGACGACCACGTGCTGTGCGTGGTGCTGCACCACATCGTGGCCGACGGGTGGTCGATCACCGTCTTCCTCGACGACCTCGCCGCTCTCTATCAGGGCCACGAGCTGCCGCCGCCGGCCGTACAGCACGGTGACATCGCAAGGTGGCAGCGGGGCAGGCCGAAGGACCTGGAGTACTGGCGGGACCGGCTGGCCGATCCGCCGACGCTGCGGCTGCACACCGACAGGCCGCACCGGCCTGGGCCCACGCGGGGCGGCTCGCACGTGCTCGAGGTGCCCGCGGACCTGGCCGCCGCGCTGGACAAGGCGGCCAGGCGGCAGCGGGTGACGCTGTTCATGGTGCTGCTCGCCGCCTATCAGGTGCTGCTCGCCCGGCACACCGGGCAGGACGACCTGCTGGTCGGCTCGCCCACCGCCGGGCGCGACAGGGTGGAGCTCGAGCCGGTGGTCGGCTATCTGAGCAACACGATCGTGCTGCGCGGTGACCTGTCGGGGGATCCGACGGTGGACGAGCTGCTGCTGCGGACGCGCGGGGTCGTGCTGGGGGCGATGGCGCACCAGGACGTGCCGTTCGAGGAGCTGCTGGGGACCGAGCGGGACATCAGCCGCAGGCCGATGTTCCAGACCATGCTCACGCTGAACAGCCAGGGCGCGGAAGGCGACCAGGACTCGCTGGGCGATCTGGAGATGTCCTACTTCGACGACGGATACCTCCAGGCGAAGTTCGACCTGATCCTGGAGGGTTGGCGGGCGCCCGGCAGGCTCCGGCTGGCCTTCGGCTACGACGCGGGGCTCTTCGACCACGACACCGTCGTACGGCTGGCGGAGCGGTACCGGGTTCTGCTCGAGGCCATGGCGGATCCCGCGCGGGGTCAGGCCCGCATCTCCTCGCTGCCGGTACTGACGGCGGAGGACTCGGCGCTGGTCGCAGGGTCGGCTGGGGCGATATCTCCAGAAATTTCGGGGTCTGTGGCTCGTTGGATCGCCGAGGCCGCGGCCGCCCACCCCGATCGGGTGGCCCTGGTCTGCGGCGATGAGGAGGTCACCTACGCCGACCTGGAGCGGCGCGTCGAGGCGCTGGCCGCCGAGCTGCCCGGCGCCCGGCTCGTGGGGGTGCGCGCCGGGCGGTCCGTCGAGGCCGTCGTGGCGATGCTCGCCGCCTGGCGGGTGGGCGCCGGGTATCTGCCGCTCGATCCCGCGTACCCGGCGGGGCGGCTCGACCACATGGTGGCCGACTCGGGAGCCGAGGTCGTGGTCGGCGAGGGTCTCGCCGTGGAGCTCACCGGGCAGGCCCCGCGCGCGGGCGACGGGCTCGCGTACGTGATCTACACCTCCGGCTCGACCGGGACGCCCAAGGGCGTCGAGGTCGAGCAGCGCGGGCTGGCCGCGCGGGTGCGGTGGATGCGGCGGGAGTACGGCCTGCGGCCCGGCGACCGGATCGTGCAGCTGGCGTCGCTGAGCTTCGACACCCACGCCGAGGAGCTGTACCCGGCGCTGGCGGCGGGGGCGAGCGTGGTGCTGCTGCCTGACGGGGGCGCCACGCTGCCCGACCTGCTGGCGGCCGACCCGGCGATCACCGTGCTCGACCTGCCGACGGCCTACTTCCACCAGCTCGCCGACCTGATAGAGGACGTCGCCTGGCCGCAGGCGCTCCGCCTGGTGATCCTGGGCGGCGAGCAGCTGCGCGCCTCCGCTCTGGCCCGCTGGCAGGAGCGCTTCGGCGACCGGGTCCGCGTGATCAACACCTACGGCCCCACGGAGACGACGATCGTCGCCACGGCCTGCGACCTCACCCACTGGCCCACGACGCCGGGCACCCCGCCCGGCCCGGGGATTGATCCGCCGATCGGGTGGCCGATCGACGCCACGACCGTGCGGCTGCTCGACGCTCGCGGGCTTGCTGTCCCGCCGGGGGTGCCGGGTGAGCTGTACATCGGCGGGGCGGGAGTCGCCCGCGGGTATCTGGGGCGGCCGGATCTGACCGCGGAGCGCTTCATCGACGGATATTTCAGGACCGGAGACCGGGTCCGGCTCCTGCCCGACGGGCAGCTGGAGTTCCTGGGCCGCGTGGACGAGCAGGTGAAGGTGCGCGGCTTCCGCGTGGAGCCGGGCGAGATCGAGCACTGCCTGCTCACCCATCCCGAGGTACGGCAGGCCGCGGTCAAGGCCGGGGACGGCGAGCTGATCGCCTACACCGTCGGCGAGGCCGACGACCTGCCCGCCTACCTGACCGAACGGCTCCCGCCCCATCTGATCCCCACCCACTGGGTCACGCTCGACGCCCTCCCCCTCACCCCCAACGGCAAGGTGGACCGGGCGGCGCTCCCCGAGCCTGGACGGCAGGAGGGCGCCGGCGACACCCCGCCGCGCACGGAGGCCGAGGAGCTGGTGGCCGAGGTGTGGGAGGAGGTGCTGGGCGCCGAGAAGGTCGGGGCGTTCGACGACTTCTTCGCGCTCGGCGGCCACTCCCTGCTGGCGGTCAGGGTCGCCGCCCGGCTGCGCGCGATCGCCGGGATCGACCTGCCGATCCGAACCCTGTTCGCCCGCCGTACCGTGGCCGACCTGGCGACGGCCGTCGAGGAGGCCCTGGTCGCCGAGCTGTCCTCCCTCTCGGACGAGGAGGCCCAGGCGCTGCTGAACCAGGAGGATCCTTCGTGACCCGGACGAGCCTCTCGTGACCTGGATGAATCTGGAGGATCCGGCGTGACCGAGCTGAGCCAGGCCCAGCGCGAGCTGCTGAGCCGCCGGCTGCGCAAGCGGCGGAGCGGTCCCACGATCCCCCGGCTGCCCGAGGGTGAGCCGCCGCCGCTGTCGTTCGCGCAGGAGCGGCTGTGGTTCATGGAGCAGTACACCCCCGGCAACGCCGCCTACACGATCCCGTACGTCCGCCGCCTGAGCACCCCCGTGACCGAGGACGCCCTCGCCGTCGCGCTGAACACCGTGGCGAACCGCCACGAGCCGCTGCGCGCCCGCTTCCCCGCGACGGACGACGGCCGCCCCGCCATGGAGCTCGCGGACACCGCCGAGGTACCCCTGACCACGGCGGACGCGGAGGACGAGGACGAGGCGAGCGACCTCGTCGACGCCTTCCTGGCCGAGCCGTTCGACCTGGCCGTCGGCCCGCCGCTCAAGGCGCTGCTGGTACGGCAGGCCGGCGCGGACCCGGTGCTGGCGCTCGCCGTCCACCACATCGCCGCCGACGGCTGGTCGACCGGCGTGCTGATGCGCGAGGTGCTGGCCACCTGCGCGGGCCAGGAGCTGCCCGCCCTGCCGGTGTCGTACGGCGACTTCGCCGCCTGGCAGCGCGCCCGCCCGGAGGCGGCCGGCGACGTTGCGTACTGGCGGGAACGGCTGGCCGGGCTGGCGCCGCTGGACCTGCCCGCCGACCGGCCGCGCCCGCCGGAGCAGACGCATCGCGGCGCCGCCTGCTCCTTCACGCTGCCCGGCCACGTGACCGAGGGGCTGGCGCGGCTGGCGGAAGCGCATGCGGCCACGCCGTACATGGTGCTGCTCGCGGGCGTCGCGGCGCTGCTCGGCCGCTACGCGGGGCAGGACGACGTGGCCGTGGGGACGCCGGTGGCCGGGCGGGGGCCGGCCGAGCTGGACGGGCTGGTCGGGTGCTTCGTCAACATGCTGGCGATGCGGGTGGACCTGTCGGGCGACCCGTCGTTCGCGCGGCTGCTCGGGCGGGTGCGCGAGACGGCGATGGACGCCTACGCGCACCAGGAGCTGCCGTTCGAGCGCCTGGTGTCGGAGCTGAACGTGCCGCGCGATGTGTCGCGGTCGCCGCTGTTCCAGGTGCTGTTCGCGATGCAGAACTACGCGGGCGAGCCCGACGGCGTGGCGGCCTTCGAGCTGCGCAACTGGGCCACGCGCTTCGACCTGGAGCTGTACACCGGGGGCGACGGCTCGTTCCTGGTCGTCTACAACACCGCGCTGTTCGACAGGGAGCGGATCGAGCGGCTGGGCGGGCACCTGGCGACGCTGCTCGCGGGCGTGGTGGCCGATCCGGACGCGCCGGTGTCGCGGATCGAGATCCTCACCCCGGAGGAGCGGGCCGAGCGCGAGCGCTGGAACGACACCGCGCTCGACCTGGGCCCGCCGCTGTGCCTGCACGAGCCGTTCGAGGAGCGGGCCGCCGCCTCGCCCGGCTCCCCCGCCGTCGTCCACCCGGGCGGCGAGCTGTCGTACGGCGAGCTCGACCGGCTGGCGAGCGCCGTGGCGGCCCGGCTCGGCGACGACCCGGGCGAGCTGGTCGCGATCGTCATGGAGCGCGGGTGGGAGCAGATCGTGGCCGCGCTGGCGGTCCACAAGGCGGGAGCGGCGTACCTGCCGATCGACGCCGGGCTGCCCGCGCAGCGCAGGGACGAGCTGCTCGCGCTGGGCGAGTGCCGCATCGTCCTCACCCAGCCCCGGCTGGACGGCGAGCTCGACTGGCCAGACGGCCTCACCCGCATCGCCGTCACCGACCAGGACGATGCCTCGGGCGACATTTCCGGCATGTCGCGTCCCGAGGATCTGGCGTATGTGCTGTTCACCTCGGGATCCACCGGCACCCCGAAGGGGGTGATGGTGCCGCACCGGGCGGTGCTGAACACGATCCGCGACTGCAACCGCCGCTTCCGCGTCGGTCCAGGAGACCGCTTCCTCGCCCTGGCCGCGCTGAGCTTCGACCTGTCCGTCTACGACGTGTTCGGCTCGCTGGCCGCCGGGGCCACCCTGGTCATGAACGACCCGGCCGCCGACAAGGACCCCGCCGCCTGGGCCAGGGCCGTCGAGGAGCACCGCATCACGGTGTGGAACTCGGTCCCCGCCCTGATGGAGCTGCTGGTCGACCACGCCGAGTCGGAGGGCGCCGACCTCACCTCGCTCCGCCTGGTCATGCTGTCGGGCGACTGGATCCCGCTGACGCTCCCCGACCGCATCCGCGCCCTGGCCCCGGACGCCGAGGTGATCTCGCTGGGCGGCCCCACCGAGACCTCGATCTGGTCCATCCACCACCCGATCGGCGAGGTCGACCCGTCCTGGCAGTCCATCCCGTACGGCAGGCCGCTGGCCAACCAGAGCGCGCACGTCCTGGACGCGGGCCTGTGCGACGTGCCGGTGGGCGTGCCAGGCGAGCTCTACGCGGGCGGGATCTGCGTGACCGACGGCTACTGGCGCGACCCGGACAGGACCGCGCAGTCGTTCGTCACGCGCCACGGCGAGCGCCTCTACAAGACCGGCGACCTGGGCCGCTACCGCCCCGACGGCTCGCTGGACATCCTCGGCCGCGCCGACTTCCAGGTGAAGATCCGCGGCTACCGCATCGAGCTGGGCGAGATCGAGGCCCACCTGACCCGCCACCCCCAAATCACCGAGGCCGTGGTCACCAAGCACGAGGACGCGCTGGTCGCCTACGTCGTCGGCGACGCGGACCCCGCCGACCTGCGCGCCCACCTGGCTGGGACCCTGCCCGCCTACATGGTCCCCGCCCTGTTCGTCGCCCTGGACCGGCTCCCGCTGTCCGCCAACGGCAAGGTCGACCGCCTCCGCCTGCCCGCGCCCGAGGCCGCCGCCGGGACGATCGAGGCGGAGCCCGAGACCGAGGCCCAGCGGTTCGTGGCCGCCGCCTGGCAGGAGGTGCTCGGCCGGGCGTGCGGGATCGACGACGACTTCTTCGCCGCCGGCGGCCACTCGCTGCTGGCCATCAAGGTCGTGGCCAAGCTCCGCAAGCTCGGGCCCATCGCGGTCATCGACCTGTTCAAGCACCCCACGATCCGCGGGCAGGCCGCCCTCCTGGACGGCACGGCGACGGCCGACCGGGGGCTGGTCCACGAGCTGACGGCCCGCCGTACCAGGGCACCCGAGCTCACCTACGTGTGCGTGCCGTACGGCGGCGGCAGCGCGATCGTCTACCAGCCGCTGGCCGACGCGCTGGCCGAGACGCACGCGCTGTGGGCGGTGGCGATCCCCGGGCACGACGTGGGGCTGGACGAGGAGCACCTGCCGCTGGACGAGGTGGCCGCCAGGTGCGTCGAGGAGATCCTGACCAAGGTCGAGGGGCCGCTGGCGCTGTACGGGCACTGCGGCGTCGGCTCAGCGCTCACCGTGGAGATCGCCCGGCGGCTCGAGGCCGCGGGGCGCGAGCTGGACGCGGTCTACATCGGGGCGATCTTCCCGTTCGCCCGGCCGCGGGGCGCGCTGCTGTCCCGGCTGAGCGAGCGGCTGCGCGGGGATCGCGGCTACGCCAACTGGCTGACCTCGATGGGCGTCGACATGGCCGACATCGAACCCGGACAGGCCCGGCAGATCATCCGCAACATGCGCCGCGACAGCCAGGCGGCCGAGGAGTACTTCACCGGGCTCTTCCAGAACGGCGTCGAACGCCTGCGCGCCCCGGTCATCGGCATCGCGGGCGAGCGCGACCCGGCCACCGACTACTTCCAGGAGCGCTACCGCGAGTGGCACTTCCTCAGCCCGACGGCCGCCATGGTGGAGCTGGACGAGGCCGGGCACTTCTTCCTGAAATATCGGGCGACCGAGCTGGCCGAGATCGTCACCACGACCCATCTGGCCCTGGACTCCAAGCCGGGCGGGGACACCTGGCGGTTGCACGGAGTCTCGCGCACTGACAGGCCCGTGTCAGGCGGACCGCAACCCAGCATGCGCCGCTTCCTCGCCGTGGCCTCCGGGCAGCTGGTGTCGATCCTGGGTTCCGCGCTCACCGAGTTCGCGATCCCGATCTGGATCTACCTGACCACCGGCTCGCTCGCCCAGTTCGCCCTGCTGGCCGTGGTCGCCCTCGTGCCCGGCCTGGTGACGGCGCCGCTGGCGGGCGCGGTCGTCGACAGGGCCAGCCGCCGCACGGTCATGCTCGCCGGGGACGCCGCGGCCGTCGCCACCCAGCTCGGCCTCGGCCTGCTGCTGTGGACGGGCAACCTGCACACCTGGGAGATCTATCCGCTGCTCGGGCTGCTGTCCGTCGCGCTCACCTTCCAGCGGCTCGCGTACGGCTCGGCCGTACCGCAGCTGGTGCCCAAGCGGTACCTGGGGCACGCCAACGGTGTGGTGCAGATGGCCACCGGGATGACGCAACTGATCGTGCCGCTGGCGGCCGTCGGGCTGATGGCGGTGATCGGGCTCGGGGGGATCCTGGTGCTCGACGTGGTCAGCTACGCCTTCGCCATCACGGTGACGGCGCTGGTCAGGTTCCCCGCGGCGATGGCGTGGCGGCGCAAGGAGCCGGTGCTGGCCGAGATGGCGGCCGGCTTCCGCTACACATGGGGCGACCAGGGGTTCCGGCAGATGCTGGTCTTCTTCGCGGTGCTCAACGTCTTCCTGTCGCCGCTGTTCCTGATGATCTCGCCGCTGGTGCTGTCGTTCGCGTCGCTGCCGGACGTGGGGCGGATCTCCTTCGCCTCCGGGCTCGGGGTGTTCCTCGGCGGCCTGACCATGGCGGCCTGGGGTGGGCCCGGCGGCGGGCGGATGCGGGCCGTGCTGTGGTGCACGCTGGCGCTGGCCGCGTTCTCGCTGGTGACCGGGCTGCGGGCCGACCTGGTGACGATCGGGGTCGGGGCGTTCGGCATGTCGCTGTGGGTGACGCTGCTGAACGGCGTCTACGCCACGATCGTGCAGGTCAAGGTGCCGCAGCGGTTCCACGGGCGGGTGTTCGCGCTCAACACGCTGATCGCCTGGTCCACGCTGCCGATCGGGTTCGGGCTCGTCGCCCCGTACGGCGCGGCCGTCCTCGACCCGCTGCTGACTCCCGGCGGGCCGCTGGCCTCCACGGTGGGTTCGGTCATCGGCACCGGCGCGGGGCGCGGGATCGGGTTCATGTACGTGCTGTTCGCCGTGGCGATGGCCGTGCTCGCGATCGTCGCGCTGCGCTCGCGGCTGCCCAGGCTGCTCGACGGCAGCCCGGACGCGCTGCCCGACGACCTGGTCGGGCTACAGGCTCTCGGGCGCCTCTAGCCGCTCCTTCAGCGCCTGCAGGAACAGCACCACATCCCTGCCGTTGAGCAGCCGGTGGTCGTAGGCCAGTCCGATCGCGGCCACGGTACGGTCGCCGTCGCGCTGCGGCGAGGTGAGCGCGAGCGCGCACGCCTGGCCTGGGAAGACGATCGGGATGGCCATCACGATGTCGGCGTCGTGGTGCAGCGTGACGGTGATGGTGCCACCGGACAGGTGTTCCTCGCGGAACCCGCCGTGCTGCGCCAGCCGCCGGAACCCGGCCAACTCCTCGGCGATCTCCTCCACGGTCTTGCCCGCCGTGTCCCTGATGACCGGGATGTAGAGCCCCTGGCCCAGGTCCACGGTCACGCCCACGTGCGCTTCTTCTGCGAGCTCGGCGGTGGTGTCGTCGACCAGGTGGGCGAAGAACAGCGGGAAGTCGTCGTGGAGGTGCGCCACGGCCTTGACGAGCAGGTCCGGCAGGCCGACCAGTTTCCTGACCTGCTTGGTCACCTCGCGGGCTCGCTGGAGCGCCGCCCCCACATCCACCTTTATCGCGGTATATCCGGCGGGGACGGTCCGATGCGACAGGCTGACCGTCCGTGCCACGGCCTGCTGGTGCTTCGGCAGCGACCTGACCTGGCCGCTCGGCTTCTCGGGCGTTTCCTGGCCGCCGGGCTCCTTGGGCGTCTCCGGCTCCGCCTTCCCCGCGGCCAGCCGTTCCACGTCCGCCCGGCGCACCACCTTGACCCCGAGCTCCCGCACCCGCGCCGGGTCGATGCCCAGCTCGTCGAGCAGTTCCCTGGCGGGCGCCGTGATGACGGGCCCATCGGCCGTGACCTGCGTGTCCTGCCGGGGCGCGCTCCTCTCCCCTACCCGGGCGATCACCTGACCGGGGGCGCAGGTCTTCCCCGCGGCGAGGGCGTGCGACAGGATCCCCTGCTCGGGACTGGCCAGCTCCTCCACCGTCTTGGACGTCTCCACCGTGGCTACCAGGTCGTCGCGCTCCACCCGGGCGCCGTCCTCGGCCAGCCACTCCAGCAGCGTGTACTCGGCGTCGTTGGTGTTGAGCTTGGGCATCCGGATCTCACCCACGCAGGCCCTCCAGTACGGCGTCGCGGATCGTCTCGGCCTGGACCAGCACGTCGCGTTCGAGGTGGGCGGCCGTGGGGATGACGCTGGCGGCCGAGCTGACCAGGCTGATCGGGCGGGCCAGCGAGCCCCACAGCCTGGGATGGAGCTCGGCGGCCAGATAGGAGCCCCAGGTGCCGCCCGCGGTGCCCTCCTCCGCGACGCACACCAGCCCGGCCTCCCGCAGCAGCGGCACCAGCGGCTCCACGTCGAAGGGGTAAAGGCGGGAGGGCACGAGCAGGGTCCCGGCGAGATCGTGGTCGAGCAGCAGCATGCGCATCGCGGAGATCGCGCGGTGCGCCACGCCGCCGGGGACGATCAGGGCGTAGTCGGCGGAGCCGTCCAGCGAGACGCGGGCCACGTCTCCGACGAGGTCCCAGCTGAACAGGTCGTCCACGTCCGGCTCGCCGTACATCTGGCGGGTGTAGAGGACCTTGTCCTCGAAGAGCAGGCAGGGCGCGGCGGTGGCGAGCATGCGGCCGAGCAGGGCGCGGTTGTCGTGGAAGGGCGACATCTCGTACAGCGACAGGCCGGGGACGCCGATGAAGTGCTTCTGCAGCGTCTGGCTGTGGGTGGGGCCGTAGCCGCGGTTGCCGCCGGACGGGCAGCGGATGACGAGCGGGATGGGGACGCGCGAGCCGTACATGGTGACCGACTTGGCGGCGAAGTTCACGATCTGGTCGAAGGCCAGCGCGGCGAAGTCGCCGAACATGATCTCCACGATCGCCTTGTCGCCCGCCAGCGCGAGCCCCGAGGCGGCGCCGACGATGGCTCCCTCGCTGAGCGGGGTGGCCAGGACCCGGTCGGGGAAGCGGGTCGAGAGGCCCTTGGTGATCTTGAAGGCGCCGCCGTACGGGTCGAGCAGGTCCTCGCCCATGACGTACACGGACAGGTCGTCGGACAGCAGGCCGTGCAGTGCGGCGTTGAGGTTCTCGCCGACTCTCACGCGGCCGTCCAGGTCGCCATCGGGCGGGCCGCCACCTCGGCGGCGAGGGCGTCCACCCGCTCCTGGGCCAGGGCCTCCAGGCGGGCCAGCTGGTCGCGGTCGGGATATTCGGCGTGCCAGTCGCGCACCTGGGCCAGCGTCTCGGGCGTTCTCGTGTCGTCGCCCTTGCTGTGCGGGCCGACCCGGTGGGTGACGAACTCCAGCACGAGGGGCTGCGAGTGGCGCACGCCCTCGATCAGCGGCCCCGCACTACCCCTGATCTCTGAGATATCGGGTGTGTCCAGGCGCTGGTGCAGGATCCCGAAGGCCGCCGCCCTGGCCGCGATCGTGCCCGCCAGCTGCGCCGTCGTGGGGGTGGACTGGGCGATGCCGTTGTTCTCGACGACCACCAGGACCGGCAGCCGCCACAGCGCGATCAGGTTGAGCGCCTCGTAGACGGCGCCCTCGCCCCAGGTGCCGTCGCCGATGTGGACGCAGGCGATCCGTCCGGGTTCACGGCGCTTGAGGCGTAACGCCACGCCCGCCGCCACGGCCAGGCTCTCGCCCTGCACGCCGGTCGACAGGTACCGGTCGCGCCGCAGGTGCTGGCTGCCGCCCACGCCGTCGCACACGGCGCCCTTGCGCCCCATGATCTCGGCCAGCAGCCCCTCGGGGTCGTCGAACCTGGCCAGGTAGTGGCCGTGCCCGCGGTGGTTGCTGAACACCCAGTCGTCGTGGCCGAGCAGGGGCCGCAGCGCGACGGGGACGTACTCCTGGCCGAGGCAGGTGTGCGTGGTGCCGTTGAGCACGCCCTGGCCGAACAGGTCGAGCAGCTTCCGCTCGAAGCACCGGATCAGGAGCAGCCGTGACAGGTCGTCGTCAGCAAGTCGTTCCATTGGCCTCTCGAGTGCCCAGGAAAACCTCCAGAAAGGCTACCTAACTCAGATATCCCACGCCATACCTGCACCTTGCCCGACATGACCAGAAGATCATGGATCTGGTGGGGCTTATCCCTCGCCGCTGCCGCGGCTGGCCTGGCCTACGACTACCTGCAGGGCGAGGGCGGATTCGCGTGGTTCTCGGCCTTCGCGCAGTGCCCCGGCCGTGAGCTCAACGAGCAGGTGGACCTGCTCGCCTACCCCGTCTACCCGTGGCTCTTCCCGCTGTACTACGGGGGCCTGCCGGTGGTCGTCGCGGGCCTGCTCGCCGTCTGGCTCTCCGCCAGGCTGGGGCGGCCCCGCTGGGGGCGGGTGGCGGCTCGCGTGCTGGCCGTCGCGCTGCTGCTGTGCTTCGGCCGCCAGCCGCTCGGGTTCGCCGTCGACCTGGTGGTCGACCGCGACTGCCTGGGGATGTGGGGTCCCGGCGTGAGCTTCTTCGTGCTGCCCGCCTTGGCGCCCACGCTGGCGGCGGTCTTCATGCTGCTGGCCGTACGGCAGGCCCGCCCGGCGTGGCCGCGCAGGCTCGCGGTGTTCCTGACGCCCGTCGTCCTCGTGGCCGCGCTGACCAGCGCCGACCTGGCCAGGGGCCGCAAGCCCATCCGCGACACCGAATGCGCGAGGGAAGCAGGACAGGCCGCCTACCTGTGCTGGGCCCGATCCCTGGACAGAGCCGCATTCACCCGCAAGAACGACGCCTCCCTGCTCGCCTACGGGACCGAGCTCTGCGGGAGATACATGCGCGACGACCCGGACGTCATGGGGATGGGCTACGGCCTGTCGGCCATCTGCCCCGAGGTTCAGAAGAAGATCGACGGGGCGCAGGCCGCGAAGGACCGCGAGTACCGGGAGTGGAAGGCGTCCGAGGAGCGCGCGTGCGGCGCCACCCGGCCCCATCGTCCCCTGGTGAAGCCACACTCCGTCGTCCGCAGGACGATGTGGCCCGACTACGGGATCATCGAGGCGTACGAGGGTGACGGGGAGCCGTCCGACGACGTGCTGGACCGAGCCCAGCGCAACCGCCTGGCCGCCGCCGTGCCCGGGCATGCGATCATCCTGGTGTTCGCCGACGCCACGACCTGCGCGACCGTCGAGACGTACACCCGCCGCCCGCCCATGGAGCGCAAGGGGTGGGACCGGGTCGTCGAACTGGACTACCGGAGCCCCACCGGTCACCTGGTCTTCGGCAGCCTCATGGGTGGCGAGGAGCTCCCCGACCTGGCCTACGCGGGCAAGGGCCGCTACCGGATCAGGGTCCACGTCGAGAACGCCCTCCCGGCGGGCTACCAGCGCCTGCTGATCATGGTCTTCAGGACTTGACCGCGCCGGAGGTGAGCCCGCCGACGATGTAGCGCTGGAGGAACTGGAAGAGGACGAGCACCGGCAGCGAGCCGAGCAGCGCACCGGCGGCGAACACACCCCAGTTCTGCCCGAACTGATAGGAGATGAGCTGGTAGAGGCCCACGGCGAGCGTCTGCTGGTCCGGGTCGGTGAGGACGAGACCGGCGATGACGAAGTCGTTCATGGTGGCCACGAAGGAGAACAGCGCCACCACGACGAGGATGGGCGCCGCCAGCGGCAGCAGGACCCGGAAGAAGATCCGGGCGTGCGAGGCACCGTCGATCTGGGCGGACTCGTCGAGCTCGCGGGGGATCGAGTCGAGGAAGCCCTTCATCAGATACGTGTTCACCCCGAGCGCTCCGCCGAGGTAGACCATGACCAGCCCCAGCCGGCTCCCCAGTCCGAGCGGCGGAAACACCTCCTTGACGGCGGACAGCAGCAGAAAGAGCGCGACGTAGGCGAGGACCTGGGGAAACAGCTGCACGAAGACCAGTCCCACGAGCCCCGCCCGCCGCCCGCGGAAGCGGAACCGCGAGAACGCGTACGCCGCGCACGCCCCGAGGAACACCGACCCGGCCGAGGTCGTCAGCCCGATCACCAGCGAGTTCAGGAACCAGAGCGGAAAGGGATGCAGCGAGTCGCGGAAGAGCGTGACGTAGTGATCGACGGAGATCTCCGAGAAGAGCGAATTCGACCCGGTCAGCGTCCCTTGCGGATTCACCGAGGCGGACACCACGAACACCAGCGGGAACACCGCCACGGCCACGGCCACCACCCCGATCACGTGCCGGAGAGCCCTCATGCCGCCACCCGCCCAGCCCGCCGGAACCCGGCGAGGGACACCACCGCGATCACCACGAAGATCAGGATCGACACCGCGCACGCCAGCCCATAGTTCCGCGCCGACCCGCCGAAGGCCAGCTTGTAGACCAGGGAGATCAGCAGGTCCGTCGCGCCCACGTCGACGGGCGCCCGCGCGTCCCGCGGCCCGCCCCCGGTCAGCATGTAGATCACGTTGAAGTTGTTGAAGTTGAACGCGAACGTGGCGACCAGCACCGGGGCGGTCGAGGCCAGCAGCAGCGGCAGCTTCACGCTCCGCAGCACCCGCCACGGCCCCGCGCCGTCCACCCGCGCGGCCTCCGACAGCGGGGCGGGGATCGCCTGCAGCGCCCCTGTGCAGATGAGGAACATGTACGGGAATCCGATCCACACGTTGACCGCCAGCACGCTGAGCTTGGCCAGCCACGGATCGCCGAGCCACGGCACGTGCGCGCCGCCGAGCAGCACCTGGTTGACGAACCCGTGGTCGGGGTTGAGCAGCCCCTGCCACAGCAGCGCCGCCATGAACGCGGGGAACGCGTACGGCAGCACCAGCAGCGTCCGATAGAACCGGAACCCGTCGAGCACCAGCGCGAGCACGAGGCCGAAGCCGAAGCTGAGCGCCACCGACAGCCCCGCGAAGGCGAACGTCCACCCCAGCACACCCAGGAAGGGCCCGCGGATCTCGGCGTTGGTCAGCACCGAGGTGAAGTTCTCCGGCCCGACGAACACCTTCCAGCCGGGGCTCAGCCGCCGCCCGTCCGCCGCCGCGAACACGCCGCGCCCGTCGTCGCGGTAGATCACGCCGTGCGCGTCGACCATGGTTCCGTCGCGGTAGGTCATCGTCGGCCGGTACCGCGCCGCCGTGATCCCGTCCGCGGTCCGCAATCCGCCATCGCCCGACGGCACCCGCAGCGCCGCGATCTCCGCCTGCCGCGCCACGATCTGGTCGTACGGCAGGGCCCGCCATCCGGGCGTGACCGGCACCAACCCGGCGCGGGTACCCACCCGTGCGCCGTCCACCAGGAACCCGAGCTCGCCGTCACGCGAGGCCACCCGGATCGCCAGCGAGGGGCCGGGCACCCGGATCTCGCTCCCGGCCAGGATCGCGGCCACCGCGTCCGCCTTCGTACCGTTGTGCCCGTCGCCGTAGTTCGTGAAGGCCGCGTAACCGGTGTAGAACACCACGTACACCTGGTAGACGAGCAGCAGCGCGACGCCCGGCGCCAGGTATTTGGCGGGGACGGCCCGCCTGCCGAGGTAGACGGCGTTGACCGCCACCACCCCGGCCAGCAGGACGCCGAACATCCACCAGGCCCGCTGCCCGGCCAGCCCCACGAGCCCGTAGACCGCCAGCGCGTCCACGACCCCGAGGATGAGGAACTTCACCATCCGCATGGGTCACTGGCCGATCTTCGCGCGGATCTTTGCGGCCGCCTGGCGGGTCAGGGCCGCCGGATCCCCTTGTCCGTTGATGATCGCGAGCTGCGACAGGCCCCAGTCGGCCCAGACGGCGTCCATTTCCGGAATGTTCGGCGTCGGCACCCCGCCCAGCGCCGCCCTGGCCCATCCGTCGTCGACCCGCACCGACGTCATGGCCGCGGGCCGGCCGCCTGCCTCGGCGAGCGCCGTCTGCGCGGGTGCCGTGGCGAGGTAGTTGATCAGGAAGTCGTTCGCCAGGATGGGGTTCGCGCTCTTGGAGCTCACGTAGAACCCCTGGACCCCGGTGAACGGCCGCGCCTCGGCCTTCCCCGCGGGCGGCACGGGCGCGACGGCGAACGGCACGCCGGACTTGGCCAGCACGGGCTGGTCCCACGGCCCGGTGACCAGGAACGGCGTCTGGCCGGTGACGAACGCGTTGGTCGCGACGTCACCGCTCATCGAGGTGGACACCACCTTCCGCGCCGCCAGCCCGCGCAGGTACGCGGCGAACCTCAGCCCGCCGGGATCGTCGAGCTCCAGCCGCTTGCCCGGCCCGAAGACCGCCGAACCGAACGACGTCATCAGCGGATAGAGATGGAACGGCGAGCCCGCCTTGGGATCGACCGGCAGCGCGACCGGGTACTTCGCCTTGCGCCCCAGCTTGACCAGCTCGTCGAAGGTCCGCGGCGCCGCCGGGGCCAGCTTGGTGTTGCGCACCAGCGCGACGCTCTCGATCGCGTACGGCAGGCCGTAGGTCTGCCCGTCGTAGGTCATCGCGTCGAGCGCCACCTTCGGGAACTGCGCGGCCTTGGCCGACAGGTCGACGGGGGCGACGACGCCGTTCTGCACGAGCTTGCCGAGCCAGTCGTGGGGCCCGACGATCACATCGGGTCCCTGGCCGGAGGGCGCCTGGGAGACGAAGTCGTCGCGCAGGGAGCCCATCGGCTTCTGCACGATCTTCACCTTGACGTGCCTGTCGCGCTCGAACCCGGCTGCGATCGTCTGGAGCGTGGGCGCCCGGCTGTCGTCGGCCCAGACCGTGAGCGTGGCGGGCGCCTTCCCGGGCTCGGTGGCGCCGCATCCGGCCAGGAGCAGCGCGAGCGACAGCAGGGCGAGGGGGTTGCGCATCTCATGCTCCCTTGTGCGGGTCGTCCTGGAACGGGTCGGTCCAGCCCTCGACGCGCACCCAGACGCGCCGGTCGCCGTCGTGGCGCAGCGGGTCGCGGATGAGGCGCCCGCCGGCGTCGAGCCCGTCGCGGCGCCAGCCGCGCCCGATCGTGCCGTTCAGCCCGACCCCGAGCGGCAGCCGCCAGAGGCCGTGGTGGATTCCGGGCGCCACCTCGGTGGTGGCCAGCCCGGAGAAGTAGACCGGAGGGCCGCCTTCCGCCCGGCCTCCCGGGGCGTCCGCGTGGCCCTCCGAGGTGCCGGCGCCGCCTTCGGCTGGGTCGGCCGGGACGACCACGGTCACCTCGAGGAGCGCGTCGGGGTCGCCTGCCACGACCGTCACGTCCGAGGCGGCCGACAACCCCGCCGCAGACGCGACGACCTCCGCGGTCCCGGGCGTGGCCCCGGCGAGCAGCGCGTGCCCGGCGGGCTCCAGCACCTCGGCGGGCTGCCAGGTGACCGAGGCGCTCAGCACCGAGTACACGCAGCCGTCGGCCCGCTCCCCCACCGGAGCCACGTCCACGACCTGGCCGACCGTGGTCCGGCCGCCCGTGCCGGTCAGGCGGACGGGCGGGCCTGCCGTACCGAAGAGATGCAGCAGGGCGCTGGAGGCGCGGCGAGCCCAGGCGTCCTCGTGATGCGGCGCGGACGGCTCGTGCAGGTAGCGCAGCTCGTCGTCGGGCGCGTAGCCGAGGCCGAGCAGCTGCTCGGCGAGCTCGCGGGCGGGGCGGACCATGATCAGGCCCTCCATGCCGCCGATGTCCAGCCAGATCTTGCGCGGCCCGCGCGCCTCGAAGCGGCGGTGAACAGGCGTCTCGGCGAGCGTCTCCGGATCTACGTAGGCGAGGAACGGCGACATGATCGCGGCCAGCCCGAACACGTCCGGCCTGCGGAACGCCAGGTGGTAGCTGACCAGCCCGCCCATGGACGACCCCATGACCGCGGTCGCCGCCGGGTCGGCCGTCACCGCGTACCGCCCGCGGATCAGCGGCAGCAGCTCCTCCACCAGGAAGCGTTCGTACAGCGTGCCGCGCGGCTCGGCGCCGGGGTCGCGCGGGTAGGCCACCTCGTGCGAGTATTCGGCGCCGCGCTGGTCGCCGGCGTTGGACACGCCGACCGCCACCAGCGGCGGCAGCAGGCCGCGCCCGATCAGATCGTCGAGCGTCTCGTCGAGCCGCCAGCTCGGCTCCAGCCCCGCGGCCGCGAACACGTGCTGCCCGTCGTGCAGCACCACCACCGGGTACGGCCCGGCCGCGGCGTCGTGGCCGGGAGGCAGGTAGACGAAGACGTCCCTGGCGTTGCCGAGCGCCTCGGAGTGTACGCCGGACAGGATGTCGATCATTCGGAGAGCTCCCAGACATGGAAGGCGGGCCCATCGGAGGGCATGAACTCGCCGGGCCGCAGGTCGGGCCCGCCGGTGAGGCTGACGAGGGTGCCGGGCGCGGCGGCGCGACCGGTCAGGGCTCTGGGGAACGGGACGGGCTCGTGACCGGCCCGGCTCACCTGGACGACCAGCGTCTCGCCGGGCAGGGCGCGCTCGTACACCAGCACGTCCTCGCCGGCGTGCAGCCACCTGAGCCCGCCGTGCCGGAGCGCGTCGTGGTCACGGCGCAGACGGATCAGATCCTGAAATATCCGGTAAGTGGCGGAATCCTGGGGTCCGTCCCAGGGGAAGGGGCGGCGGCCGTCCTCCAGGTGGACGCCCTCGACTCCCACCTCGTCCCCGGCGAACACCATCGGCAGGCCCGGAAGCGTGAACAGCAGCGCGGCCCCGAGGTGCTGCCGCTCCCTGCCCGCGATCGACCGGAAGCGGGCGGTGTCGTGCGAGTCGAGCAGCGTGAGGTTGTGCGCGTACGACCGCCACGGCAGGCGGGCCGCGTGCCGGGTCATCACCTCGGCGACGTCCTGCCCGCCGTACAGGGGGATGGGGCCGGGAGTGCCCCAGAACTCGGTGGAACGTTCCCGGGCCAGCCACGACCAGATCGGGCGGGCGAAGCCCGCGTAGGCCATCGTGCCGTGCCAGCCGTCGCCTCGCAGCGAGGCCGAGGCGTCGAACTGGTGCTCCGCCAGTAGCAGGCGGCCCTCGCCGAGCGCGGCCCTGGCCGAGCGGGCCACCTCGGCGTTGAGCTCGACCGCGCCGTGCCTGCCCGCGGACTGCGCGACGTCCACCCGCCAGCCGTCCAGGCCGAACGCGTCCGGATACCGTGCGATCACCGCGGCCAGGCGCCTGCGCAGCTCGGGCGAGCGGTGGTCGAACTTGGGCAGCGTCTTCACGCCGGCGAAGGTGGCGTAGTCGTCGCCGTCGAAGTAGTAGAAGCCGTGCTCGGGGCTCGCCGGATCGGCCCGTCCCGTCAGGAACCAGTCGTGGCCGTCGCCGGAGTGGTTGAGCGTGATGTCGCCGATTACCCGGATGCCGCGGTCGTGCGCGGCCGCGGTCAGCGCCATGAGTGCCTCGTCGCCACCGAGCAGCGGGTCGACGTGGTCGAAGGTGGTGTCGTCGTAGCGGTGGTTCGACCTCGAAGGGAAGAAGGGGGTCAGGTAGATCAGGTTCGCCCCCAGGTCCGCGATGTGGTCCAGGTGCTCGGCCACGCCCCGCAGGTCGCCACCGTAGAGCTGCTGGAGCGCGTACGGCTCGCCGTACGGGATGGGGTCGTCCCAGGTCGCGGGCGTGGCCCAGGAGGGCAGCGGCGCGGTGACCCGTCCTGAGCGGGCGAACCTGTCGGGGAAGATCTGATAGATCACCGAGTCGGCGGCCCAGGAGGGCGGCGGCGGGTAGGCCGTGAGCACGAAGTCGGTGGCGTCGGTGACCTCCAGCCTGGACAGCCCGGCGGCCGTGAGCCAGCGCGGCCCGCTGCCGGTCTGCAGCAGGAAGCGGTATCCGCACTCGGGATTGACGACGGTGACGGCCGCCCGCCACCACGTCTCGTCCGGCGTGACCCGATCGACCATCGCCTCACCGAACCGTGGCTCCCCGTCGGGCGCCGTCCGCACGTGGACGCGGCGCACGCCGAGCGCGTTCGAGGTCCGCAGGAACACCTCGACCCGCTGCCCGAGCTCCGGCGCGGGATCGGTCACATACAGCGGCGAACCATCGTGATGCGCCGCCGTGTTGCAAAGGTGACCCATAGCGTGAACACTCCAAAACACGGCTTTTACCTGGATTTATGCTGATGGAGCCTAGGTCGGCGCTCGCGACGGCCGCAACGGACGGCAACATGTTTCAGTGGTTTCTTCAGGGGTTTCTGGAGGGTCGATGGCACGCCTGTCCGTCCGGACGATCGCCAAGCGCGTCGGGGTGAGCGCGGCCACCGTGAGCCGCGTGCTGAACGACCGGCCCGGGGTGGCGGAGGAGACCAGGGACCGGGTGCTGCGGGCCATCCGCGAGCAGGGCATGGTGGCGCCCGCGCCGGCCACGGAACCGTTCGTCGGCATCATCGTCCCGGAGCTGGACAACCCGGTCTTCCCCCTGCTGGCAGGGGCGATCGAGGCCAAGCTCGGCGCGCACGGCGTGACCGCGATGATCGGCAGCTCGACCAGGCGCGGGCCGACCGAGCTTGACTACCTCGCCTCGCTGGCCAGGCAGCGCATCCACGGCCTGGTGCTGATCTCGGGACGGCACGCCAACCCGTCGGCCGACCACGGGTTCTACTGGCAGCTGCACCAACGGCACCTGCCGATGGTGCTGGTGGGCGGGCACGTCAAGGACCTGCCGGTCTCGACGGTGACGACGGACGAGGCGGCCGGGGCGGCGATGGCCGTCGCGCACCTGCGCTCGCTCGGGCACACCCGGATCGGGCTGGCGGGCGGTCAGGGGTACCTGCGGCCGTCGCAGAACCGGCTGCGCGGGTACCGGCGGGAGATGCGCCGGTGGTTCGGCCACGTCGACGACTCGCTCTACGTGGAGACGGACTACTCGCTGACCGGCGGCCACGCGGCCGCCCGCGCGCTGCTGGCGGCCGGGGCGACCGCGATCGTCGCGGGCAGCGACCTGATGGCGCTCGGCGCGCTGGGGGCCGTCCGTGAGGCCGGGCTTTCGGTGCCCGAGGACGTGTCCGTGATCGGCTACGACGACTCCTACCTGGCATACCACAGCAACCCGCCGCTCACCACGGTCAGGCAGCCGGTCGAGCAGATGGCCGCGGCGGTCGCCTCGGCCCTGTGGGAGCGGCTGCAGGGCTATCACACGCCCCACGTCGACCACGTCTTCCCGCCCTCGCTGATCGCCCGCGCCTCCACCGGCCCGCGAGCCTAGGGCTGGCGGTCCGGGCGGGGGCTTTCTGGCTTGCCCACCGCGGATGAGGCGCTCAGGAGGCTGCGCGCGGTGTCGATCTTGTCGCGGAGTCCGGGGTCGAGGGCGAGGAGCAGGTAGAGGCCGGCCCAGACGGCGCTGGCCAGCAGGGCCGTCTGGTAGCCCGCGCCCAGCAGGGTTTTGAAGGCGAGCACGCCGAGGACCGGCAGACCCATGACGACCACGGTCCTGGCGATCAGCTTGGCGTAGTGCAGCCAGCCGCGGCGTGGCTTCTCCGGCTCGCGCACCAGCCGCAGCCGCGCGAAGTTCCCACTGGCCACGGCGCTCGCGGCGCGGTGCACCTCGGCCGACAGCAGGTCGAGGGAGTCCTCGCCGGGAGCGAGTGCCTGCCTTTTGAGCCTGCGCAACGCGCACGCCGCGGCCCTGGCGTTGGTCTCCACCCAGCGCCGTATGGCGGCATCCCCAGCCTCCAGCCGGCGCGGAAGAGCGTCGGTCAGTTGCCCGGCGGCGCGCTCCAGCAGGTAGGCCCAGTGCGTCCGGTCGTCGATGGTGTTGCGGTGTCGTCCTCGCCTGATCAGCATGAGGAGTTCGAGCAGGTCGTTCAGTATGCTCGCCCGGGCTTGGCGCCGGCGGACCAGGCGCAGTTTGAGCGAGAAGGGAATCGGGGCCGCCCAACCGCACGCCGCACGCAGGCCGACCATCAGGCCGAGCGTGCCCAGGAATATCCCTGCCCCGGGAAGCCTCGCCCACAGGACCAGCCCACCGGAGGCCAGCAGTCCGGCGCTCAGCGCCGCCGAGCGGAGCGGCGGGTCAAGCAGCTGGCCGATCCGCCCGGACAGCGGGGCAATGGCGAGCACCGCCGGTGCGACGCATCCGGTGATCGCCAGGATCTCGCCGTCAGGCCAGATCCATGCCCGAGTCATGATCGCCGCCAGCTCCGAGACCCAGATGCCGGTCACGGCCCCGAATTCCGTGGCGAAGGACACCGCGGCTTCCGCGCTTATCGACAGCCGGGTCCACGCCAGCACGAAGGTCTCATTCTCCGCCCTGACCGCCTCGGTCTCCGGCTCGCCCAGGCCGTCGAGCGACTCCAGCTGGAACAGGTTGTGCGACCAGACCTCCCACCGGCTCAACACCGCGAGCTCGTGCGCACGGCGGGCATTGCGCAGCGCGGCGAAGGGGCCGCCGCTGCGCCACCAGCTCGCGAACCACCTCCTGCGATCGTGCACGCGATCGAGCTCGCCGTACCCGTCGGTGACCAGGGCGTGCAGGCCCAGGTCCCTGTTGAGGTCGCGGGCGGCCTCGACCAGCGAGGTATGGGCGCGCAGCAGCCGCAGGGCGGCGCCGTACCAGCCGAGCTCCCGTAACGCGCTCGCCTGCGTCACGACGAGGTCGGCCCGCGGAGCGAGGTGGATGCTCCTGGCGCGGAAGGCGACCGCTTCCTCAGGCATGTACCGCTCATACAGAACGTCGGCCAGCGCCTCGAGTGCCACGGCCCTGCGCGCCTCGGGAATCGCGGCGACCACCTCCTCGGCGGCCTCCGCCTCGTAACCGAGCAAGGTCACCGCGACCAGGCGGCCCCAGAGTCCGGGGTCGTCGGGCGCCACCGTGAGCGCGTCGCGAGCGGCCTGCGCGGATTCGGCATACCGATCCATGTAGTTGTAGCAGTCGGTCCGCCTGGCCAGCGCCGCGACGAACCCCGGGGCCATCTCCACCGCCCTGTCCAGGTAGGGCAGCGCGTGATCCGCGTGAGCGGTGAAGTAGAACAGCTCGGCGATGTCCGCAGGCGTCTGCGGGTCCCCGTCGCTCGATTCGACCAAGGCGGCCACCGCCGCATGGGCCTGCGGGAAGGCGCCCAGCTCGATCAGGATCTCCGCGGTACGCAGCGCCAGGTCGCGCCGCGGAGGCAGCCGGCCGAAAATCCGCATCGCCCGACCGTGCGCGCCGCGTATGGCGTGCTCCTTCGCGATGTCGCACAGCCAGGCGAACGCGTCAGGATGGCAGGCGAGCTGCTCTGCCGCGGCGGATTCCGCGCGACGCAGCCTGCCGAGCTCGCACAGGGCTTGGATGTGTTCGGCCTGGCGGTCCGGGTCGCCGGGATCCACCCGCAGCGCCCGCCTGACCAGACGGAAGCCGGTCAGCCTGCGCAGCCACCCGCGTTCGCCGAACGCGCCGTACCACGTGGCCAGGTCGCCGTGCATGACGGAGTCCTGGGGCCTTCGGCCGACGGCCTGTCTGGCGGCGGACTCGGCCGCCCTGTGGTTCCCGAGCGCGTCGAAGATGGCGGGACGAGACCGCAGCGCCTCCCGGTGCCACGGATGCAGTTCCAGCAGCGAGTCCACGTATCGGAGCGCGTCGTGGAGGCGCCCCCCGGTGTGGCAGAGCGTCACGACCTCCAGTTGCTCGTCCGGATCCGGCGAGCGCATCAGGTCCTCGCATGCCGCGCGGGCGTCATGGTCGAGATCCAGGCCGAACAGGGACGTCACCCGCCGCAGCCGCGCCGCACGGTCGCCGGGCCTGAGCTCCACCGCCCGGTCCGCCGCCTGGAGCGCCTCGTGCGGCCTGTCCTGCTCGTGATGGAATCCGGCCAGCACGAGGTGCACGTCCGGGTCGTCCGGCCAGCGAGCGGCTGCCGTCCTGGCGGCGTCGCCGGCCTCGGCTCGGCGCTTGGCGTCGATCAGGCAGCCGAGCAACGTCTCCAGGTGCGCGGGATCGTGCTCGTCCAGGTGGGCGATCGCCTCGGCGTACCGGCCGTGAGCACGGTGGAGGCCGGCGACGCGGCACGCGTCGAGGTGCTCGAACTCGGCCTCCGCCTCGGCGTGACGATGGAGCCCGAGCAGCGCGTTCCCGCGGGCGAACCTGAGCTCGGTGTGCCCGGGGCTGTGCGCGAGCCCCCGGTCGGCGGCCTCCAGCGCCTCCTTGCGCAGCTTGGCCTCGCTCAGGCGGCCGGCCAGCGCGAGCCACAGCGCCGGGTCGTCCGGGCAGCGCTCGACGGCCTGCCTGGCGGCCGCGATCGCCTCGTAGGTGCGGTGCCCGCCCGTCAGGCACTCCACGCGTACGGCCAGCGCCCTGGCGTCCGCGGGTCCGCGCGCGACCGCCGAATCCGCGTAGCGCAGGGCCAGGTGCGGTTCCGCGGACTCCAGCCAGAGCCTGGCCAGGTCCAGGCAGGCCTCGAGTCCGGCGGGTTCCGGGAGGGAGGCCAGGTGGGCGTCGCACTGCTCGGCCGCCCTGCGGTACTCGCCGCGCTCCAGAAGGGTTTTCGCCTGGGTGCGAACCTCGTCCGGGAGGGTGGGCACGAAGACGGTCATGCACCGTCTTAACCCGAAATCCCGGCGCTGTCAGCCGGTCGCGCCGATTGCCACGAGGTCCGAAATCCGCCAACCGATTCTGCTGCCTCGGTGTTGTAGAGAGTATGAACATTCACACCACCATCGACAGCCCGCTGGGCCGGATCCTGATCGAGGGGGACGGCTCGGCGATCAGCAGGGTGTCGTTCGTGTCCGAGGTACGGCCGGGCGGCGACGACGAGGCGTTCGCGGAGACGCGGCGGCAGTTCGCCGAGTACTTCGCGGGTGAGCGGACGGAGTTCGACCTGGAGTTCGCCTCGGCGGGCACGCCGTTCCAGGAGCGGGTCTGGGCGGCCGTGGCGGCCGTGCCGTACGGCCGGACCAGGACCTACGGCGAGGTGGCCGCGGAGATCGGCGCGCCGCGCGACAGGATCCGCGCGGTGGGCGCGGCGATCGGCGCGAACCCGCTGCTGATCGTGCGGCCCTGCCACCGGGTCGTGGGCGCGAACGGGTCGCTGACCGGCTACGCCGGCGGCCTGGAGCGCAAGCACGCGCTGCTCACGCTCGAGGGCGCCCTCCAGCCGCAGCTGGAGCTGGTATGAAGCCGGACGAGATGGACTGGAAGGCGCTGGGCGCCGAGGTCGACGCCTACGGCTGCGCGCTGACCCCGCGCATCCTCACGCCCGCCCAGTGCGCGGAGATCTCCCAGCTGTACGGCGAGCCGGGGCTGTTCCGCTCGACGGTCGACATGGAACGGCACCGGTTCGGCAAGGGGCAGTACCGCTATTTCAGGAAGCCCTTCCCCGACCTGGTCCAGCGGCTGCGGGAGGCGTTCTACCCGCAGCTGCTGCCGATCGCGCGCGACTGGGCGGACCGGCTCGGCCAGCCCGCGCCGTGGCCTGACACGCTGGCCGAATGGCTGGACATGTGTCACGAGGCCGGGCAGACCAAGCCGACGCCGATCCTGCTGCGCTACCGGGAGGGCGACTGGAACGCCCTGCACCGCGACCTGTACGGGGACCTGGTGTTCCCGCTGCAGGTCGTGATCGGGCTCGACAGGCCGCGCAAGGACTACACCGGCGGCGAGTTCCTGCTGGTGGAGCAGCGTCCGCGCGCCCAGTCGCGGGGCACGGTGACGATGCTGGAGCAGGGTCACGGGTTGATCTTCACCACCCGCGACCGGCCCGTCAGGTCGTCGCGCGGCTGGTCGGCCTCGCCGGTCCGGCACGGGGTCAGCACGGTCAAGAGCGGCCTGCGGCACACGCTGGGCCTGGTCTTCCACGACGCGACATGAGCTACACGCTGATCGGGCGGGACGGCCTGCCGTACGAGAGTCAGACGCCCGGGACGCTCGGCGGGCACCGTCGCGCGCGGCTGTACGGCCGGCTCGACTGCCCGTCGGCGTTGCGGGCCATCAGGCGCGGCGGCTACGCCGGGCACCGGGTGTTCTTCGCCGACGAGGCCACGGCCGTGGCGGCCGGATACCGGCCGTGCGCCGTGTGCCTGCCGGAGGCGTACCGCGCGTGGAAGGGCGGGCACACCGAGGCCGAGCTGGCCCGGGTGCTCGACCTGGTGGGCGGCGCCGCCGCGGTCGTGCTCGGGCACGGGCGCGATCAGGCCTCCACGGCCGCCGTCGAGGCGTTCGCGCGGGCCTGGGACGGCGAGGTGCTCGCGGTCGTCGACTGGCCTGAGGACGCCGCCTCCTGGCTGCGGCCCGCGACCAGGTTCACCGCCCAGGAGCCGGACGCGTGGGTGGTGGCGGGCACGCCGCCCGGCTGGGCGTCGATGGCCAGGCGGCTGCGGATGAGCACCGGCTGGGAGCCGGGCAGGACGTTCGGCTTCGCCTCGATCGCCGCGGCCGTCGTGCCCGCGGGACCGGGGACACTGGAAGGGCTGCGCGGGGCCGCCGCGGACGGCACCGCATGGCGCATCGGCCGCAACCTGATCGAGAGCCTCCCATGATGCCCCTGCAGATCGCCCCGGGAGCCGTGCACGTGCCCGGCTGGCTGTCCCCCGACGAGCAGCGCCACCTGGTCACCGAGTGCCGGGCCTGGGCGTCGGGTCCCGTCCCGATGCGGCACACCGTGCTGCCCAGGGGCGGGGTGATGTCGGTGCAGACCGTGTGCCTGGGCTGGCACTGGCGGCCGTACGAGTACGTCAGGACCGTGGACGGGGTGCGGGTGGCCGAGTTCCCCGGCTGGCTGGCCGAGCTCGGCCGCCGGGCGCTGGCCGCCGCCGGGATGCCCGGCGACGGGTACACGCCCGACATCGCGCTGATCAACTTCTATGACGAGCACGCCAAGATGGGCATGCACCAGGACAAGGACGAGCGCTCCGACGACCCGGTGGTCTCGCTCAGCATCGGCGACGGCTGCGTGTTCCGCTTCGGCAACACCGAGACGCGCGGCAGGCCGTACACCGATGTCGAGCTGGCCTCGGGCGACCTGTTCGTGTTCGGCGGGCCGTCCCGGTACGCCTACCACGGCGTGCCGAAGGTCTACCCGGGGACCGGTGACCCGGCCACCGGGCTGGCGTCGGGACGGCTCAACATCACGATGCGGGTCAGCGGTCTTCGCGATGGTCAGCCGCCACCCCGATGAGGGAGATCAGGCCGGCGGCGTACTCCAGCGCTTCCTGGTGCCCCTCGGCGAAGTCCGGCTGGAAGCCCACGCCCTCCCACGCCTGGGTCTGCGGGTTCCACAGGTCGTTGCCGACCTCGAAGTCCCAGCCGTAGACGCCGTGGTCGTACCAGAGCTCGTCGGCGGAGTTGCCGGCCGCCGAGTAGAGCACGTCGGTCACCGGGCCCGTTTGCTGCGGCCAGGTCACGGTGCCGCGCTCGGCGGCGATGCCTGACTCGATCGTCTTGGCGGAGCGGAGGAAGAAGTCCAGCTGCTGGTCGGTCGGCCTGGGCAGGGTGACGCGGCCGTCGAGCTTGTAGGCGCCGGGCGGCCACATGAAGTACCCGCCGTAGGAGTGGACGTTCATCGCGAACTTGATGTTGTGGAAGGTCTGCGCCATCCAGATCACGTTCTTGCTCTCCGCCTCGGAGTGCTCGGCGGGGCCCGCGTACGTGCCGCTCTGGCAGTTCGTGGAGGCGCCGAAGTAGCCGTCGGACAGCGAGCCGACCGCGTAGTTGCGGTTGACGTCGACGCCCCAGGTGTTGCGCTGCGCCGGGTCCGACTGCTGGGCGGGGCAGTAGTTGACCATGTTCTTCCGCTGGAAGTTGTAGTCGTAGAAGCTGTAGTTCGCGCCGTCCGGGTTCACCGTGGGGATGATGAAGATGTCCGTGCGCTCCAGCAGCCGGCGCGTGGCCGGGTCGCGCTGGTAGTTGCGCAGCAGCCGCTCGGCCGACTCGATCGTGACCAGCGGCGCCACCCACTCGCGGGCGTGCTCCTGCGCGTAGGCCAGCACGCCGGTCCTGGAACCGTCGCGGTGCACGCCGACCCGCAGTGCCAGCACCTGCCACGGGGTCCGCGGCACGCTCGCCGGGGCCTTGAGGAAGTCGCTCAGCGGGGTCGGCGGCGCGGGCGCCACGACGCCCGTGCCCGGGTCGTTGCGGTACGGCGTGGCCTCGACCAGCGTGCCCGCGCCCGCGTTGATCGCGGCGATGACCTGGGCGGCGGTGCTGACGGGGGTGCCGGAGGCGTCGGTGGCCAGGCTGACCGTGATCCGCGTGCCGTTCACCGTCACCCGCAGCGGGCTGCTCGGCGCGCCGGGGTTGACGGCCTCGATGGACACGTCGTTGCCGCCCTCGGACCCGTAGGCCTTCGAGGTGACCACCACGGTGCCGAACTGGGCCTGGGCGTGGCGGCGGTAGCCGTTGGTGAGGTAGGGCAGCTTGATGATGTCGGTCAGGCGCGGGAACTGCTCGTGCAGCGCCTTGATCCGGTCGTTGAGCTGGCCGGGCGGCATGTACTGGGTGACGAAGTCCTTCTGGTAGCCGGGGGTGTGCCGGTCGGGCGCCTTGCCGCCGGGCCACTCCCTGACCAGCGCGTCGGCCCGGCCGCCGGTGGCGGAGGTGACCGTCACCCAGATCGGGCGCTGCGGCGCCGGGGCAGGCGTCTCGAACTGGTGGCCCAGGTAGACGTCGTCGTCCACGAACGGCACCATCGCCACCGTGCCCGAGGAGCCGCCCACGCCGCGCCAGGCGGCGCTGAGCGTGGCGGCGGCGCCCGCGCCGCTGGTCGCCTCGACCGACAGGAAGTAGCCGTCGCGGGTCTTCATCCAGACCGCGCGCTCGATCACGATGCGGTCCTGCTGCGTGGCCTTGGGTGTGTTGGTGGGCGCCTTCTGGGTCCTGGCGCCCTCCGCCTGGATCGCGGCCAGTTGGCTGGGCGTGACCACGGCGTCCACCTGGATGCTGCCGTCGGCCTGCGGCCTGATCCGCTCGGTCAGGTCGGCCCCGGAGTCCACCAGCCTCTCGAAGGCCGCCCGGTCCGCCACCGTGACGGTGACCACCGAGGCGGGCTCCGGCGTCGTCGGCGGCGGCTCGGCCGCCGGCACCGGCGCCGTGACCAGGTAGGTCGTGACGCCTATCGCGAGGACAACAGCGGACGCCCGTAAGCCACGCATCGGCTCCTCCTTGATCGGCCTCTGCCGATCATTCAAGGCGAGTACGGCAAGCCCTACAAGACCCGATTAATCGGGCAAATCGCCCCGGTTGCGCAAGGACAGCAGCGCGACCGCACTGACCAAGCAGGTAGCGATCACGAAATATGCGGGAATGTCGATGTCCCCGGTGCTCTTGATCAGCTGCGTGATGATCAGCCCGGCGCAGCCGGAGAACACCGCGTTCGAGAGCGAGTAGGCCAGCCCGAGGCCCGTGTACCGGACCGTGGTCGGAAACATCTCGGCCAGCATCGCCGGGCCGGGTCCCGCCAGCAGGCCGACCACCACGCCCGCGACGAACACCGCCACGCCCTTCGTCGCGGCCGAGCCGGCCGGGTCCTGCAGGACGTTGATCAGCGGGAGAGCGAGCACGACGATCAACACGGCGCCCGTCAGCATGACCGGGCGGCGGCCGATCCTGTCGCTCAGGATCCCGGCCGGGATGATCGCCAGCGCGAAGCCCAGGTTGGACAGCACCGCCGCGAGCAGGCCCTGCTGGAAGGTGGCGTGCAGCGCCGTCTGCAGGTAGGCGGGCATGACGACCAGGAACGTGTACCCGGCCGCCGACCAGCCCATGAGCCGCGCGATGCCGATCAGGATCGCCCTGGCCACCTCGCCGCCGGCGGGCTTGCGGACCGGTTCCGCCGCGGCCCGCTGGAAGCTCGGCGTCTCCTCCAGCCGCAGCCGCAGCCAGAGCGCCACCCCGCCGAGCGGTACGGCCAGCAGGAACGGGATCCGCCAGCCCCAGCTCTTGAGGTCGGCCTCGGAGGTCAGGCCCGCCATGATCGCCGCCGCCCCCGCGCCGCCCAGCAGCCCGAGCGCCACGGTGAACGACTGCCACGAGCCGTACAGGCCGCGCCTGCCCGGCGGGGCGAACTCGGTCATCAGCGACACCGCCCCGCCGAACTCACCGCCCGCCGACAACCCCTGCAGGATCCGGACCAGCGTCAGCAGCCACGGCGCGGCGGCCCCGACGGCGGCGTAGGTCGGCAGCACGCCGATCAGCGCCGTGGCCACCGACATCAGCACGACCACCAGGATGAGCAGCGGGCGGCGCCCGATCCGGTCCCCCAGCCGGCCGAAGATCGCCGCCCCGAGCGGGCGGAAGAAGAAGGCCAGCGCGAACGAGGCGTACGTCTTGATCAGCGCCTCGAGGTCCCCCGTCGCGCCGGGGCTGAAGAAGTTCGCCGCGATGATCGTGGCGAAGAATCCGTAAACCCCGAACTCATACCATTCGATGAAATTTCCTACCGAACCGGCGAGCAGAGCGCGGCGCGACCGCTGCGTGTTCTGTTGGTCGAGTGCGGTCATGTGGGGGGACCTCCTGGCGTCTTGCGAATGACGACAAGCGTCATTGACTGCCTAGGTCATGTCAATAAGTTTCAGCCGGGCAGGGCAGGGAGGCCAGCACGAAGCCCACCTCGTGCAGCATCCCGTGCCAGCTCATCTCCGGCGCCCCGGCCGGCGCCCCGGGCGGGAACCCGGCGCCCGCGTCGGTGGTGAACACGCCGGCCATCACCAGTCCGACCCCGACGGTCCCGAACAGCAGCGTGCCCCACGTCCCGCCGCGCCCATGGTCGATCACCCGGCGCATCCCGGCCGCGAAGCCCACGTACAGCAGGCCCGTGACGACGAAGTTCGCGATCTGGATCCAGCCGAGCCCGCCCAGGCTCAGCAGGCTGAGCGGATGGTAGGTCGGGTCGAAGCCCTCCCTGGTGAGCGCCTGGACCAGGTAGACGGTCAGGAACAGCGGGCCCGCGACCAGGCCGCAGGCCAGCAGCCGGCGCGTCACTGGATCGGCCTGACGTCCACGTGGCCCGGCACCGGGCTCGCGAGCAGGCGGGCGGCGATCTCGGTGGCCCGGTCGAAGCTGTCGCAGTCGACGACCCAGCAGGCGGCGACGGACTCCTCGGCCGTGGGGTCTCCGGGTCCGAACCTGCGGGTGTCGACCGGATCTGCCAGGACGCGCTTGTCCAGCAGCTCGCCGGACTCGGCCAGCCACCGGTCGAACGGCTCGGTGTCGGCCTCGCCGTACGTCATGAGCATGAATTGCACGGGGCTCTCCTCTCTCTCGCGGGAGACGTCGGAGCCACGCCGGCGTTTCTGACACGATGTGCGGGTGGAAGATCGGTTACGTGCGGCCTTCGTCAGAGGAAACCTGCTCGATCTGCGCTCCGGCGGCGACGACGATCCTCGCCAGGCCGCGACCTGGCCGGAGTCGCGGCAGGTCAGCGCCGCGTCCATGACGGCGTTGCTGCTCGGCGGGGCCCAGGCGGAGCCGGGCCAGGTCGCGATGCTCCGGCTGGCGGGGGCGCGCATCACCGGGCAGCTCGACCTGGACGGCGCCGAGCTGAGCCACCGGCTCCAGCTGGTCGGCTGCGTACTCGACGAGCCGCTGCTGATCAGCGAGGCGCGGACCCGCTCGATCGCGCTGACCGGGTGCGTTCTGCCCGAGATGAGGGCCGCGATGTCGCGGATCGACGGCAGCCTGACCATCCACGACTGCGCGCTGCCCGAGCTGGACCTGCACGGCACGACCGTCAGCGACGACCTGATCATCGAAGGCGGCACGCTGAAGGAGCTCGACGCCACCACCGTCCAGGTCCACCGGCACCTCATCCTGGGGCCGGGCCTGACGATCGAGGGCACCACCCTGCTCAACTACGCCACCGTCGGCGGGCAGGCCAGGATCACCGAGACCACGCTCGGCCCGGTGGAGATGCACCGGGCCCGCTTCGACACCGACCTGTTCGTGGCCAGGCCGTCGAAGTGCACGGGCAGGCTGGCCATGACAGGCGCGATCGCGGCAGGACGCGTCGACCTGGAGCTGATCGAGGTGTCCGAGCTGGGCTGCGAGGAGGTCCAGGCGGGCGTCCTGCACCTGCCCGCCGGGGTGACCCGGCTGGACCTGGACAGCGCGCGGGTGGGCGTGCTGCGGGGCGTGGCCAGGCCGTACCCGCGGCAGCTGTCGATCAACGGCCTGACCTACGACGCCATCGAGCCGTCGGCCAGGACCGGCGAGCGGCTGGAGTGGATCAGGCTCGGCTCGCACCGCTACCGCTCGCAGCCGTACGAGCAGCTGGCGGCCATGTACAAGCGCGACGGCCACGAGGTGGACGCGCGCACCGTGCTGCTGGCCAAGCAGCGGCACCGGCGGCGGATGCTGCAGTGGCGGGGCCGGCTGCTCGGCCTCCTCCAGGACGTCACCGCGGGGTACGGCTACCGCTCCTGGTGGGCCGGGCTGTGGCTGGCGGCCTTCCTGGCGGCGGGCACCGCCTACTTCCAGCTGTCGCCCCCGGCGCCGCTCAAACCCGGCGAGCACCCGGACTTCAACGCCTTCGCCTACACGCTCGACCTGCTGCTGCCGATGGTCGACCTGGGCCAGACGCCGGCGTGGAACCCGCATGGGCCGGCCCAGGCGGTCGCCTACGCGCTGCTGATGCTGGGCTGGCTGCTCACGCTGTCGGTCGCCACCGGCGTCGCGCGCGTCCTGTTCAGAGACTGATCATCGCTGGTAGTCGTAGTTCGGCGGCGCGCCCACCGAGTGCTCGAGTATCCGCAGGACCTTGCGTGACTCGTCGTTGGGCCCGGCCACGTAGTACGGCTTGCCGTCGCGGCCGAAGGTGATGGCCGCCGGACCCTCCCACGGGCCGAGGTGTTCGGCGACGGCCGCGAAGGACTCCAGGGTTTCGAAGCCCAGGTCCCCCGCATACTCCTCCGAACCGAAGACCAGGTTGCGGGCCAGCTCCACCGGGGCTTCCTGCCAGCCCGGGTAGTCGCTGAAGAAGTAGTCGCGGAAGCGGCGCAGCTCCAGCTCGTCCATGACGTCGGGGCCGATGGTGTTCTTGACCCCCAGGCAGTAGACGTCCACCAGGAAGCCGGCCACGGACACCTTGTCCCAGCCGTGGCGCCGCGCCGCCAGCACGCTCACCAGGCCGGCCCCCTGCGGGGACGGCTCGGCGTCGGTCCAGCCGCGCGACGGGTCGACCGTGAGGCCCACGCTCCAGCCGTCGCTGACCCAGGCGCCGACGATCTCGCCGGGGCCCGAGGGGGCCTCGGCGGCGATAGCGCGTACCAGAGGGGCGACCGCGGAGGGAGAGACGCCCAGCTCGCGGGCGATCTGCTTCGGCGACCTGCCCTGGCCGCGCAGCTCGCGCACCCGCTGCAGAAGTTCCGCACTGTCCATAGAAGCCGGAGCCTACCCCTCATCCGGGTAGGCGGTTGGCTAATCCGACAAAGGGGAAGATATCTCCGCGATCGCATTTCGGGGGGATATTCATGCGGGCCATCGCCATTACCGACTTCATGCTCACGCCTCAGCTCATGGACCTGCCCAGGCCGCAGCCGGGGGCCGACGAGGTGCTCGTGAGGTTGTACGCGGCCGGGCTCAACCCGGTCGACTGGAAGATCGCCGAGGGCATGCTGAGCGACGGCGTCCGCCACCACTTCCCGCTGGTCCTGGGCACCGACGGGGCCGGAGTGGTGGATGCGGTGGGGCCGGCGGTGACCGCGTTCCGGCCGGGCGACGAGGTCTACGGCCAGTTCCAGGACGTCGGGCGGGGGCTCGGCAGCTACGCCGAGTACGGGCTTTTCGTCCAGGGCGCGCCGGTCGCGCGGATGCCGAGGGGCATGACGTTCACGCAGGCCGCGGCCGTGCCGGTGGCCACGATGACCGGATACAACCTGGTCGAGACGACCAAGGTGGACCAGGGGCAGACCGTGCTGGTCTCCGGCGCGAGCGGCGGGGTGGGGCAGCAGGCCGTACAGTTCGCCGTCCTCCAGGGCGCCAGGGTCATCGCCACCGCGACCGCGGACATCGCCGAGTACCTGCGCGAGCTGGGCGCGGCCGAGATCGTCGACTACAAGACGGCCCCGGTCGCCGACCAGGTGCTCGCGCTGCACCCGGAGGGTATCGACGTGGTCCTCGACACGATCTGCGCCGACCCCGCGGCGCTGAACCGGCTCTCGCGCATCGTGCGCCCCGGCGGGCACGTGGTGACGACGCAGTTCACGGCCGATCCGACGGAGCTGGCGTCCCGCGAGATCGTCGGCGTCAACCTGAACAACCCGGCGAGCCCCGAACTGCTGGCCCTGATCGCGGACCTGATCGACGCCGGCAAGATCCGTGTCAGGGTCGAGGCGCAGGTGCCGCTGGAGGACGCGCCCCAGGCGCTGGCCCGCAACAAGGCCGGCGGAGCCCGCGGCAAGACCGCGATCGAGATCTAGTGTGACTCCCTGCTGACGTGGTCGCCGCTTGAACCGACCAGGAAGTCCAGGTCGGCGCCTTGGTCCGCCTGGAGCACGTGGTCGACGTAGAGCCGCTCCCAGCCGCGCACCGGCCGCGCGAACCCGGTGGTCACCGGCTCACGGGCGGCCAGTTCGGCGTCGGGCAGGTCCACGTCGAGCCGCCGCGCAGGCACGTCAAGCACGATCGGGTCGCCGGTCCTGACCCTGGCCAGCGGCCCGCCGGCCGCCGCCTCGGGCGCCGTGTGCAGGACGACCGTGCCGTAGGCGGTGCCGCTCATCCGCGCGTCACTGATGCGCACCATGTCGCGCACCCCCTTGGCCAGCAGCCTGGCGGGCAGCGGCAGGTTGCCCACCTCCGGCATGCCCGGGTAGCCGCGTGGCCCGCATCCGCGCAGCACCAGCACCGAGGTCTCGTCCACCTCGACCGTGTCCAGGCGCGCGTTCATGTCCTCGATGCTGTCGAACACGACCGCCCTGCCCCGGTGCCTCAGCAGCTCCGGAGAGGCCGCCGCGGGCTTGATGACCGCTCCGCGCGGGGCGAGGTTGCCCCTGAGCACGGCGATCCCCGCCTCCGGCAGCAGCGGGTCGTCCCGCCGCCTGATGACGTCCTCGTCCCAGATCTGCCCGAAATATTGCGACAAAGGCTGACCTGTCACTGTCAGTGCGCTCTCGTCCAGGAGGTCTGCCACTTCGGTGAGTACGGCGAGCAGCCCACCCGCCCTGTACAGGTCGTCCATCAGGTGCCTGCCCGCCGGCTGGAGGTCGACCAGGAGCGGCACCCCCGACCCGATCCGGTCGAAGTCGTCCAGCTCCAGCTCCACCCCGAGCCGCCCGGCGATGGCCAGCAGGTGCACGACCGCGTTCGTGGAACCGCCGATCGCGGCCAGCGTCACGATCGCGTTGCGGAAGGACGCCCTGGTCATCACCGTGCTCGGCCGCCGCCCCTCCTCGGTGATCCGTACGGCCAGCCTTCCCGCCTCGTGGGCCTGCTGGAGGAGGCGGCTGTCGGGTGCGGGGATGCCCGCCGTACCCGGGAGGGTCATGCCGAGCGCCTCGGCCATGCAGGCCATCGTCGAGGCGGTGCCCATCGTGTTGCAGTGGCCGCGGCTGCGGATCATCGACGACTCCGACTCCAGGAACGCCGCGTTGTCCAGCGTGCCCGCGCGGACCTCCTCGCTCAGCCGCCACACGTCGGTGCCGCAGCCCAGCGGGCGGCCGCGGAAGTGGCCGGTCAGCATCGGGCCGCCGGGCACGACCAGCGCGGGCAGGTCCACCGACGCGGCGGCCATCAGCAGCGACGGGATCGTCTTGTCGCAGCCGCCGAGCAGCACGACGCCGTCGATCGGGTTGGCGCGCAGCATCTCCTCGGTGGCCATCGCGGCCAGGTTGCGCCACAGCATCGCGGTCGGGCGGACGTTCGTCTCGCCGAGCGAGACCACGGGCAGGTTCAGCGGCACGCCGCCGGCCTCCCAGACGCCCGCCTTCACGGCCTCGGCCACCTCGTCCAGGTGGGCGTTGCAGGGGGTCAGGTCGGAGGCGGTGTTGGCGATGGCGATCTGGGGGCGCCCGAACGCGTCCCCGGGCAGGCCGCGCCGCATCCAGGCGCGATGAATGTAGGAGTTCCTGTCGTTTCCCGCATACCAGTGCGCACTTCTCACCGACGCGACCCTACGTTCTCCTCCGCCCCCTGCCCAGCACCCCCAGCCGGGTCAGGAGAGACCGAGAGCCGCGTCGACGGCGGCGGCGGAGTAGACGTGGCGGACCACCATCAGGGTGAGGCCGAGCGTGGCGCTGTCGTCGCCGGCGCGGGCGGGCACGACGCGCAGCCGCTGGGTCGCGCGCTCCACCGCGTCGGCGCGCACCCGGCGCTCGACCTCGTCGGCGACGATCGGCAGTTGCCCGAGTATCCCGCCGAGCACCAGCGTGCTGGGGTTGACCGAGGCGACGAGCGCCGCCAGCACACGGCCGAGGCGGGCGGCCGCGGTGCGCAGCGCGGTCACGACCTCGGGGTCGTGGGCACTGTGCACGATGTCCTCCAGGGTGTGCATGCCGTGCCCTGCCAGCTGCTCGAGCAGCGCCCGCCCGGAAGCCCAGGCCGCCAGGCAGCCGCGGCGCCCGCACCGGCACATGGGCCCGTCGTCGGCGACCCGGATGTGCCCGATGTCCCCCGCCGCGCCGTCCGCGCCGCCGATGACCCGGTCGTCGACGACGATGCCCGCCCCGATCCCAGTGGAGTACTTGACCGCGAGCAGCACTCCGCGCTCGCCCCCCGCGGAGGCCTCGCCGAGCGCGAAGGCCCTGGCGTCGTTCTCGATGAGCAGCGGCACGTCCCAGCGTGACCTGATGGCCTCCTCGATGGCGTACCCCTCCCAGCCGGGCATCGTGGTCGAGGCGCCGAGCCGCCCCGTGGCCACGTCGACCGGTCCGGGAATGCCCATCCCCACGCCCACGACCTGGGCGTCCTCGTCCACGCGCAGCAGCTTGTCGGCCCGTCCGAGCAGGCGGGGCAGCAGCTGCGAGGGCGGCCGGGAGATGTCCAGGCGCAGCGTCTCCATCCGCAGCGTCCGCCCGAACAGGTCGGCGATCGCGATCCGCCCGTGCGCCTGCCCGAGGTCGAAGACGAGCGCGACCCGGTTCCTGTCGTCGAAGCGCAGCCGCTGCGCGGGACGCCCGACAGCGGTGCCCGTCGCGCCCGACTCGTACACGAGCCCGGCGCGGAAGAGCTGGTCGAGCCGCTCGAACAGGGTCGTCCGCGACATGCCGGTGGCGGCCAGGAGCTGCTGCCGGGTCCATCCGGGCCGGCCACGGATGAGCTCAAGCAGGTGACCGGGCGAGGCCGGTCCGGTCGGGGAATCAGGGTGCCCTGAGACGGTCACAGACCCGCATTCTCCTCCCCCACGCGCTGTCGCGCCCTTGACCGGCGGGATCAAGCTCATTATGTTCGACCACTGTACAGAATTCTGATTCAAAAGGGAGAATTCGTGCCCCCCACCCCTCCTCGATCGGAATGACGCAACGGCTGGCGGACGCGGCAGCCGACGTGCTGCGCCGCAATGACCTGGGACACCTGACCGTCGCCTCCCCTGAGCTCTATCCGCACCAGTGGAGCTGGGACACCGCGTTCATCGCCATCGGTATCTCCCGGCTCTCGATCACGCGGGCCATCGCCGAGATGGCCTCGCTGCTGGCCGCCCAGTGGCCGAACGGGATGATCCCGCACATCGTCTTCGACCGCCCCTCCGGCTACTTTCCCGGCCCCGCCCGCTGGCGCTCCGACCTGGCGCTCGACCCGCCGCCGGTGACCACGTCGGGAATTTGTCAGCCGCCCGTACATAGCGTGGCGCTGTCCTGCATCCTCCTGGAGGCGCGCCGGCGCGGCGGATCCGACCGCAGGGAGGCCGAGGAGTTCGTCACGGCCACCCTCGACCGCTGGCTGGCCTGGCACCGCTGGCTGGCGGCCGCCCGCGACCCCGACGGCACCGGCCTGGTGGCGATCCACCACAGCTGGGAGTCCGGCATGGACAACTCGCCGCGCTGGGACGTCCCCTACGCGCACGTACGGCCGGGCCGCATGGAGCCGTTCGAGCGCACCGACACCGCCCACGTGACCGACGCCGCCGAGCGCCCCACCGACGCCGAGTACCGCCGCTACATCTGGCTGGTCGACCAGATGGTCGCAACCCGCTACGACGAGGACGCGATCAGGAAGACGATCGACTTCCGCGTCGCCGACGTGTTCACCTCGGCGCTGCTGGCGCTGTCCAGCGACATCCTGGCCGAGCTGGCCACCGGCTTCGGCCGCCCCGCCGACGCCGCCGAGATGCGGGCGCTCGCCGGCCGCTTCCGCGCCGGCGTCGCCGCCACGATCTGCCCCGACACCGGCCTGACCAGGGACAAGGACCTGCGCGCCGACCAGTGGCTGCCCACGCTCACCCTCGGCGCCTTCGCCTCCCTGATCAGCGGGTACGGTGACCCGCTCGGGAGGCAGCGGGAGGCGCTGCTCGGACCCGACTGGTGCGGCCACGCCGGGCTCCGCTACGCCGTACCGCCGAGCACGTCGCCGTCGGCGCCGCAGTTCCAGCGCAGGCGGTACTGGCGCGGGCCGCAGTGGCCGGTGATGACCTGGCTGTTCGGCTGGGCCGCCCGGTGGCACGGCGACGAGGAGCTCGCCGGGCGGCTGCGCGAGGAGTCGCTGCGACAGCTGGCCGACCTGCGCTTCGCCGAGTACTACGACCCGCTGTCCGGGGAGCCGCTGGGCAGCCCCGCCCAGTCCTGGACCGCCGCCGTCGCGCTGGACTGGGTGAGTACGCCATGACGCGCCCACGCTCCGGACCCCGCTCTTGCGCGTTGGGCGAGTCCTGGCTAAACGGGCCGGACGTCGTTGACCACGTGGAGCGGCGGCTCACCCGCGAGGACGCGGCGGAGGTTGTCGGCGACCATGCCGCGGACGCGGTGCCGGGCCTGCCAGGTGCCGGCGCCGATGTGCGGCGAGAGGTAGACGTTCGGCAGGCCGCGCAGCGGGGAGTCGGCGGGCAAGGGCTCGGGGTCGAACACGTCGAGCGCGGCACCCGCGGGCTTCCCCGCGCGCAGCCCCTCGACCAGGGCGTCCTGATCGACGAGTGCGCCCCTGGCGGAGTTGACCAGGATCGCGCCGTCCCGCATCCCGGCCAGCTCGGCTCTACCGATCACGCCCCGGGTCTCGGGAGTCAGCGCCAGGTGCAGGCTGACCACGTCGGACACCTCGAGCAGCTCGGCGAGCTCCACCTGACGGCCGCCCGGGACGTCCCTCGGGCTGCGCGCGCTGAAGACGATGCCGGATCCGAAGCCGCGCAGCCTGGCCACCACGGCGCGGGCCACGGCGCCCATGCCCACCAGCCCCACGGTGAGCGCGCCCAGCTCGCGCCCGAGGGGCTCCGGGGCGCGCAGGACGTTCAACGCGCCCATCACCACCCAGTCGGCGACGGCGTCGGCGTTGTATCCGGGCGCGTTGGCCACCGGGATCCCGCGCTCGGCGGCCCTGGCGACATCGACGGTGTCGTAGCCGGCGGCGGGCAACTGGATGAACCGGCAGCGCGCCATGGCGTCGATGACCTCCGCGTCCATCGGGAAGCGGCGGGCGGCGTCGGCGATCACGATGTCCGCGTCCTCGACCAGGGGGATCACCCCATCGCCGGACTCGGGGGCGGTGCGCACCTGGACCTCGTCGGTCCCGGCGAGCTCACGGACCAGGTCGGCGTCGTAGGCGGACAGGCAAGCGATGATCATTTCTCTCCCATTCCAGCGAGCACAGCCATGAACCCCCAGCACCCAACCCCTGGTGGGCGGGGGTTAGAGGGGGCGGGTGTCGAGGATGCGGTCGGTGGCCGGGGTCATGCCGAGGCCGGGGGCAGTCGGGGCGGCGATGCGGCCGTCGACCGGGGCGATGGGGTCGGCGAGGAAGTGCTGGTAGAGCGGCCCGAGCCGGCGCAGGTACTCCATCTCGGGCACCAGCCCGGGACTGGCAGCGAACGTCAGCGCCGCGTTGCACTGCAGCGACTGCCCGTGCGGGACGAACTGCCGCCCGCCGGCCGAGACGAGCGCCCCGACGCGCACCATCTCGCTGATCCCGCCGCCCCAGTGCGGGTCGGCCTGGTAGACGTCGAGCAGGTCCTCGCGCAGCAGCCGGCCGATCCCCCACCGGGTGTACTCGTGCTCACCCCCGGCGATCTGCACGATCCCGCCGAGCCGCCGTCGCAGGGCGGCGTACCCGGCGGTGTCGTCGGCGGGCAGCGGCTCCTCGATCCAGCGCACCCGCAGCGCCTCGGTCTCGCGTGCCACGGCGACGGTGAAAGGGATGTCCCACGAGCTCCACGCGTCGAGCATGATCTCCACGTGGGGCCCGGCGGCCTGCCGTACCGTGGCGACCAACTCGACCACCCGATCCACGCCCGCGTGTCCCGAGTCGGGACCCCAGCGCGGGAACCACTTGATGCCACCGAATCCCGCCCCGACCAGCTCTCCGGTACGGCGGGCCACGTCGTCGGCCGCCAGCGAGTCGCCCAACGTGGACGCGTAGGCGGGCACGTCGTCACGCGTGGGCCCGCCGAGCAGCACGTGGACCGGCACGCCGAAGCGCTGTCCACGGATGTCCCACAGCGCGCAGTCGACGGCCGACAGCGCCATCATGCCCACCCCGGCGCGCCCGTGGATCATGGAGCGGTAGCCCACGTCCCAGATCCGTTCGGTCGCCAGCGGGTCGGCGCCGAGCAGCTGCGGGCGGAGCACGGTGAGCACGGTGTGGGCCTGCTCGGCGGACAGGACCGCCGTGCTGCCCGTGATGCTCTCGTCGGTGTCGACGTGCAGGAAGATCGTCCGTACCTCGAGCCCGCCGTCGTCCCGGACGGGAACCTGAGTCGGTCCGGCAGCGGACAGCTCCTGATAGACGTCAGTCGGACGACGGAGTCTGTCATCCCACAGCGGTCCGTCGTGCGGCATGGAGCCGGTGTACTCGACACAGCGGACATCGGTGATCTTCATCGTTCATCCCTGCAGATTTGTCAGGCAACTGGACGAAACCCGGGTGAGGCTGCACCGTATCGAACATCACCGCGCCTGCCCAATCCCCCCTCGAGCCCCGTGGAGAAGCAGGTCGGCAGGTCCGTGCCGGGCGGCCAGGCACGCGAGATCGTCTCCGGAAAGCTCGAATACGTCACCGACCTGCGGCTTCCTGGCATGCTCCAGGGTGCGGTACTCCGCTCGACGGTTCCGCACGGGCGGATCGTCGCCATCGACACCAGTGCGGCCGCCCGGATGCCCGGCGTCCGAGCCGTGATCACCGGCGCCGATGTGCCGTTCAACCAGCTTGGCCCCACGGAGGCCGACGGCCCGGTGCTGGCCGACGAGCGGGTCAGGCAGGTCGGCGAGGCGATCGCGCTGGTCGCGGCCGTCGACGCGGGCACCGCCAAGCGCGCCGCCGAGGCCATCGAGGTCACCATCGAGCCGCTCCCCCTCGTCGCCGACCCGCACGCGGCCTTGGACGAGCGGTCACCCCGCCTGCACGACGGCGGCAACGTGGCGGGCAGCATCGGGTTCGCCTCGGGTGACGTCGAGCGGGCGCTCGGGGCCGCCGGCCTGGTCGTGGAGCGCGCCGTCGGCACCGGCGCCCAGGAGCACGTCGCGATCGAGCCGCCCGGCGGGGTCGCCCGGTGGGAGTCCGGCCAGGTGACCATCTGGTGCGGCTCGCAGAACCCCGGCCTGCACCGGCGCAAGGTCGCCAGGGCCCTGGCCGTCGAGCTCGACGACGTGCGGCTGATCCCCGGCCCGGTCGGGGGCGCGTTCGGCGCGCGCAACGACGACCCGATGCCGGTGTTCCTCGCCCTGCTCGCCAGGGCGGCCGGAGCACCCGTCCACTTGCGCATGACCCGCGAGGAGGTGATGGTCGCGGGCGCCAAGCGGCATCCGTTCCACACGCGGATCCGGCTCGGCGTCAACCGCGACGGCACCTTCGCGGCCAGCGACATGCGCGCGCTCGCGGACACCGGGCCGTACATCACCTCCGGGCCCAACGTGCTCAAGACCTCCGCCGAGATGTCCGTGGGCCCGTACCGGATGCCGGTCGCCCGCTTCGACGGCCAGGTCGTCTACACCAACAACGCCAACGCCGGCGCTTTCCGCGGGTACGGCGTGCCCCAGGTCGCCTTCGCCCTCGAGACGGCCATCGACGAGGCGGCAGCCGTACTGGGCCTTGACCCGGTGGAGGTACGGCGGCGCAACCTGCTGCGCGGCGGGGACAGGCACGGGTTGTACGGCCACGCGGTGACGGCCGGGCTGCGGGCGGTCGAGACGCTGGAGGCGGCCGCGTCGGACGAGTGGTGGACCTCGCGCGAGGAGTGGAAGCGCGGCGCGAGGTGGCCATGGCGGCGCGGGACAGGCATCGCCCTGGCGATCAAGGGCGTCGGCCTCGGCAGCGGCCGTGGAGACGCGGCCCGCGCCCGCCTGATCGTCGACATTCACGGAAATATCCGGATCTGGGCGGGCCCCAACCACACGGGCCAGGCCATCGACGTCGCCTACCAGCAGATCGCCGCCGACATCCTCGGCCTCCCGCCCTCGCGCGTCACCGTCACGGTCGGCGACACCCAACTGGTCCCCGAATCGGGCGCCACGGCGGCTTCTCGCAGCATGTACGCCGGAGGAGCCGCGGTAGCCGCCGTCTGCCGCCAGTACCTGGAAGCCGTCGCCGCGGACGGCGGTGTGGGGGCGGCGGCGCTGGTCGCTCGGGGGGAGGCGGAGTTCGAAGCGACGTTCGTACTGCCCGACGTGGCCGACCCGGGGATGATCGAGGCCGAGCGGCTGGGGACGTACGCACCGCACCTGGTGTACGGGTGCTCGGCCCAGGTCGTCCGCCTCGAGGTGAACGAGCTGACCGGCGAGATCCGCGTCGAGGGTGTCGTGTGCGCCGTCGACTGCGGCACCGCGATCAACCCCGGCGCCGTGATCGGGCAGGCCGAGGGCGGGGTGGCGCAGGGGCTCGGGCTGGCGCTGATGGAGGAGTACCGGCTGGACCAGGGCGTGCCCGTGACGCGCAGCCTGGAGACGTACCTGATCCCGACCGTCAGGGACGTCCCCGAGATCCGCACCCACCTGGTCTCAGGCGACGAGCCGACCGGCCCGATGGGCGCCAAGGGCATGGCCGAGGTCGTGATCGTCCCCACGGGCCCCGCCGTGGCGGCAGCCGTAGCGGACGCGACCGGCGTCCGCCCCGACCGCCTCCCCATCACTCCCGAACGCCTCCTCCACCACCTCGCCAACCGCTCCTCGCAGGGTCCACGCGGCACCACCCCACAGAAGCCCCCGCCCTCAAGCACGGGAAACGGAGGTGGGCGATGAAGGTCAATGGGACGCCTGTCACGCCGCCGGATGGGCAGGCGCGGCTGCTCGACTACCTCCGCGACGACCTCGGCCTGACCGGGGCCAAGGAGGGCTGCGGCATGGGTGAGTGCGGCAGTTGCACCGTACTGCTCGACGGCGTCCCGGTGTGCTCGTGCCTGGTGCTGGTGTGCCAGGCGGAGGACGCCGAGGTGACGACCGTCGAGGGGCTGCCACCGTCGCCCGTCCAGGACGCGTTCGTCGACGGGCAGGCCGTGCAGTGCGGGTTCTGCATCGCGGGCATGGTCGTCTCGGCGTGCGCACTCCTGGACCGGCACCCCGACCCCACCGACGACCAGATCCACGCCGCCCTCGAGGGCAACCTCTGCCGCTGCACCGGCTACAGCTCAATCCTCCGCGCAGTCCGTACGGCAAGCCAACCCACCCACCCCAACCCAGCAACCCAGCCAACCACCCCCCAGGGACCGGCGAGGCATGCAGACACGCATCAGGCAGCAGGGGGACAGGCACGCGCACGACAGGAGGCGGCGAGGCAAGGGCCGGGTGGTTCGCGTGCGGCGGGGTCCGGGGTGGCGGGGTCCGGGGCGGCTGAGTGGGAGGAGGCGTGATGCGGTTGCGGACGAGGGGCGACGTGGATGGCAGGGATCCGGGGGTCGCGTTGCTGGCGGGTGGCACGGATCTGCTGGTGCAGCGTCGTGCGGGCACCCGGCGAGGGCCGATCGCCGACATCTCGGGGCTGAGCGACGCTCCCCCGCCGGTCCAGGTGCTGGACGGCCTCATCCGCCTCTCGGCCGTTGCTCCGCTGTCCGTCCTGGAGGACCACCTCGCCGTGCTGGACGGGTCAGCCGCACTCATGGCGGGGTTACGGGCGGCCATGCGGGTGTTCGCGTCGGGTCAGATCCGGAATCGGGCCACGCTGGGCGGGAACCTGGCGAACGCCTCCCCCGCCGCCGACTGCGTTCCTCCGCTCGTCGCCGCCAGCGCCATGCTCAGGCTGCGGGGTCCCGACGGATCGAGGGTCGTGCCCGTGGACCGCTTCGCGACGGCCCCGGGCCGTACCGTCCTGAAGCCAGCCGAATGGATCGAAACGGTCGACATCCCAACCCTCACCATCGAGCCAACCGACACCCTGAGCACCGCGAGCCCCCCACCCAGCCCAAGCGAGACGCCCGGTAGATCGGGCGGCGGCGATGAGGTGTGTGGCGGGCTGAGGGTGGTGAGTGGGTTCAGGAAGGTGGCCGGGCGGCGGGCGTTGGCGATCTCTGTGGTGAGTTTGGCCTGGCAGTGGACAGCTGACAGCGACGGGACTCTGTCGGATGTACGGCTGGCCGCCGGAGCCGTCGCCCCGACCGTGATCCGGTGCCGCAACGCCGAGCGGGCCCTCGAGGGCCGCGTCCCCACCCCCGACCTGGCCGAGGCGATCCAGGAAGACATCGCACCCATCGACGACCTGCGCGCCTCGGCGGCCTACCGGCGGGCGGCGCTCGCCGGGGCCCTGTGCGAGGCACTCATGAGGAGGAACCCGTGAAACGGACAGCCACCGTAAGGCTGGACCGCCCCATCACAGCAGCGGCGACCCTGGCGAAGACCGCCGAGGACCTGGGCTTCGACGGCGTCTGGGTGGCCGACCACTACTTCCACCGCGACGCCACCCCGGCGCTGGCCCTGATGGCGGCCGCCACGGAGCGCGTCACGCTGGGCACCGCCGTGGTCAGCCCGCTGCTGCGCCATCCGGCCCTGCTGGCCAGCTCGACGGCCACGCTCAACGAGGTCTCGGGCGGCCGGTTCGTGCTGGGCCTGGGCGCGGGCGGCTACGAGTTCGCCAGCGAACTGGCCATCCGCCCGCGCAGCCCGCTGGGCCTGACCAGGGAGGCGGTCGAGATCGTCCGCGGCCTGCAGGACGGCAGGGCCGAGGTCGAGGGCGAGACCTTCACCACCAGGGGCGCGCTCCGCTTCGCGGCAGGCAGGAGCCCGATCTACCTGGCCGGGCGCGGCCCGAAGATGCTGGCGCTGGCGGGCGAGATCGCCGACGGCGTGATCACCCACGGCCTGAGCAGGGACCACATCCGCTACGTCAAAGATCACGTCAGGAGCCACCCCGAGGGGCAGGCCAGCGGGCCTGCTCAGGAGCGCGTCGAGGGTCCGGCTGTGGTTCTCATGCTTGACGTCCAAATCGACACAAATCCGGAAAAGGCGAGGGACGCCCTCCGACCCCGCTGCATGGCCATGGCCGGCGGCGCCTACGCCGACGAGCTGATCGAGGTCTACGGCCTCGACCCGGACGACGTGGGCCTCCTGAGGCAGGCGCTGAGGCAACAAGACAGAAGGCCCGAGCTGGTGACCGACCAGATGGTGGACGCCTTCTGCCTGGCAGGGCCCCCTGAGCACGTGGCCGAGCGGCTCGAGGAGTTCGCCGAGGCGGGCGTGGACGAGGTGATCCTCTCCGTCGCCGGAGGCGAGGAAGACCTGATCGACCTGGCGAAAGCGGTGATCCGATGAACGACTCCGTCCTCGTGCTCGGCTCCGGAGCGGGCGCGCTGTCCTGCGCGGTGGAGCTGTCGCTGGCCGGGCGGCGCGTGACGCTGGCCGACCTGCCGCGCTTCGCGGCCAACGTGGAGGCCGTCGCCGCGGCGGGCGCGATCAGCCTCAAGTGCCCGTGGCACGGCGAGACCCGCGCCCCCGTGGCCGCCACCAGCACGGACCCGGCCACGGCGATCAAGGGCGAGCGACTGATCGTGGTGTCGGTGCCGGCCTTCGGCCACGACACGTTCGCCCGGCTGCTGGCCGACAACGTGGAGGACGGCCAGCAGGTGCTCTGGGTCGGCGAGGGCGGCGGCGCCCTCACGCTGGCCGCGGCGCTCCGCCACCGGGACGTCAAGGTCGACATCGCCGAGACCAACAGCCTCCCGTACGGCGCGCGGGTCCGGGGCCCGGCGCTCATCACGGCCTCACGGAAGGCGGGCGGCACGCTGGTCGCCGGGCTCCCGGCGGGCAACGGGTTGGTCGAGGTGGCCTGCCAGGTGTGGCCGTGGCTCTCCCCCGCCGAGAACGTGTGGGAGACCACGCTGCTCAACTTCAACGCGATCGACCACGTGCCGCCGATCCTGTGCAACCTGGGCGCGATCGAGGGCCGTACCGGCTCGTTCCTGCTGTGGGGCGAGGGCGCGAGCCCGGCCGTGTCGCGGATGATCGAGCGGGTGGACGGCGAGCTGCTCGCGCTGCGCGGGGAGCTGGGCCTGGCCAACACGGCGGGGTACGCCGACTACCTGGTGGCCCAGGGTTTCGCGCCGGAGCGGAAGCCGACGCTGCACGAGACGCTGCAGTCGTCCAGCTTCGCCGCCAGCACGTTCGCCTGCGGGCCGAAGGCGCTGGAGAGCCGCTACTTGACCGAGGACGTGCCGTACGCGCTGGTGCTGATGGCCTCGATCGGCGACGAGCTGGGCGTGCCGACCCCGACCATCGACAGCCTGATCCATCTGGCCTCGATCGCGGCCGACACCGACTTCGCCGCCCAGGGTCGCACGCTCGCCGACCTCGACCTCGCCGGGGTCGGCCGCGAGGGGCTGCTCGCAGCCGCTGCGGAGGGCCGATGGTGATAAATCACGACAGAAGCACCGGGATGATCACCCTTCCCGGTCTGGTCAACACCCACGATCACCTTCGCTCGCTGCTCCCGATGACCAGGCGCGCCGACACGGCGGGGCTGGCGGAGATGATCAAAGCGGGTCAGGAGGCGGGCGCGGCGGCCACGGCGGCGGACTACCGGGCGCTGACCGCGCTGGCGGCGGCCCGGATGGCCCTGTCGGGCGTCACCACGGTCGTCGACCACGTCTATCCGCTGCACGACCCGGACATGCTGGCCGCCGTCGCGGCCGGGCACGCGGACGTCGGCATCCGAGCCCGCCTCGCCTACGGAATCGTCAGGACCGAAGACGTGGCCCGTGCCGAGGCGGCCGCCCAGGACATCAAGAACATCTACCTCGCCCCGGTCTCCATCAGGCAGACCGGCGTGGAGGGGTACCGCGCCGCCGTACAGGCTGCCGACAGGACGGGCCTGTGCCTGTACACGCACGTCGCGGAGACGGCGGACGAGGTGCGAAACTGCGCGGCCGAGCACGGGAAGCGGCCGGTCGAGCTGCTGCACGACCTGGGCTTCCTGCGGCCGGGGACCGTGCTGGTGCACTGCGTGTACCTGTCGGAGCGGGAGATCGAGCTGCTCGCCGAGACGGGCACGGCGGTGGCCTACTGCCCGACCAACCACCTCAAGCTGGCCAAGGGGTTCGCCCCGATCACGAAGCTGCGCGCGGCGGGGGTGCGGGTCGGGCTGGGGATCGACGGGATGACCGACCTGTTCACCGAGATGCGCCAGGCGGTGTACGCGCAGGGCCAGGCGGCGGGCAGGCCGGGCGCGCTGACGTCGGAGGAGGCGTTCCTGATGGCGACTGAGGAGGGGGCCGCCGCCGTCCAGGCCGACACGCGCGCGGACATGGTGACGCTGCGGCCGAGCGTGGCGATGCGCCCGCTGGTGGATCCGCTGCAGGCGGTCGTGCACAGGGCGCACGGCACGCAGGTGGTGGACGTACGGATCGACGGGGAGTTCGTGGTGCGCGGCGGACGGCTCGCCCGCGCCGACGAGGAGGAGCTCGGGGAACGGGCGTGGCAGGTCACACGCGATCTGGCCACGAGAACAGGAAGGCGGTTCCCATGAACGCAATCAGCCGTCGCGGGATGCTCAAGGCCACCGGCGGTTTGGCGGCGGCAGCCGTACTCACCGCCTGCGGTGACAACAGCGCCCCCAAGACCGGCCAGAGCGCACTGACGCTGTGGTCGTCCACCACGTTCGCCACCGACGCGCTGCGCAAGGCGGCCACCGAGTACGGCGGCAAGAACAACGTCGCCATCAACGTCCAGGGCTTCCCCGCCAACGACCTGACCAAGAAGATCATGACGGCGCTGGCCGGCGGCGGCGGACCCGACCTGATCATCGCGGACGTCTCGTCGATCCCGCAGCTGGGCGCGGCCAAGATGCTGGTCGACGTGACGAGCAGGCTCAAGCCGACGGCGGCGGAGTTCTTCCCCGGCAACGTCGCGGCCGCCACCTTCAAGGGTGCGACCCACGCGGTGCCGCTCGACACCTCCAACGTCGCGCTGCTGTGGAACAAGAAGCTGTTCGACAAGGCGGGCATCAAGCAGGCGCCGGGCACCTGGGACGAGCTGCTGTCGACGGCCAAGGAGCTGACCGGCGGCGGCCAGTACGGCTACATGCTCGGCGCCAAGGGCTACGGCTCGTTCCTGTTCTGGCCGTGGCTGTGGCAGAACGGCGGCCAGATCCTCGACGACGCGGGCACCAAGGCGCTGTTCAACAGCCCGGAGGGCCAGGAGGCGTGGAACTTCTACGCCGGACTGCACCTGACCCACGGCGTCGTCCCACCCACGTTCCTCGGCGTCACCCAGGCCTGGGACCAGTACATCCAGCCGCTCCTCACCGAGAAGGTGGCGATGCTGGCCATCGGCGACTGGGGCCTGGCCCCGATCGCCAAGGGCAATCCAGGTCTGCAGTACGGCGTGGCCGCCCTGCCCAAGGGCAAGCAGGCGGCGACGGTCCTGGGCGGCAACGCGGTCGGCGTCACCAACGCGTGCAAGAACGTGGACGCCGCCTGGGGATTCGTGTCCTGGCTGACCGGCAAGGACCAGGAGAAGGTCCTCGTCGACGGCTACAAGCGCATCCCCGCCCGTACCGACGTCACCGCGCTGACCGGGCTGGACGAGGCTCACCAGATCTACGTCCAGCAGGCTGCGGAGGCCAGGCCGCGCCCCGCGGTCACCGCGTGGGGTGACATCGAGTGGCAGGTGATGGCCGACGCCTGGGACACCGTGATCCAGAAGAAGAAGTCCCCTCAGCAGGCACTCAACGATGCCGCGACCGCCGCGACCCAGGCGCTGTCGCGGGGATAGAGGCCCCATGGCAACCACCCACGCGAAGGAGCCCACGACCGCCGCCCCCGCTCCCGCCCGGCCCGCCCCGCGCGGGCCGCGGCGGGGGTGGCGGCCGTGGGCCTACCTCACCCCCGCCCTCGTGCTGCTGGCGGGGGTGCTCGGCTACCCGGTGCTCGACGGGCTGTGGACCAGCTTCAACCACAGCGTGATGACGCAGCCGGGCGCGGACGAGTTCACCGGCCTGGACAACTACCGGGCGGTGCTGTCGGATCCCGAGCTGCTGACGGCCCTCGGGCACACCGCGCTCTGGGGTGCCGCCAACCTGGTGCTGCAGCTCGTGCTCGGGTTCGCGCTGGCGCTGTTGATGCACCAGAAGCTGCGCGGGCGCGCCTTGTTCCGCAGCGTGGTGATCATCCCGTGGGTGGTGCCGTCGATCGTGGTGGCGCTGGTCTGGCGGTACCTGCTGGATCCCACGTCAGGCCCGCTGAACCAGCTGCTGATCAAGGTCGGGCTGTTCGACCAGTCGCCGCAGTGGCTGTCGGACGAGAAGCTGGCGATGCCGACGCTGATCCTGCTCAGCACGTGGAAGTGGACGCCGCTGGTGGCGGTCATCCTGCTGGCCGGGCTGCAGACGGTGCCGCGCGAGCTGCACGAGGCGGCCATGCTGGACGGCGCGGGCCGGGTGCAGCGCCTGAGGTACGTGGTGATCCCCGGGATCAGGACCTCGATCGCGCTGGCGTCGCTGCTGACAGTGGGCTACTCGGTCAACAACTTCAACGGCATCTGGATGTTCACCAGGGGCGGCCCGGCCGGGGCCACGCAGACGCTGACCACGCTGGCCTACCAGTTCGCCTTCACCGAGTTCGACTTCGGCAGGGCGGCGGCGGTCGCGATGATCCTCTTCGCGTTCCTGCTGGTGCTCAGCACCGTCTACTTCTACGTCGTGGAGGGGCGCAAGCGATGAGGACAGTCCGCTACGTGGGGGCGCTGCTGGCGCTGGTGCTGTTCGCCGGGCCGTTCCTGTTCATGGTGATCTCGTCGTTCAAGCAGCCGCAGGAGCTGAACGGCGTGGTCAACGACTTCCTGCCGCAGTCGGCCCACATCGGCAACTACACCAACCTGTTCGGCTCGGGGAACTTCCCGCTGTACTTCCTGAACAGCGCGATCGTGGCGCTGGTGACCACGCTGCTGGCCCTGTTCGTGGCGATCCTGGCCGGATACGCGCTGGCCCGCTTCTCCTTCGCCGGGCGGCGGCTGCTACTGCTCGCGGTGGTGGCCATGCAGATGTTCCCGGCGGTGCTGATGGCGATCCCGCTCTACAAGATCCTGCGGACGCTGGGCATGCTGGACGCCCGTAGCGGGCTGATCCTCGTCTACGTGACGTTCGCGCTGCCGTTCTGCATCTGGATGATGCGCAACTACTTCCTCTCCGTGCCTGTGGAGATCGAGGAGGCGGCGCTCATCGACGGGTGCGGGCACTTCACGGCGCTGTGGCGGGTGCTGCTGCCGCCGGCGCTGCCCGGGGTCACCGCGGCGGGCGCCTTCAGCATCATCCTGGTCTGGGACGAGTTCCTGTACGCCAACACGTTCGTCAACAGCGACGAGCGGCGCACGCTGTCGGTGGGGCTCGACTCGCTGATCGGCGAGTACACCACCGACTGGGGCCAGCTGCTGGCGGGCGGCGTGCTGATGACGCTGCCCGTGGTGCTCATCTTCGCCTTCCTGCAGCGCTACCTCACCCAGATCGCGGGCGGCGGGGTGAAGGGATGACGCTGCTGCGCGGTACGGTGACCGGCGACGTGCGCGTGGTCGACGGCATCGTCACCGAGGTCGGCTCCCTCACGGCGAGGCCGGGCGAGCCCGTCGAGGATCTCGGCGGGCGGCTCCTGCTGCCCGCCTTCGCCGAGCCGCACATCCACCTGGACAAGGCCTTCACCTGGGCGCGCACCGCCAACCTCGGCGGCGACCTGGCAGGCGCCATGTCCGGCTACTCCCGGGTGGCGGCCAGCCCGTCACCGGAGGACATCAGGACCCGGGCGCTGGCCGCCCTCCGGCTGCTGCTGTCCGCGGGCGCCACGGCGGTGCGCTGCCAGGTCGGATGCGGTCCGCTGTCCGGGATCACCGCGATCGAAGCGCTCGTGGAGGTCCGGGAGAAGGTGGCCGGGGTCGTCGACCTGCAGATCGTGGCCCACGCCGCGGTCCCGCCATCGGGTGCGGGAAGGGCGGGCGGGGACGATCGAGCGCACCGGGCACTGCTGCGGCGGGCCGTAACCGCGGGGGCCGATCTGATCGGCGGGAACCCCTTCCTGGAGGCGTCGCCCGAGGCGGCTCTGGAGGCGTGCTTCGAGGTCGCCGCCGACCTGGGCGTGGGCGTGGACCTGCACGTGGACGAGACCACGGACCCGTCCGTGCTCACCCTGCCCGACGTGGCGAAATACGCCCGCGAGCACCCCTGGCCCGTCACGGCCGCGCACTGCGTGTCGCTGGGCAGCCAGCCGATCGAGCGCGCCAGGGAGATCGCCGGGGACATCGCGGCGGCCGAGGTCAGCGTCGTGACGCTGCCCGCCACCAACCTCTACCTGCAGGGCCGCGAGGACCGGCGGCGCGGCCTGACCGTGATCGACGTGCTGCGCGAGGCAGGCGTCACGGTCGCCGCGGGCTCGGACAACGTCCAGGACCCGTTCAACCCGACGGGCCGCTGCGACCCGCTGGAGACCGCCTCGCTGCTGGTCACGGCCGGACATCAGGAGCCTTCCACCGCGCTGGCCATGGTGTCGGCCGAGGCCAGGGCCCTGCTCGGCCTCCCTCCTGCGGGCCTGGCGCCCGGCATGGTGGCCGATCTCGTGGCGATCCGCGCCGACGGCCCGCACGACACGATCGCCACAGCGAGCGCGGATCGCATCGTCTGGCGGCGGGGCCGCGTCGTCGCCCGCACGGAGGTGTCAGGTGAAACCGCGATCTAGTCCGGCACCGGGGCCGGGCGCCGGGCGCACACGCGCATCGCCACCTGCACCAGCGGCCCGATCGCGACGGTGAACACCACGGTCCCCAGCCCGATCGACCCGCCGAGCAGGATCCCGAGCACCAGCACGGTGGCCTCGATGAGGAACCTGCTCAGCCGGATCGAGATGCCGAAGCGGGCGGAGATCCCGGTCATCAGCCCCTCACGGGCCCCGGCCCCCAGATCCGGCGCGAGATAAAGCCCCTGCCCGAACGCGAATATCACAATTCCGCCGACCATCAAAAGGCCGCGCGCCCACCATTCGTGCGCGGGAGAGGAGAGCGCGAGCACCCAGTCGATGACAATTCCGGCGACGAATACATTGAGAATCGTCCCGATATTGGGCCGCACTCGGAGCGGCCACCACGGAATCAACGCCACAATGGTCACCAGAATGACGACGGCGCCGAAACTCAGGCCCGTGTGGTCGGCGATTCCCTGATGCAGCACGTCCCAGGCCCCTAATCCCAGGCCGGACTGGATGAGCATGCCGATTCCCACGCCGTTCAACGCCAGCCCGCCGACGACCGTGGAAAGCCGGGTGACGATTTCCAGGCGCGCCATCAAACACCTCACACATAGCCGGACGCTCCCGGAAAAATTACCATAAATCCGGTTTTAGTGGGGGACGGTTCCCACGGCGCCGAGAACGCCGACCGCTGCCGGGTCGGGAATTTCCTCCGTGGAATGCCACCGCTGTACGGGCACGATTCCCGGCGACACCAGTTCGAGCCCGCCGAACCATCCGGCCAGATGCTCCGCGCTCCGCCCCACGGCCCCGCCCGCGTACGTCCCGGCGTACACCGCCCGCCCGCGCCGCCGCCCGTCGGGGGCCAACTCCCCCGCGTTCCCGTGCGAGACCGCCAGGCAACTCCCCGGCACCAGCGGCCGCCGCAGCGCCGCCACGATCCCGGCGACCTCGGCGTCGTCGGGGAAGAAGTGCAGGATCGCCATCAGCAGCACCGCGACGGGCCGCCCGAAGTCCAGGTACTGCGCCGCGTCGGCCAGGATCCGCTCGGGATCGTGCAGATCCCCCTCGACGACCTCGGTGCGCGGGCTGTCGGCCAGCAGCGCCCTGCCGTGCACGAGCACGACCGGGTCGTTGTCCACATAGACGACCCGCGCCTCGGTGGCGACCTCGTGCACGTTCTCCCGTGTCGGCAGCCCGGTCCCGAGGTCGAGGAACTGGTCGATCCCGGCCGCGGTCAGGTGGCGGACCACCCGGCCCAGGAAGGCCCTGTTGGCGCGCGCCATCTCCGGCGCGTTCGGGATCACCTCGAGGATCCGGGCGGCCGCGACCCGGTCCGCCGCGTAGTTGTCCTTCCCGCCCAGGAAGTAGTCGTAGATACGGGCCACGCTCGGAACGCTCGGGTCGACGCCGTGCATGCGCGCACGATACGGCCTGCCGTACCGGCTCAGATAGAGGTACGGCAGGCCGCGTACATGAGTGTTAACCGATAGTGATCCGGTCCAGGTTGGGACCCCCGTTAGCGGTGGTGGCCGTGGCCCGGATTGTGTTGGTTCCGGCGTTGAGCGGGACCGTCAGGGTAGAGGTGGCCCAGGTGTCCCAGTTGGCCGTCGGCGGGAACGAGCGGCCGGCCGAGACGACCGTGCCGTTGACCGCGATGTCCATCGGCCTGTCGGTGGTGGTGCCGTTGGCGTAGCGCAGGGTCAGCGACGCGTTGCCCGCCTGGGCCGCGGTCACGTTGAACTCCACGTAGCCGCCGGCCACGTTGTCGTAGTTGACGAAGCCGGTGCCCGTGAAGCCCGTGTGGTTGGACTCGACGACGCCCTGGGAGATCGTGGCGTTCTCCGCCTGGTAGTCGACGGGCGCGGGACCGGCCGGCTGGACGTCGAGGTAGTCCAGGTTGGGCCCGCCGTTCGCGGTGGTGGAGACGAGCTTGACCGAGTTCGCCCCGGCGTTGAGCGGCACGGTGACGTCGACGCCTGCCCAGGTGTCCCAGTTGGCCGTGGGCGGGAACGGGAGTTCGCCGACCGCGGTCCCGTTGACGGTCAGCGCCATCGGGCGGTTGGCGGTGGTGCCGTTGGCGTAGCGGATGGTCAGCTTGTAGCTGCCGGCCGCGGTCTGATTGGCGTTCCACTCCACGCCGGAGCCGGCCACGTTGTCGCCGTTGACGAACCCGGTGCCGCTGAAGCCGGTGTGGTTGGACTCGACGACGCCCTGGGTGATGGTGGCGTCCTCCGCTTCCAGGAACGTCGACGGGGTGCCGCCGCAGCTCTGGGTGGAGCCGGTGGCGCTGACCCGCAGGGCCCCGCCGGCGGTGTTCTGGCTGTTGGCCACGCAGTAGCCGGTGATCGACTGGAAGACCATGTCGCTGGGGCTGTTGCTGCCGCGCTCGGCGGTGAAGTGGTCGAAGGTGACCGTGCTGCCCGTGTTGGCGATCACCGCGGGCCGGCAGTCGTTGGCGTTGAACCGCACGGAGCTGCCGGTGAACTTCACGTCGTGCGCGTTGTGGAGGTACCAGCCGTAGGACGGGCGGGTGCCGATGCTGTTGGGGTTGTAGTCGGTGGAGTTGTTGCTCGGCACGCCGGTGCCCATGCAGGCGCCGCCGCCGGGCACGGTCAGGTCCACGTTGGTGAAGGTGACGTTGCGGATCCGGTTGGTGGTGCCGCTCTCGCCCCACAGCGTGGCGGTGAAGTTGGCGCTGCTCTGGCCGGTCGAGGTGACGTTGTCGTAGGTGATGTTCTCGATCCGGCCGATGCCCGGGCTGTTGCCGCACCTTCGCCTGGTGCCGATCTTCTCCATGATCGCGCTGCGCACGTTGGACATCGTGATGTCGCGGTAGTGGATGTCGGTGATGACCGACCCGTCCATGGACACCATGCCGAGCCCCGACTTGTTCGCCCCGGTGATCGTGATGCGGTCGAACTGGTAGTCGGTGAAGTTGCCGCAGGTCTCCGAGCCGAACATCAGAGCGTTGCAGCAGCCCGCCGACAGGTGCGAGTCCGAGACCCTGACGTGGCCGTTGCCGTAGGTCTGGCCGAGCGCCCAGTCGCTCTTGAACACCAGCGCGTCGTCGTTGCCGGCGATGTCGGCGTTGGTGACGGTCACGTTCTGCGCGCTGATCACGTTCCAGCCGTCGCGGTCGGAGGCGGTGTCGATCCGCAGATGGTCGGAGGTGATGTTGTCGCACGCGTTGGTCAGCGCGGCGAAGTGGCCGCCGCGCCGCAGCGTGATGCCGCTCAGCGTGAGCCCGTCGCACCGCGTCAGCGAGATGATCTTGTCGGCCTGTCCCGAGCTGGGGTTGCCTGTGATGAGGTGCCCGCCGCCGTCGATGGTGCCCGAGCCGACGAAGCCGATGTTGGTGAGCCGGTCACCCCAGATCATCGCGTTGTGGAAGTGGCTGTGGCCGTAGTCCTGGTAGTTGTCGTTGGGGTTGGACTCGGGAGCGTCGTAACCGCTGCCGGAGGCGCCCATGATCGTGGAGCCGGCGTCGAGCTGGATGGTGACGTTGCTCTTCATGTGGATGGAGTTGGCCGACTTGTAGGTCCCCGCGGGGAACTCCACGATCCCGCCGCCCGCGTTGGCGGCGGCGGTGATCGCCGAGTTGATCGCCGCTGTGTCGTTGGAGGACCCGTTGCCGGTCGCACCGTAGTCCTTGACGTTGAAGGTCGCCGCCGCGCCGGCTGGAGGCGCGGCCATGGACAAGGCGACCAGTGTGGCGGCAGCGAAGCACGCGGCTGCCTTCCGTAAGGCGCTCATGAACTCAAGCTAAGCCGAGAGATCCGATGTTAGAAGGCCCAAATACCAGCTAATATCGGTTGCAGTCGCAGGTCCCGCTACAGACCTCCGAGGTTCAGGAATTCCAGTACGGCAGGCCCCGCGACCGCACGGAACTCCTCGAAGTAGGCGTGCCGAGCCCCGGGGATGAGCCGCAGCGAGGCGTTCTGGATCCGCTCGGCCAGCAGCGGCGCGTTGGCCGCCGGGTTGAAGACGTCGTCACCGCCGTGGATGACCAGCGTCCGGGCCTTGATCCCGAGCAGCGCGTCCCAGCTGTCGTGCCCGGCGCTGGCGGCCAGGTGCCGCCCCCGGGCGTAGGCCGGCATGCCGGGGTCCCCGACCGTGTTGTGCGGTCCGGGGTGGGTGGCCAGCCAGTCCGGCGTGTACATCAGCTCGAGCAGGACCCGCTGCGCCGCGGCCCGGTCCGGCTGCGCCAGAGCCTTCCTGATCTCCTGCGACCGCTCGACCCCGTGCCGCCCGCCGGGCGAGGTGCAGCCGAGGACCAGGGCGCCGACCCGCTCGGGATGGTCGGCCGCCAGCCACTGGGCGACCCGGCCGCCCATGGAGGTCCCGTAGACGTGCGCCCGCTCCACGCCCAGGTCGTCGAGCACGGCGATCGCGTCCTGGGCGAACCCGCGGGTGCTGTAGGGCACGTCGGGCTTGTCGCTGTCGCCCGTGCCCCGGTAGTCGAAGGTGATCGTCCGGTAGCGGGTCTCGAATTCGTCCCTGACCCCGTCCCACCAATGGTGGGAGTTGGCCTGGCCCGGCAGCAGAAGCAATGGTTCCCCGGCGCCCTTGACCTGGTAGGACAGCTCGACCGAGTCCGCGGTGATGGCGTGTGGCACGCCAAGAATGCTGCCTTACGCACCTTGTTGCCCGGCCGGAGGCCCTACAGAATGACGTTCTAGAACATTTGGAGGTGCGTCGCATGCAGGTGCGGGACAAGGTCGTGGTCGTCACGGGCGCGGCCGGCGGGATCGGGCGGGCCATGGCGCTCAGGTTCGCCGCCGAGGGCGCCACAGGGGTGGTCGTCGCGGACGTGGACGAGGCGGGCGCCAGGGCGGTGGCCAAGGAGATCGGTGACCGCGCGGCAGCCGTACGGGCCGACGTGTCGCGGGAGGAGGAGGTCGCCGCGCTGGCCGAGACGCCGTTCGGGCCGGTCGACCTGTTCTGCTCCAACGCCGGGGTGATCGGCGGGCACGGGCTCGACGCCCCCGCCGAGGAGTGGGACCGGCTCCTCGGCGTCAACCTGATGGCCCACGTGTACGCGGCCAGGGCGGTCGTGCCCTCCATGGTCGCGCGCGGCGGCGGCTACCTGCTCAACACCTGCTCGGCGGCCGGGCTGATCAGCTGTCCCGGCGACGCGCCGTACGCGGTGACCAAGGCGGCGGCCATCTCCTTCGCCGAGTGGCTCTCGATCCACTACGCGCCCCAGGGCGTCAAGGTCAGTGTGCTGTGCCCGCAGGGCGTGCGCACGAACATGCTGGCCAAGGGCCTGGCGGAGGATCACGTGACGGCCCGCGCGGTGGGCGCGTCGGGCGCGATCCTGGAGCCGGAGGCCGTGGCGCAGGCCGTGGTCGACGGCCTGGACGCCGAGCGCTTCCACATCTTCCCGCACCCGGAGGTGGCCGAGTTCACCCGGCGCAAGGCCGAGGACCCCGACCGCTGGCTGGCCGGCATGGCCCGCTTCGTGGCAGGCCTGTCATGAAGGGCTGAGTGTCGATCCGCGGGCATCCTGTTCGTGTGAAGGACATGAAGGACTACATGCTCAGCATCGTCCAGCCCGACGGCGACCCGCCCCCGCCGGAGGTACTGGACCCGATCCTGCGCGACCTGGCGGTGCTCAACCAGGAGATGCGGGACCGGGGCGTGTGGGTGTTCGGCGCCGGACTGCACGACGTCAGCACGGCCACCCTCCTGCGCCCGAAGGACGGTGACGTGCTGATCACCGACGGCCCGTTCGCCGAGGGCAAGGAGCACCTGGGCGGCTTCATGATCATCCGGGTGGAGGATCTGGACGCCGCGCTCGACTGGGGCCGCCGCCTGTCGCTGCTGCTCGGCCTGCCGGTCGAGGTGCGTCCCTGCGCATGACCGGCATCGAGCGGGTCTTCCGCGAGGAGTACGGCAGGGCGGTGGCGGTCCTGGTGCGCTACTTCGGCGACATCGACGTGGCCGAGGAGGCGGTCCAGGACGCCTTCGCCGTGGCCGTCAGGAAGTGGCCGCAGGACGGGATGCCGCCGAGCCCGGCGGGCTGGATCATCACCACGGCCAGGAACCGCGGGATCGACCGGCTGCGCCGCGAGTCGGCGCGCGAGGAGAAGCACGCCCAGGCCGTCCTGCTGCAAGCCTCCGATGACCCGCCCGAGGAGGGCCCCGTGCGCGACGACCGGCTGCGCCTGATCTTCACCTGCTGCCATCCGGCGCTGGCCATGAGCGCGCAGGTCGCGCTGACGCTGCGGCTGCTCGGCGGGCTGAGCACGCCCGAGATCGCACGGGCGTTCCTGGTGCCGGAGCCGACCATGGCCCAGCGCCTGGTCAGGGCCAAGGGCAAGATCCGCGACGCGCGCATCCCGTACCGGGTGCCGAGGGAGCCGGACCTGCCCGACCGCCTGCGGGCGGTGCTGGCCGTGGTCTACCTGATCTTCAACGAGGGCTACACGGCCAGCTCGGGCGACCGGCTGGCCCGCGAGAACCTGTGCGTGGAGGCCGTCAGGCTCGGCCGGTTGCTCGCCGAGCTGATGCCAGACGAGCCCGAGGTCATGGGGCTGCTCGCGCTGATGCTGCTCGTCGAGGCGCGCCGGGCCGCGCGTACGGACGCCCGGGGCGAGCTGGTGCTGCTGGCGGACCAGGACCGCGCGCTGTGGGACGCGGCTCTGGTCGCCGAGGGCAGGGATCTGGTGCGCCGGTGCCTGCGGCGCGACGCGCCCGGGCCGTACCAGATCCAGGCGGCGATCAACGCGGTGCACACCGACCCCGTGACGGACTGGCGGCAGATCGTCCGGCTCTACGACCAGCTCATGGCCTTCACCCCGACCCCGATCGTGGCGCTGAACAGGGCGGTCGCCGTCGCGGAGGTCGACGGCCCGGCGGCGGCGTTCGAGCTCGTCGACGGGCTCGACCTCGACCGCTACCACCTCTTCCACGCCGTCCGCGCCGACCTGCTGCGCCGCCTGGGCAGGGATGCCGAGGCCGCCCGGTCCTACGACGCGGCGCTGGCCCGTACGGAGAACGCGGCCGAGCAGGCGTTCCTGCGCCGCAGAAGAGCCGAGCTCACCGCCTAGTGGGCCGTGCGGTGGCGGGCGCGGGAGGCGGCGGCGTGCGCGCGGTTGGCGCAGCGGGTCGAGCAGAACTGGCGCAGGCCGGGGCGGCTGCGGTCCACGAAGGCGTCCGTGCACGGGTCGGCCGCGCACAGGCGCAGGCGTTCCCAGTCGCCGGCCGCCGCCAGGTCGAGCAGCTCGGCCACGGCGCGGACCGCCAGCCGTACCGGAAGCTCCGCCCCCGCGGGGGCGGCGAGGCGGAGCGTGGGCAGGCCCGACTCGTCCACCACCGCCGCCTGCCCGGGCAGCGCGGCGGTCCAGGACGCCAGCGCCGCCGTCCGCTCGGAAGGGGCGCACGCGAGCACCTCGCGCAGGCGCGAGCGCACTTCCCTGACGCCGTCGAGATCGAGACCGCCGGGCGGCTCCCCCAGCTCATCGCAGAAGGCGCGCAGCGCTTCCGGGGAGGCAAGCCGCTCGGGCTCGGTCAGGAACGGGTCCCAGGTGTTGGCCAGGTCGATCGCCACCAACCCCGTGTCCGCGTATTGGCGCATCCCGTCTCCCTCCTGCTAGCGTCACGACTATGAGCACTATAACCCCTGACAGGAAGTACGCGGTCCTGGACGCGCCCTCGAACCTGGGCCTGCGGCCGCCCGCGCCCGACACGGTGCCCGGCTGCTACAAGGCGCCGTGGGCGCTGCGGGAGGCGGGACTGGTCGAAAGGCTCGGCGCGAGGGACGCGGGGTCGCTGGTGCCGCCGCGGTACGTGGCCACCTGGAAGCCGGGTGACGGGGTGCGCAACGGTCCCGCGATCGCCGCCTACGCGCGCAGGCTGGCGGAGCGGGTGACCGAGCTCAGGGCGGCGGGGGACTTCCCCGTGCTGCTCGGCGGCGACTGCTCGATCCTGCTCGGCCCGGCGCTCGCGCTGCGCAAGCAGGGCCGCTTCGGGCTGGCCTACCTGGACGCGCACAGCGACTTCCGCCACCTGGGCAACTCGCCGCACGTCGGCTCGGCGGCCGGAGAGGACGTGGCGCTCGCCACCGGGCGCGGCGACGGCTACCTGGTGGACATCGACGGGCTCAAGCCGTACGTCAAGGACGAGGACGTGATCCTGCTCGGCGTCCGCGACGAGGAGGACCTGGGCGACCACGACGGCGTGCTCACCCACGTGACCAGCGCCGAGATCGGCCGCGCGGTGGAAGCCACCGAGAAGGTCATGGCCGGGCTCGACGGCTTCTGGATCCACATGGACGCCGACATCCTCGACCCCTCCGTGCTGAGCGCGGTCGACTCGCCCACACCGGGCGGCCTCGACCGGGCACAGGCGGTCGAGGTGCTGCGCGGCCTGCTGGCGCTGCCCGGCGCGGCCGGCATCGAGGTGACGATCTACGACCCGGACCTGGATGAGGACGGCTCCCAGGCGGCCGTGCTCGCCGACATCATCGTGGCAGCGCTGACCGGCTGACGATGTCGTCGGCCACCGAGGGCCTGCCGACGCCCGGCTGGCAGGTCATGAACGGATCCCAGCCATAGGAGATGATCTTGGAGACGTACGGCCTGGCCGCCTCGATCTGGCGGTCCAGGCGCGCCTTCGTCGGCCGCCCGCGCAGCGGCAACGGGTCGGCCCTGCCACAGTCGCCGGGCACGGGGGTGGGCTCGAACGCCTCGATGTTGGCCCACAGCTCGACTCCCGGCGGGACCGCCCGGGCGGCGGCCGCGTAGTAGTCACCGGTCGAGCCGTAGTACGCCTGCCGGTTCGTGACGTTTCCCACGATGGGGGCGACGCGCGGATCGACGCCGGCATCCGCTTCCGCGGGGCCGTACACCCCGACCTTGCCCGTGCCGCGACCGTCCTGGACCGCGACGACCATCGGCAGCCCGGCCCTGGTGCCGGCGAGCTCGGCGAGCCCCTCGCCCACCTGCTCGGGCGGGAAGCCGGGCCCCCTGCGCGCGTCGATGTACGGGCTGACCAGCAGCCTGGTGCCGGGCAGCGCCGCGGCCACCTGGGCGTGCTGCGCCCGGTACAGCCCGATCGTGGGGTCCTTGGCCGGCCGCGCCTTCACCGTCAGCTCGAAGGACTGGTACACCCCCGCGAACGCCTTCACCCCGGCGAAGCGCTGCCGGTAGTCGGCCAGCACCCGCCCGGTGAACGCCGCCACGGCCGAGGTGTGGCGCGGATCGGGCAGCCACGGCTTGGCCGGGTCCTGCGGCGCCGCGGGCAGGCCCGGATACACCTTCATGCCGTAGCCGTCCGCCTCGGCCATCAGGTTGCCGAGCCCGTCGCCGTCGGAGACCACCAGGACCAGGTCGACAGGCCCCTTCGTGCACGAGTGGCCGAGCAGCAACTGGTAGTAGGTCCGCCCGGCCGTCTGGAAGCGCCGCTCCCCCGGGCACCGCAGCAACCCCGGCCCGAACTGCTCGCTGGTGACGTAGGTGTAGACCCGCCGGACCTTCCGCCCGACCTGGTAGCACCCCGGGCAGTCCACCTCGGGATCGCGCCCGGGCGCCAGCCGCGCCCCGAACGTGACGAGCGTGTCACCGCCGATGCGGTGGATCGCCTCGACCGTGCGCCGCGTCACGCACCGGTCGGAGCGCGGCACCAGCCAGTAGCCGGTGATCGCGTACGGCACGGCCACCCGGGTGTCGCGGGGTCCGCAAGCGTCGTCGCCCGCCGCGGGCCGCGTCACGGCCTCGGGAACGGCGGCGACGATCAACGCCGCGGCAGCCGCGACCACCCGCAGGCCCTTCAACCCGTGTCCCCCCAGGTCTGGTGACTGCCCTCACCCTAACCGCTCGCGCCGGGCCGCGTAGAGATCGTCGACGGCGGGAAAGGGCGCCGGGCGTCAGGTTGGCGGGGACTCATCCGATGTCTTTTCGCATGCCGTACGAAATGAACCGGTAAGGGGGACAGATCCGTATTCTCGAACGGGGGCCGCCGGGGGTAGATGCCGAGTGAGCACGAGCACGAGCACGATCGCGTCCGGGGAACGCGCGCTGTACGTCGACGGCGACATACACAGCGGCAGGCGCTGCTTCGACAGCGCCTACCGCGAGGCGGAGCGTTCCGGTGACGCGCCTGAGATGGCGCGGGCCGCGCTGGGGCTGGGCGGGTTATGGGTGCATGAGCACCGCACGGCGGCCGAGGCCGCCATGGTCCGGCTGCGCCAGCGCGAGGCCTTGGCGCGCGTCGATCCCGCCTCGCCGCTGGCTCTCAGGCTGCGGGTACGGCTGGCCGCCGAGGCCGACTACCGAACGGGCGGGTACGACCAGTCGCTGGCCCTGCTCGGCAAGGCCCGAGACGCCGGAGACCCGGTGGCGCTGGCCGAGGCGCTGAGCCTAGCGCACCACTGCGTGCTCGGACCCGAGCACGGCGCGCTCAGGCTGGAGCTGGCCGCCGAGCTGATCGCGGAGGGGTCCAGGACCGGCCGGCGCAGCGACCTGCTGATGGGCCTGCTCTGGAACACCGTGGACCTCTTCCTGGTCGGCGACCCGCACGCCGAGCGGAGCCTGGGCGAGCTGCGCGGCCTGCTGAAGGGCCACGACCACCTGGCGGTCGGATTCGTGCTGAGCGCGATCGACGTCATGCTCAGCATCAGGGCAGGCCGCTTCGAAGAGGCCGAGGCGCTGGCCGCCGACTGTGCCGAGCGCGGCACCGCGGCCGGCGACGTCGACGCGACCGGCTGGTACGCGGTGCAGCTCGCCACGATCCGCTGGTACCAGGGACGGATAGGCGAGCTGGCGCCGGCGCTGGTCGAGCTGGCGGGCACACCGGTGCTGAGCGCGGTGGACAACTCGGTGTACGCGGGGCTGGCGGTGGCCGCGGCCACGGCGGGCGACCGGCGGCTCGCCGAGAGCATGCTGGCCCGGTTACGCGGCAGGGACCTGGCGGAGCTGCCGCACTCCAGCAGCTGGCTGATGTCGATGTACGCGATCGCGGAGGCGGCCGCGCTGCTGGGCGACGCGGTGACCGCGGAGCAGGTGTACCGGCTGCTGCTGCCGTACGCGGGAATGCCGGTCATCGCCAGCCTGGGCGCGGCCTGCTACGGCTCGACCTGGCACACCCTCGGCATGGCCGCGCTGACGATGGGCGACGTGGAACGTGCCATCGGCCATCTGGAGGCCGCGGTGCACGACAACCTGGCGTTCGGCCACTGGCCCGCCGTGGTGCTGTCGCGCTACCGGCTGGCCGAGGCGTACGCGCTGCGGCACGGCTCGCACGACGGCCGGGCCAGGCACGAGCTGGCCAGGGCCGAGCGGGACGCCGACGCGCTCGGCATGACGCTGCCGTGCGCGAGCCGCCAGGTGGCGATGGCGCGCGCCGGCCGCCAGTGGCGGGTCGAGCTGCACGGGCGCGGCACGCTGGTCGACCACAGCGTCGGCATGGGATACCTGGCGACGCTGCTTGCCAACCCCGGACAGGAGATCCCGGCGGCCGAGCTGGCGGGAAATCCGCACGCGGACCCGGCCCGGCAGCCCGTGCTGGACGAGGAGGCGCGGCGCAGCTACCGGCGGCGGCTCGAGCAGCTGGACGAGCTGCCGCGCTCGGAGGCGGTGGAGGCGGAGCGCGACTGGCTGCTCGCCGAGCTGGCCGCCGCGACCGGGCTGGGCGGGCGGGACAGGCAGTTCGCCGGGAACGACGAGCGGGCCAGGATCGCGGTCGGCAAGGCGATCAGGCGTGCCGTCGACCGCATCGCCGCGGCCGACCGGACGATCGGCGACCACCTGCGCGCCACGATCCACACCGGCGTCCGCTGCTCCTACGGCCCGGGCTAGCCCGTGCCGCCGTACAACGTGATAGATCCGTGTAGGTGGAATCCGTCTTCACCTACGGGGCTCCTGCGCTCAAGTTCGGCCCCGGCGCCTCGGCCGAGGTGGGCTACGACCTGTCCCAGTACGGCGTGCGGCGCGCGCTCGTCGTCACCGATCCCGGCGTCGCCGCCACCGGGCACCCGCAGCGCATCGCCGGTCAGCTGGCCGAGTACGGCATCGAGGCGGCCGTCTTCGACCGCGTGCACGTCGAGCCCACCGACGACAGCATGCGCGAGGCCATCGAGCACGCCCGCGCCACCAGCCCGTGGGACGCCTTCGTGGCGGTCGGCGGCGGGTCCAGCATCGACACGGCCAAGGCCGTGAACCTGCTGACCACGAACCCGGGCGAGCTGATCGACTACGTCAACGTCCCCGTCGGCGGCGGCCGCGCGCCTTCCGAGCCGCTCAAACCGCTGGTCGCGGTCCCGACCACCACGGGCACCGGCGCCGAGAGCACCACGGTCTGCGTGCTCGACGTGCTCTCGCTCAAGGTCAAGTCGGGCATCAGCCACGTACGGCTGCGCCCCGTCCTGGCCGTGGTCGACCCGGACCTCACACTCAGCCAGCCCGCCGGTGTGACGGCCGCCGCCGGGATGGACATCCTGTGCCACGCGCTGGAGAGCTACACCGCCAAGCCGTACACCGCGTTCGAGCGCAAGCGGCCCGAGCAGCGCGTGCCGTACTGCGGGAGCAACCCGGTCGCGGACATGTGGGCCGAGCGGGCGCTCGGACTGCTGGCGACCTCGTTCAGGGAGGCGGTGCGCGACGGGAGCGACGTGCGGGCGCGCGGCAACATGGCCCTGGCCGCCACGTTCGCCGGGCTCGGCTTCGGCAACGCCGGCGTGCACATCCCGCACGCGAACGCCTACCCGATCGCCGGGCGGGTGCGCGACTTCCATCCCGACGGCTATCCGGCGGGCGAGCCGATGGTGCCGCACGGCATGGCGGTGGCGCTCACGGCGCCGGAGTCGTTCCGCTTCACCTTCGACGCCGCTCCCGAGCGGCACCTGCGAGCGGCCGCACTGCTGGATCCCGGCTCCGCGCAGGACGAGCCGGCCGAGCGGCTGCCGTCGGCGCTGACCCGGCTGATGCGCGACATCGGGCTGCCGAACGGCATCGGCGGCGTCGGCTACACCGAGTCCGACATCCCCGACCTGGTGGAGGGCACGCTCAAGCAGCAGCGCCTGCTGGCCACCGCGCCCAAGCCGGTGGGCCAGGAGGAAGCGGCGGGCATCCTGCGCCGCTCCCTCCGTAACTGGTGATCAGCCCCGCGCCGCGTCCTCGAGCGCCTTCACGTCGATCTTGGTCATGGTGTGCATGGCCTGCATCGCGCGCTGTGCCCTGGCCGGGTCGGGGTCGCTCATCAGCCTGGGCAGCGCCTTCGGGATGATCTGCCACGACACCCCGTACTTGTCGGTGAGCCAGCCGCAGGGGCCCTCCTTCCCTCCGTCGGCGGTCAGCGCTCCCCAGAGCCGGTCGACCTCCTCCTGGTCCTCGCAGTCCACGAAGAGGGAGATCGCGTCACTGAAGTCGTGGCCGGGCCCGCCGTTGAGCGCCAGGTAGCGCTGCCCGGCCAGCTCGAAGGCGACCATCATGGCGGGGCCGCCCTCGCCCTGCCGGTGCACCTCCACGATCTTGGAGTCCTCGAACAGCGAGGTGTAGAGCGCGGCGGCCTCCTCGGCTTGGTTGTCGAACCACAGGTAAGTCGTGATCTTCTGCATGTCGTCCTCCGTGTCGGATCGTGGTCTCGCTAACGCGTCGAACGGCTCGACACCGGTTCGACACCCAGTTTCAAGATTTTTCTGCCGTACGGGGCTCGCATTTGGAGACGCACCGTTGCGTATGATCGGGTCATGGTGGGACGCCCGCGAGACCCGGCCGTGGATGAGGCCATCCGGGTGGCCGCGCTGGAGATGGTCCGCGAATGCGGCTACCGGGGCGTGTCGATGGAGGGCATCGCGGCCCGCAGCGGGGTGTCCAAGCAGGCCATCTACCGGCGCTACCGATCCAAGGGCGAGATCATCCTGGACGTCCTGATCGACACGGCCGGGCACGTGCCCGTGCCCGACACGGGCACGCTCCGGGGCGACCTCGAGGAGCTGCTCACGGTCACCTTCGCCGCCCAGCGCGACGTCACAGGGATGCTGAACCGGGCGCTGGTGACGGAGGCCCTGCAGGACCCGGATTTCGCCAAGCAGCTCTGGGACCGCCTCATCGTTCACCGCCGCGCCCTCGTCCGCGATCTGCTCACCCGCGCCCGCGGCCGCGGCGAGATCACCCGGGACGTGGACGACGACGCACTCACGGACCTCGTCTTCGGCCCCATGTGGTACCGGCTGATCTTCGAGCACGCCCCCCTCGACGACGCCTACGCCCGCACCCTGGCCCGAGCCGTCACCCACGCCGCCACCGCGTAGAGGGGCGTCAGAGAAAGCGTTCGACGAGGAGGGCGACGCGGTCGTCGTGGTGTTCGCGGCGCAGGCGGCCGCTGCGGGTGAGGGCGAGCAGGCCGTGCAGGCCCGCCCAGTACGTCTCCGTGAGCAGGTCGAGCTGCTCCTCGCGCACCAGCGGCCGCAGGCTCTCGCGCAGCTGGGCGAACCCGTCGTGCAGCGCCGGCGGCGCCTCGGGGCTGGCGAACGGCAGGTCGACGGCGTGGATGAACATGGCGTCGTAGAGCGCGGGCCGCCGCTCGGCGAACTCGACGTAGGCCGCCCCCACGTCGGCCAGCGCCTGCCGCGGATCGGGCGCGGCGGTACGTGCCGTACGCAGGGCGTCCGCCAGGTCGGCGAAGCCCTCGAGGGCGACCGCGGCCATGATGGCGTCCTTGCCCGAGAAATGGCTGTAGAGGACGGGCTGGCTGTACTCGATCTCGGCCGCGAGGCGGCGCGTGGTGACGGCGTCCCACCCCTCGGCCTCGGCGAGCTCCCGGGCCGCCGTGATGATCAACCGCTCTCGCTCTGCTCGCTCGCGCTCCTTGCGCGTCTGGATCGACATGATTGAAATCCTAGCACCGCTAGTGCTCCTGTCGCGGCTATGTTAGTGTCGTTCTCGTTCCTAGCGCTGCTAGCAATCTTGAGGAGACCGCCATGTTGACCGTCATCGCCTATGGACTCGCCGTCGTACTGAACCTCCTGGTCCTGTTCATCGGCGCGCGCTTCCTGCTGGCGCCCGAGGCCGCCGCCACCGGGTACGGTGTGCCCGCCAAGAAGGACGGGGAAGCCGGCGCGTACCTGACGATCAAGGGGTCGCGCGACGCCAGCTACGGCGTGCTGGGCCTGGCGCTGCTCGCCTTCGCCGGCCCCAGTGCCGCAGCCTGGTTCATGCTGATCGTGGCGCTGAACCCGATCTTCGACACCTTCATCGTGCTGCGCCACGGCGGCGCCAAGGCCGTCGCCTTCGGCATCCACTTCGCCACCGCCGTGACCGTGCTGATCAGCGCCGCCCTGCTCTTCCTGGTCTGACACCCCGAATTCGAGGCCCCGGCCATCCACGGCCGGGGCCTTCACGTGTAGCTACTGAGCTCGATCAGGTTGCCGTCAGGGTCCCGGATGTAGACGCTGGTGATGGGGCCGGTGGCGCCCGTCCGCTCGACCGGCCCCTCCTCGATCGGGACGCCCACGCGGGACAGCTGGGCGATCACGTCACCGAGGGGCTCGGTGACGATGAAACAGAGGTCGGCACTGCCGGGCGTGGGACGCAGGGCCTTGGGATCGAACTCGTGGCCCGCCACGTGCAGATTGATCTTGCTGTGGCCGAACTCCAGCGCCGTACGCCCGCCACGGAAGGTCGTCGCGGTCATCCCCAGCACCCGCGTGTAGAAGCCAACCGTGGCTTCCAGGTCGGCGACTGTGAGGACCAGGTGGTCGAGCCGATCGATGCGCATACCGAAAATCCCCTCAAGGTTGGACGGGACGCTCGAAGAACGTCTCGAGGACCACCACGGCCTCGGTCCCGGTCACCCCGGCGATGTCGTAGATCCGGCGCAACACGTCCTGCAACTGCTCCGTGGTCGAGGTCCGCACCTTGACCAGCACCGAGGCCGCCCCGGCGATGACGTGCGCCTCCATGATCTCCGGGATCCCCGAGAAGGCGGCCCCCGAGTCCCCCATCCACGAGTCGGCGCTGACCAGGACGAAGGCCAGCACCCCCTTGCCCAGCAGGGCGGGGTCCACGTCTACCGTGGAGGCCCGGATGACCCCGCGCTCGCGCAGCTTCCTGACCCGCTCGTGCGCCGCCCCGGCCGACAGGCCCACGGCCTGGCCGAGCGCGGCGTACGGCTGGGCGGCGTCCCGTTGCAGCTCGGCCACCAGAAGCCTGTCAATGTCATCCATGATTTGACCGAATCTCATTTGGCACGGCTAACATAATACCGAAGGAGGTTCAGTCATGGATCGGTTCAAGGCGGAGTTCGAGGTGCTGGACGACAGGTTCGGCTACGACGGCGGCGACGATTACGTGGAGGTGCTGCACCGCGGCAGCCGTAAGACCGAGGGGCCCGTCTACTTCCCCGCCGGCCGCTACCTGGTCTGGAGCGACATCCCGAACGACCGGTTGCTGCGCTGGGACGAGACGACCGGCACCGTGGGCGTCTTCCGCAGCCCGTCCGGCAACGCCAACGGCAACACGCGAGACCGCGAGGGCCGCCTGGTCACCTGCGAGCAGGGCGCCCGCCGGGTGACGCGGACCGAGCACGACGGCTCCATCACCGTGCTGGCCGACAACTACCAGGGCAAGCGGCTCAACAGCCCCAATGACGTGGTGGTCCGCTCGGACGGGACGATCTGGTTCACCGACCCGCGTTACGGGATCACCGGCTACTACGAGGGCAGCCCGGCCGAGAGCGAGATCGGCGGCGACCACGTCTACCGGTTCGACCCCGCAACGGGCGAGCTCGCGATCGTCGCCGACGACTTCGTCCGCCCCAACGGGCTGGCCTTCTCACGGGACGAGAAGCAGCTGTACGTCGTCGACACCAGGAACCGGCACCTGCGGGTCTTCGACGTGACCGCCGACGGCACGCTGTCCGGCGGGAAGGTGTTCGCCGAGGCCTGGTTCGACGGGATCAGGCTCGACTGCTACGGCCGGGTCTGGGCCGCCGCGCTGGACGGCCTGCACTGCTACGACCCCGATGGCACGCTGATCGCCAAGCTGCTGCTGCCGGAGTCGGCGTCCAACCTGACCTTCGGCGGCGCCAAGCGGAACAACCTGTTCATCACCAACTCCGGCGGCGATCTCTACTCGATCCGGGTGACGTTCGCCGGCGCGTAGGTGGCCAGGATCGCGCCGGTGCCTGTCACCTGGCTGTCGACCAGGCGCAGCGAGGCCGGCACGGCATCGGCGAAGAGCCGCTTGCCGCGCCCGAGCACGATCGGGTCGATCACCAGCCGCAGCTCGTCGACCAGCCCGTGGGCGAGCAACGGGCGCACCAGCTCCGTGCTGCCGATCACGAACAGCTCGCCGTCGCCGTCGCGCTTGAGCGCGGTGACGGCCTCGACCAGGTCCCCCTTGAGCAGCATGGAGTTCTGCCACTCCAGCGGCCCGGTCAGCGTGCGCGAGGCCACGTACTTCGGCTTGCTGCTGAGCGGCTCGGAGAGGTCGCGCACCTCGGGCCCGGACGTCGGCCAGTACGCCGCGAACAGCTCGTAGGTCCACCGGCCGAACAGGAACCCGCTCGCGCGGTTCAGACCGGAGACCGTGTGCTCGCGCACGAGGTCGTCCAGGTACTGCGGGTGCCAGCCGCCGTCCGTGAAGCCGTCTCGTGGATCCTCGTCGGGAGAGCTGGGCCCCTGGATGACGCCGTCGAGGCTCATCCACTCGCTCACGGTGATCGTGGTCATGCGCCCGCCTCCGCCACCGTCGCGAGCTTGTCGAGCGTGCCGGCCCAGCCGACGCCGACGTTCGCCGCGATCTCGGGCATCGCGGCGGCCAGCTCCTCCAACTGCTCGTGGACGAGGGTGAGCTCGGTGCCGCCCTCGGGCATCGGGTTCACCGTGATCGTCAGCAACGAGTCGAAGACCGGCCCCTCGGCCCGCTCCGGCCCGACGAACCCCCAGCGGAACACGATCCGCCGATCCTGCTCCTGCTCGAGCACCTCGCACTCGAACCCGCCCGCGTCCCCGTGCCAGATGCTGTAGCGGCTCTGGTCGATCTCCACCCGCGTGACGCTCATCCCCTGGGGCGCCAGCCACTGCCGCACCAGCTCGGGGTCGAGCCAGGCCCGGTACACCCGCTCCGGTGGCGCGGCGATCGTGCGCTCGAGCCGGACCACTGTCGCGTTTCTCATGTTTCCTCCTCATTCTGGGTAGGCGCGGCCACGACGAACGCCTCCAGAGCGTCCAGGCGCTCGGTCCAGTACCGCTCGTAGAACCGCAGCCATGCCTCGGCGGCGGCCAGCGGCGCGGGCAGCAGCCGACACACGTGCCGCCTGCCGGTCACGGTCCGCTGGATCAGCCCCGCGCGCTCCAGCACCTTCAGGTGCTTGGACGCGCCCGCCAATGACATGGACAGCGGCTCGGCCAGCTCCCCCACGGTCAGGTCGCCGGAGGAGAGCCGGTGCACCATCTGCCGCCGCGCCCCGTGTGCCAGCGCGTGGAACACCGCGTCCATGGCCACATCTTCAACCATATGGTTAAGCATTGCGCGACTCGGGAGAATCGTCAACCGATCGGTTGAGCTTTTTCTGTCAGTCCTGCCGGTTAGCGTGTGGCGCGTGGCATTCACCATCGAGGACCGTTTCGCCGTGCACGAGGTGATCTCGATGCACGGGCACCTGTGCGACAGCGGCGAGCTCGACCGGCTGGACGAGGTATTCACCGACGACGTCGTCTACGACATTTCCGATTTCGGGCAGGAGCCCCTGCACGGCGTGGCGGCCATGGCCGAGGCGGGCAGGGCGCTGGGCGACCTGAACCCTGTCGGCCACCACGTGACGAACGTGGTGCTCACCGACATCGCCGCAGACCGGGTGCGCGCCCGTTCCAAGGGCATCGGCGTCATGGCCGACGGCTCGAGCGGAAGCGTGATCTACGAAGACACCGTCGTGCGCCTTTCCCAGGGCTGGCGCATCGCCCATCGCCAGATCCTGGCCCGCAGAAAGCCGTTAGGGAAGTGACCCGATGCGCTTGAGCGTGCGCATGACCGGCGCGGTCTCCATCGTCTGGACGGATTCGAGGGAGGCGACCCGCTCGGTGAGGTAGCGGTAGAGGTCGTCGGTGTCGCGGCAGATCACCTCGGCCATGAGATTCGTCGCTCCGGTGGTGACGCCGACGAACGACACCTCCGGGTGCGTGGCCAGCCGTGCCGCCACGGCGGTCAGCCGGGCCGGCCGTACCGACATCCACAGACGGGCCTGTGCGCGGAAACCGAGCGCGCGCGGGTCGAACTCGAGCTGCACCATCAGCGCGCCCGAGCGTCGCAGCTGGTCGACCCGCCGCCTGACCGTCGACTCCGACCATCCGGTGGAGGCGGCCAGCTCGGGGTAGCCGGTGCGCCCGTCGGTGGCCAGCGCGTCGAGCAGCGCGCGGTCGGCCGCCTCCGTGGTGATCTCGACCTCGGGCACCGGCGTGAAGCGCAGCGCCGCGGCCCGTGACTCCTCCAGGCACGCCAGCCCCGCCCAGCCGCCGGGGACGGCGAAGCCGCGCAGCAGCGAGTGCGCGCTCAGGTCCAGCACCTTGCCCGTGCGCGGCAGCCGGTCGAGCAGCGGCGTCTCGCCGTCGTCGGGGCGGGCCTGGGTGAAGCAGGAGATCTCGGTGCCGCCGGAGAGCAAGTGCACGTAGAAGGTGTCGGTACGGCGGGCCAGCGCGAGCCCGAGCGCCTGCGCGGCGTCGGGCGTCGTGCGCAGCCGGATGGACCACGAGATGTAACCGAGGCGCAGCCCGTCCACGCCGCCCACCACCCTGACGACCCCGGCCGAGCGCAGCTTCCGGTAGCGGCGCGCGACGGTCTGCTCCGACACCTCCAGCACCGCGGCGATCCGGCTGAAGGACGCCCGCCCGTCCAGCTGCAGCGCGTGCACGATGCCACGGTCGACGGAATCCATCAAGCGAGACTACAACCGCGGAGGAATCCGCCAGCGGTGCCGCTCTGGCTGGCGGGCCCCGGCCCTGAGCGGCGAGGCTCGGACGCATGATTCTTGTAACGGGTGCGAGCGGAAACGTCGGCGGCCAGGTGCTGGCCCAGCTCCTGGAGGACGGCATCCACGCCCGCGCGATGACCCGCACGGGCGGGCCCGCGGACTTCCCCGCCGGAGCCGAAGTGGTGCGCGGCGATCTGGCCGATCCGCAGAGCCTGGCGGACTGCGCGCGCGGCATGGACGCGGTCTTCCTGATGTGGCCCTTCCACACGGCCGAGCCGATGCCCGCGATCCGCGAAGTACTGCGGAAGCACGTCAGCCGGGTGGTGCTGCTGTCGTCGGGAGCCGTCCAGGACGGGCCGGCCCCGGCACAGCACGACAACCACGTGGGCCGCTCGCACGCCGAGGTCGAGCGGCTCCTGCGGGACTCGGGCCTGGCCTGGACCGTGCTGCGGCCGAGCACGTTCGCCGCGAACGCGCTGTGGTGGGCGGACCAGATCCGCGCCGGTGACACCGTGGCCGGGCCGTACGGGGCGGTGCCGATGGCGATGCTGCACGAGGCGGACATCGCCGCGGTGGCCGTGCGCGCGCTGACCGAGGAAGGCCACGACCGGGCCCGCTACCGGCTGACAGGGCCGCAGGTGCTGACCCAGGTCGAGCAGGTGCGCGTCATCGGCGAGGCGCTGGGGCGGCCGCTGCGCTGGCAGGAGCTCTCGCGCGAGGAAGCCAGGCAGCGGCTGCTTGCGGACGACTCCTTCCCCGGCTCCTTCGTCGACGTGCTTCTCGACGGCTACGCGAAGATGCTGGACGAGCCGCCCATCGAGCTCACGGACACCGTCGAGCGGGTCACCGGCAGGCCGGCGAGGACCTTCCACGAGTGGGTGCTCGACCACTCCCGTGAGATGCTGGGCGGGTGACACCCGATGATCTGGTCAGGCTGCGGCAGGCCCGCGACCAGATCGACCGCGACTACGCCCAGCCGCTGGACGTGCCGGCGCTGGCGCGCGGCGCGCTCATGTCCTCCGGCCACTTCTCGCGCAGCTTCCGCGCCGCCTTCGACGAGACGCCCTACAGCTACCTGATGACGCGGCGCATCGAGCGGGCCAAGGCGCTGCTGCGGCGTGGCGATCTGAGCGTGACCGAGGTCTGCCTCGAGGTCGGCTGTTCCTCGCTCGGCTCGTTCAGTTCCCGCTTCACCGAGCTGATCGGGGAGACACCCTCCGCCTACCGGGCGCGCGACCACGAGGACGGCGCGGCGATCCCGGCGTGCTTCGCCAAGATCTTCACCCGACCCGTCAGAAACGGAGAAGCCAACCCGGCGGAGCGCTCGTAGTCTGCCGACATGGACCTCAGGCTCTCGCACTGTTTCCTCGCCGTCGACGACCACGACAAGGCGATCGCCTTCTACCACGACGTGCTGGGGCTCAAGGTACGCAACGACGTGCAGTTCGAAGGCATGCGCTGGGTGACGGTCAGCCCTGTGTCGCAGCCCGAGCTGGAGATCGTGCTCGAGCCGCCGAGCGCCAACCCGAACGCCTCGGCGTCCGACCGTGAGGCCCTCTCGGAGCTGATGGCCAAGGGCATGCTCGGGCGGGCCGTCTTCCAGACCGACGACTGCGACGCCACGTTCGAGCACATCCTGGTCTCGGGGGCCGAGGTCGTGCAGGAGCCCATTGACCAGCCCTACGGCGTGCGCGACTGCGCCTTCCGCGACCCGGCGGGCAACCTGCTGCGCTTCACCCAGCAGCGCTAGCCGGCCTTGTGCGTCGGCCCGTGCGGGTCGGCGCAGTGCGCCTGGCTCTCCCCGATCGTCAGTACGGCCGGCGCCGCGTGATCCACCTGGAGCGTGGTGTGCTCGATGCCGTAGGTGTCGTGCAGCATCCGCTCCGCGGCCTGCCGTACGGCATGGCAGTCGGCGCCGGGGTCGACCAGGATGTGCGCCGACAGCGCGGCGTAACCCGAGGTGACCTCCCAGACGTGCAGGTCGTGCACCTCGGTGACGCAGTCGAGGGCGGCGGTCTGCTGCCCGATCTCGGAAGGGTTCATCCCGGCGGGCGCGGCCTCCATGAACACCCGGCCCGAGTCGCGCACCAGCCCCCACCCGGCCTTCAGCATGAGCCCGGCCACGACCAGGGCGGCGATCGCGTCGGCGCGCGCCCAGCCGGTCCACCAGATGATCGCGCCGGCGATCGTGGTGGCGATGAAGGCGAACAGGTCGTTGAGTATGTGCTGGTAGGCGCCCTCGACGTTCAGGCTGGCCCGGTTGGCCCTGGACAGCAGCCAGGTGGCGCCCACGTTGACGGCGATCCCGGCCAGGCCGGTGGCCACCACGTAGGCGCCCACGACCGCCGGCGGCTCGATCAGCCGGGCCACGCCCTCATAGATGAAGTAGGCGCTGAGCAGCAGCAGCGTGATGCCGTTGACCTGGGCGGAGATGATCTCCGCCCGCTTGAGCCCGTAGGTGAAGCCGCCCTGCGGAGGCTTGGCCGCGATCCGCATGGCGATCAGCGCGAACACGATGGCCACGGCGTCCGTCAGCATGTGGCCGGCGTCGGAGATCAGCGCCAGCGACTGGGCGATGACGCCGATGACGACCTCGACGGCCATGAAGCCGACGATCAGCGCCAGGGCTCCGCCCAGGTAGCGGCGGTCGGCCTCGGCGCTGACGCCGTGGCCATGACCGTGACCGTGCCCGGACATCGCACCTCCACACTTGAACGACTCTTCATATGTGAGTGTGTCGGCCCGGTCGCCGCCGTGTCAATCTCCGTGCAGGCCGTCCGGGTCGCAGTAGTCGACCTCGTCCGTCGGGTAGAACGTGGCCACGATCAGCTCCCGTTTGAACCGCCCGCCCCTCGGCACGTCCTCGGCCGACACCTCGTAGGCGAACTGCTGCATCGCCCGCAGCTGCTTGCCTGCGATGACGACCGGCATCCGCACCAGATAGATCGCGCTGAACGGGCAGCAGTAGTAGCTCCCGTACGGCTGGCCGCGCTCGTTCGTGGCGAAGGCGATCGTCCCGGCGCGCAGCGCGGCGTCGATCTCCGCCTGGACGCGCAGCGTGGCGACCGGATCGGGATCGTAGTCCCACATCTCCTTGATCGCCTGGCGGGCGCGCGGGTCGGCCTGCCAGGTGTGGCGCTTCTGCGGATCGGTCAGGCACCACGGATCGAAGCCGGCCGGGTCCACCCTGGGTACCTGGGCTGGCGGGGCGGCCTGCCGTACACCGGTGTAGGAGGCGATCAGGCTGGGCATCGCGATGAGCTGGCCGAGGTGGTAGTAGAGCTCCAGCGCGCGCTGCAGGCGCTGCTCGATGGCCTCGTGCATGCGCGGGCCCGGGTCGTTGTGCAGCAGGCCCTCGGCGTAGTCCGCGGCGGTGGCGGCCTCGGCGGCGAGCTGGCGCAGCCGCTGCAGGCTCTCGCGGTCCCACGTCGTGGCGCGCTCCTCGAAGCCGCCGAGCGCGACCTCGGCGTGCAGGCGGATCGCGCGGGCGGCGGCGAGCATGCCGTTCAGGTGTGGCAGCGGGCAGGGGTCGGCCTCCGCCCACGCGGGCAGGTCGGCCGGGAGACGCAGCTCCTTGTCGACGCGGTAGGCGGGGTTGCCCGCGGACTGCCTGGCCCGCGAGACCCAGCCCTCCACCTGGGCGAAGCAGGCGCCGACCTGGCGGGCGGTGACCGGCGGCACGTATCCGGCCGTGCCGGGATCCGCGGCGTAGTCGGCGTCGAGCAGGTGCTCGCCGATCGACTGCAGGACGAAGGCGTTCCACGTGCACAGCCTTCGCGAGGGTAACTGCTCGCCCGCCGCTTCCAGCTGTTGGAGCTCGGCGTAGACGATCCCGCCCGCGCGCCGGTAGGCCTCGAGCTCGTCGGCGCGCACCTCTCCCTTGAGAGCCGCGGCCATTCTGGTCTTCAGCGTCGCCATGTGCATCCTTCCGCCCCGTGATCCGTCTCACGTAGCGTAAGACGATCACTCCTGGCGTTCTGGGTGAATTGCCTGGGTGTGTTCGGTATGTGCCACAGCCAGGTCCAGGAGCATGCGGACGTGGGCGTCGTCGAGGCGGTAGTAGGCCATCCGGCCCGCGCGCCGTACGGACACCACCCGGTGGGCGCGCAGCAGGCGCAGGGCGTGGGACGTGGCGGACTCGCTCAGGCCGCTGACCACGGCCAGGTCGCACACGCACAGCTCGCCCTCGAGCAGCGCGAGCAGCAGCCGCAGGCGGCCGGGATCGGCCAGCAACCCGAAGACGTCGGCCGTGTCGGCCAGGTCGGTCTCGGCGGGCATCCGCGTGCTTACCGCGGCGACCCGCTCGGCATCGACGACCCGGGTGCTGCAACTCTCGATCGGGGCCACGTCTGCTCGCTTCATAAGAAGACCTTACGGTGCCGGTCTTCCTAGTCGCGGGTACGGCCGGCCAGCTCGCGGACCACCTGGATGAGCTCGGCGGGATCGAACGGCTTGGTGAGGTAGGCGTCGACGCCGATGCCCAGGCCGCGCCTGCGGTCGTCGTCCTGCGCCCGGGCGGTGATGAGGACGACCTTGATGTGGCTGGTCGCCTCCCCGGTGCGCAGCCGGTGCGCCGTCACCCACCCGTCCAGGCAGGGCATCATCACATCCAGCGTGACGACGTCGGGCCTGACCTCCTGCACGCGTTCCAGGCAGTCCTGCCCGTCGGTGGCGGTCTCGACCTCGAACCCCTCCAGGGTGAGATTCACCGCGATGAGCTGACGGATGACCTCGTCATCGTCCACGACCAGAACCCTGCCCAGCACCTCGCCCACGGCCGCCAAGCTAACCGGTACCACGGTGGTCACGCGCGGTTTTCGACGGATGTGTTCCCGGACCTTTATCGTGGTGCCGAGTGGTGGCCGAGTACTGATAGCCTTGGGGACCGTTGGGCCCCCTTAGCTCAGGGGATAGAGCACCGGCCTCCGGAGCCGGGTGCGTAGGTTCGAATCCTACAGGGGGCACCTCTCGTCGATCAGGCGAAACACAGCAATGACCTGCGGAAACGCGGGTCATTTTGCTTTCCGGCGAGTGCCATCGTGTGCCACGGTTTTCGAACGTATGCCACTGGTTACGCACCAGGGACGCACCGATCTTGTGGGCCTATCGTGGGCCATGATCACTGCGTTGGTAGCGGTAGCGGGTTGAGATCACCTGGCGGGGCCGTTCGCCCGCCCGCCTTCGACCCCGCGCTCTACCGGTTGCGCCACGCTGCGGAGTGCGGCATCAACCTGCTCAAATGTAATCGAGGCATGGCGACCCGCTACGACAAGCTCGCCGTCCGCTACGAAGCCGTTGTCACCATCGCTGTGATCAACCAGTGGCTCAACGCCTTATGAAACACGGCCTAGTCGCGTTCCGGCGCCGGCATGGCCGCCCGGCGAGATGGGGGTGTACGGGTTCGTACGAGAAACGTGACTTCATCCGGTCGGCCCGGACACCCTGGTCCTACCGCACCGAGGGAGTGCTCGCGGCTACCGCCGTCGCGGGCCCAGCCAGGAAGGAACATCGGAGTAAAAGACAGCCGGCTGCCGTGCAACTCTCGCCGCCGCAATAGGCAGAGCGACGATGACAACTAACCCCAGAACAAGGAGCACATGATGCGTTTCAGTCAGACCCTCGCCCTCGTGGGGGTAGCCGCGACGATAGGGACGGCGATCGCGATCGCCGCGCCTGCCAGGTGGGAGACGCCGCTTCCTAAGGCTCCCTCTCTGGCCGCTGACGCTCCAGGTAGTTGGGTCTACCACGCCTGAATCAGGAGAGCGGCCATCGTCACGGCGACGTCCAGAGCCCGCCGATCTACATTCCGTACTAGGCCGTGTGTCATAAGTCGCGGAGCCACTGGTTGATCGCGGCGATAGCGACCTCACAACCATTTTGAAACACGGCCTAGTCGTTCGGGCAAATAGATGGCGGTACCGACGGTCCTGCACAAAAGGTCACGGATGTCAATCGTTTCGGTCCGAACCACAAACCATGGACGACTGCCTCGCGGTATTTGATCCTCGGGACATCGCGAACCCGGCAGCTGTCACCTCGAAAGGAACTGTGATGTTGGTTGCCCGCAAGGCACTCGCCACCACGCTAGCGACCCTGGCCGCGAGCGCAGTGGTAGCTTCTGTCGCCCCGCACGCATCAGCCACCAGCACCATCGCCACGGGGACAGGTTGTCGAGCCGCCTATAATGACGCCCTCGGCTACACCCTGCGGCCGTGCATCGGCTACGACAGTTACAACAACATCGCCATGGCTTACAGCACCGGTGGCGGTGATCAATTTACCTGGTTTGGCGGACCTGGAGCTGCCACCCTGGTACTTACGCTCTATAAGCAGAATTCCTCGGGTGGGTGGAATCAGGTCAATCAGGTCACAGAATCCTACACCGCGTTCCCAGGCACTCGCGTGTACAATTCCACGTTCTACCACTACTCCACCGGCTGGGGTCGGTATTACATCGCCGAGTCGTACGTCAAGAATGGCGTGTCACACGACAATATTCAATCCCCCGTCATGACGCTGGCGCCGTGTTGTTAAGGCCAGGCGCCAGCGCGACACGTAGGCGTCGGCGGCCGGCCTTGAACACGTCCGCCACCGTGGAGCATGAGACGAGGCCGGTGGCCGCATACGTGGGCCGACCTGCTTGGCCGGCGTCCGGTTGGACGGCGTTCCCGCCCACAGCCGCAACTCCCCGAGTGGAGCGATGAACTCGGTCAACTCGGGGACCGGACCCGTGCCCCGCTGTTCCACACGACGCCTCCCGATACCTGGAGCGGTACTCCCTGCAGGAGGATTCCAATGCCGGGAGTGTACGGACCTGCGTTTCGTGTAATTCGGTTGGTCTAGAGGTCCGGGCCGGGTGAACGTGCAGGTCGGCATGGGGCGGCCTGCTCGACGGGGTGAAATGGTCTAGAGAAACCATTGCTCGTAGGACACGGCGAGGACGGCTGTCCATAACGTTTGATCGCTGCCGGGCGGAACTGGGGCGCAGGGCAGTAGGGCAGATCCAAGGAGGAACCAAGTGAAGATCAAGACAGGTAGGCGAGTCGCCTCCGCACTCGGTGGAGCCGCGTTAGCGCTCGGTATTACGCTCGGAACAGCCGGCACCGCGAACGCATGGACTGCTGATTGGGAGACAGTGGACGACGGTCACGGCGTCGGCATCTACAACGGACCCAGCAGCACGAGCGGCAAGCATGGGTTCCACGACCTGTACACCCCCGACGAGGTCTACCTGATCTGCTGGATCCGGGGCGAGGACATCGCCAACCAGGGCAACGTCTGGTATCGGACCTCGGAGGTCTATTATTACCGCATCGGCTCGTACAACCTCTGGGGCAACTACTACGTCTACGGCGCGTACGTCGACAACTACTATGCATTCCACCACAGGCTAGACGAGTGCAAGAGCTGAACAACTGAGAGACCGGGCGGCGGCCGGAGCGCTCCGGCCCCCTCCGTCACACCAGCCCGGCCAGCCGGTACAGCACCAGCGACCCGGCGACCGCCACGTTGAGGCTCGCGCCGGTGCCGATCATCGGGATCTCCACCGCGACGTCGAGCAGGCCGAGCGCGTCCGGCGGGATGCCCTCCCGCTCGTGCCCGAGCACCACGACGGTCCGGCCCCGGGCCGGCGGCAGGTCGGCGAGCCGGACCGCCTCGTCCGCCAGCTCCACGCCGACGATCGTGGTGTCCTTCCGGGCCCGTTCGCGCGCCAGCCAGGAGACCTGATCGGCGGTGTAGTGGACGCAGGCCGGCTGTCTCAGGGTATTGCCTCGGGCCAGCGCCTCTGGCACCCAGGGATAACGTGGCACCGCAAGGCACGCACCGACGGCATCACAGGTGCGTAGCAGAGTTCCGAGATTGACCCCGTACATGGGCCACAGCGGAGCGGCGATCAGGTGGTCCCAGCAGCTGTGGGCCTTGCGCCGACGTTGGCCGCGCAGATCGTCGCGGGTCTTCACCCGCACCGGCGCGCTCATCCGATGACGGAGGCACGCTCCGTATCCATAGTCTTCGAAGACTTCATACGATCACTCTACCGATGTCATGCCGCACGGCGAATGCCTTCGACGATCGCGTCCGCCAGTGTCTGCGTCGGTGTCGGTGTACCCGACCTCGACGATGGCGAGGTCTTTGCCCTCGAGGGTGAACCGGTTGTCCGGCACCGTGACCGCGGTCACCGGGGACTCCGGAATGCCCGGGAAGACCTTGTCCCAGACGAACGGCCGCGCGGCGACGTTGACGTGCATCTGGCCGATCGTTCCCTCGGTCGCCACGACGCGTGCGCCGAACCGTTCCGCCAGCAAGCCGGTGTTGAACCAGTGATCGCCGTGACCGTGCGTGAGCAGCCGCCAAGAGGGGTGCGGAACCCGCGTTTCACGCCTGATTCGGGTTAAGGCAGGTCAGAGTGCTAGCGTGCTAGCCCGCTGGTAGATCCACATTCGGGCTGCTAGCGGAGGTGCTAGCGCTAGCGGGGAGGGGTGCTAGCGCTAGCACCCTTCGGGGCTTCCAGGGGGCGGAATCGCCTACGGTCTGCGACTCTCGAACATGGTCCTCTAGGCCCTAGATCGCTCGTAGCCGAGCCGGACGAGCTCGCCGTGGACCCTGCGGTATCCCCAGGCCGGGTTCTCCCGCGCCAGGCGCACGACCAGGTTCCGGATCTCCTTGCTCGTCCTCGGGCGGCCGGGCCGGTTCGGATACGTCCAAGCGTGTCGGACCAGGCGGCGGTGCCAGGCCAGCAGCGTGCCAGGCGTGATCAGCCGGTGAGCGCGCAGGACGGATGGTAAGAACCGCGCCAGCGCAGCCAGGATCGCCCGATCCGGTCTCGGCCGGGCTACCTGACGCCGCAGCACCGCCACCTCATGCCTGAGCACCATGATCTCGACATTCTTGGCTATCTCACTTCGGCCCAGTAGCGCCAGCCAGCCGAACCGTGACCAGATACAGGAGACGGAGAGACACAGAAACTAATCTTGCCCTGGACCGCCACCTCGGTCGACCCGCAGGTCACGCCAATTGTTAGGGGGTGACGGTCTGGTCCCAGTCGATGAGGTGGCGCTGCACGGCGCCGAACATCTGCTCCGCCGTGGGAAAGGCCGCGAGCGGCGGGGCGGCCTCCTGCTCGCCCGCCTTCTGCTTGTTGGTCCTGGCCGCGGCCGCGGCGATGGCCTCCACCCTGGGACGGCGCAGGTTCTCGTAGGCGGCGAAGGCGCTCGGCGCGTCGGGCAGGTCGCGCAGGCAGCGGGCCAGCTCGATAGCACTCTCGATGGCCAGCGACGCGCCCTGGCCCGAGCTGGACGAGGGCGCATGGGCCGAGTCGCCGACCAGCACCATGCGGCCGCGGTGCCAGTGCGGCACTGGCGGCATCATCTCCATCGGCCCAGTGATGAACATCGTCTCGGGGTCGCTGTGCTGGAGAAGGGCCTCGGCGGGCGCGTCGGCGGCGTAGAGGTCGCGCAGTTGCTTCAGCCAGTCGGCGGCCGGCACCTGGCGGGCCTCGGCCACCGTCATCGGCTCCTGGCTCGGCAGGCTGCCGAACCACACGATGCGGCCGTCGGGCGCGCCCCAGCAACCGAGGAAGGCGGTGCCGAAGGTGAAGTACATGACGCCGGGTTCGAGCCGCACCCCGCTGCCGGTGGCGTAGCCGCCGAAGCTCAGCACACCGCCGTATTCGGGTCCTGGCGCGTCCTGGTCGATCAGCGTGCGGACCGTGGACCTGATGCCGTCGGCGCCGATCAGGACGTCCGCGGTGGCAGTGGTGCCGTCGGCGAAGTGCGCGGTGACGTCGTCAGAGGTCTCCTCCGCGGCGACGAGCCGCTTGCCGTGCTCGATCCGGATGCCCTGGGCCACCGCGTGGTCATGCAGCACGCGGAAGAGGTCCGAGCGGGCCATGGCCTGGCCGGCGGGCAGGCCGTCCAGCCCCGGGGACTCGACAAAACGGTTGCCACGGGCGTCGCCCATGACCATGCCGGGCACCGGCTGGCCGACGGCGCGCACGACCTGGGCCGCCCCGATGATCTCCAGTGCGTTCAACCCGTTGGGCGCCACCATGAGCGCGGCGCCCACCCCGTCCGCGGCGGCCGGATGGGCCTCGTAGACCGTCGCCTCGATGCCCGCCTTGCGCAGCGCCACGGCCGTCACGGGTCCGGCGATGCCGCCCCCGACAACAAGTGCTGTCCTGACTCCGGTCACGTCTGTCTCCTCGATACGTGCGATGGCTGGGGTCATCGCGACTCCTTGGGAATGCGGATCGCGATCAGTGTGAGGCGACGAGCCACCACTCGGACAGTTGCGACATAACTACTTCAGTCGTGAGATATTCACGGGTGACTGCTGGAGGCGGCTTGACCGGTGACGCCGAGGGTGACCGCGCCGAACGCGGGGCGGTCCTGCTGCTCCTCGTCGTGCTGGGCCTCGCCTACCTGAGGGACATGACGGGCCAGATCGAGTCCTACGACTCGTGGAGCCCGGCCCTCGCCGTGAATCTCCTCCTGGTCAGACCGGTCCTGCTGGCGTTCCAACTCACCCACTCGCTGCCGCGCTTCGCCGCCTTCCGCGCCCGCCACCGCTTCAAGACCCTGCCCGTCCAGGCCGTTCTCACGTTCCTGCCGCCGTTCTTCCTCAGCTCCTACACCAGCAACCTGCCAGGCTTCCTGGCAGGCTCCTGCCTCCTGCTGCTCCGGGCTCCCTGGTCGTGGATCGGGTACGGCCTGGCCGTCGCGGGGGTCGGCGCGATCGGCATCCACTCCGACTTCGACGGGCTGACCCTGTCGTACTATGTGATCTTCGCAGCGGTCGGCGGCCTGTGGGTCTTCGGCATCTCGCGCCTCACCGACGTGATCGTCGGTCTGCACCGCCTACGGCGTGCCCTGGTGAAACTGGCCATCGCCCGCGAGCGCCTGACGGTGATCAGCGATCTCCATGGGCGGACGGCGTCCAGGCTCGCCGAGCTCGCCAGGCGCAGCGAGGCCGCGGCGGCGCTGGCCGCCTCCCACCTGGGCCGCGCCAGGCTGGCCGCGTCGGCGATCATCGCCGACGCCAGGATCGCGCTGACCGACGCGCGCGAGCTGGCGAGCCGCTACCGCCGGTCACCCTCCCTCGATCCGCCGCCTACGGTCGGCCCCCGTGACGTGGAGCCGCGGTTCGCCATGATGATCATCATGGTCCTGCTCGCCCTCTCGATCACGTACGACATGAGCTGGATCCTCATCCACCGCCCAGGCCCCGCTCCGGTCGCCACGGCGCTCGCGGGCGCGGTCGGGTTCTTCGCGCTCCAGCTCCGCCACTCCCTGCCCGTCAGCGGGGGCGGACGACCCAGGGGCTGGGTGTGGACGCTCTGCCTTCAGGGCGGGCTCACCTACGCGACGTTCCTCGTCGACGACCTCGGCTGGGTCGGGATGGTGCCCTTCTTCTGCGCCTCCCTGCTCCTGCTGATGCCGCCCCCGTGGTCCTGGGCGCTCTTCGGGGCCGTTACGGCGAGCATCGCGGCGGTCGAGATCGCTCTCGGCCACTACTCTCTCGTCAACATCGCCTACTACCCGCAGGCCGTCGCCGGATTCGGCCTGGCCATGTACGGCACCGCCCGGTTGGCCCGCACGGCCGTCGAACTGCGGGCCGCCCGCGCCGAGGTGGCCCGCATGGCCCAGGTCGGGGAGCGGCTGCGGCTGTCCAGGGACATGCACGACGTGATCGGCTCCAGCCTGTCGGCCGTGCTGGTCAAGGCACAGCTCGCCATGGAACTGCTCGATGGCGACCGGGCGGGGGCCGAGCGGGAGCTGCGCGAGGTGGCGGGTCTGGCCAGGCGCGCGGCCCGCGAGGTCGCGACGCTGAGCGACGCCGACTCCCGGATCTCCCTCGCCGAGGAACTGGTCTCGGCCGGGGCGATCCTGACCTCGACGGGCATCGAGACCGACATCGACACAGCCGTCAACCTGCCACCCGACCTGGACCGCGCCCTGGCGATGGTCGTCAGGGAGGCCGTCACCAACGTCCTGCGCCACAGCAAAGCCAAGCACTGCCGGATCGAGATGGTCTCCAGTCCCGATCTTGTACGGCTGAGCATCACCAACGACGGGGTGACCGCGCCGCGCCGAGAGGGCACCGGACTCGGCAACCTCACCGAACGCCTCGAAGCCGCCGGCGGCCGCCTCGACATCACAACATGGGACGAGTCATTCCTGCTGACTGCCATGGTGAAAACTGCAGATCTTAGGCGATGAAACACCATTTGGACAGGTACGACATAACGACTCCAGTCATGAGATATTCACGGGTGAGATCTCAGACAGGAGGCAGTGTGATCCGGGTACTCCTGGCCGAGGACATGCACATGATCAGGGCCGCGCTGGTCGCACTACTGGAACGGCAGCCCGACATCGAGGTGGTCGCCGAGGTCCACTCCGGCGACTGGATCGTCCCCGCCGCGCTGGAGCACCGCCCCGACGTGGCGGTCATCGACATCGAACTGCCCGGCATGGACGGCCTGACCGCGGCCGCCGAACTGCGCGAACAGCTCCCCGAGTGCCGGACGCTGATCGTGACCGCCTTCGGCCGCCCGGGAAACCTCCGGCGCGCCCTCGCCGCCCAGGCGACCGGATTCATCAGCAAGGACGCTCCTCCCGCCGAACTCGGCGAGGCGATCCGCAAGGTGTCCAGGGGCGAACGGGTGATCGACCCGCAGTTGGCCGTGGCCGCGCTCGACCTGCCTGGTAACCCGCTGACCCCCCGCGAGACCGACGTGCTGCGCCTGGCCGCCGCCGGGACCTCGGCCAGCCAGATCGCCGGGCAACTCTTCCTCTCCACGGGCACGGTGCGCAACTACCTGAGCGCGATCGTGTCCAAGCTCAACGCCCGCAACCAGATCGACGCCATCCGGATAGCCACCGAGTCCGGCTGGCTGTGACCGGGTGACGCAGGACGCCGAGGGTGACCGCGCCGAACGCCGGGCGCTCCTGCTGCTCCTTGTCGTGCTGGGTCTGGTCTACGTGCGGGACATGTTCTGGACGCTCCCTTCGTGGAGCTACTTACTCTCCTCCATGGAATACCTCCTGATCCGGCCGGTCCTGCTGGTGATCCAAGTGATCCACTCGCTGCCCAGGTTCGCCCGGTTCACCTCCCGCTACCGCTTCTGGACCCTGTCCGTCCAAGCGCTGCTCACCTTCGCCCCCACTTTCCTGCTCAGCGACACGGCAGCCGTGCTGCCCGACTTCCTGGCGGGCTCCACCCTGCTGTTGCTCCGAGCCCCGTGGTCGTGGCTCGGCTACGGCCTGACGGCCGCGGGAACGGTGGCGGCCATCACCCGCCTGCACCTCGACGGGCATATCACCGTGCACGCCATGTTCATGATCACGACCGGCGGCCTGCTGGTGTTCGGCATGTCCCGGCTCGCCGACGCGATCGTCCGCTTGCATCGCGCCCGGCGGAACCTGGTACGGATGGCCGTCGCCCGCGAACGCCTGATGATGATCGATGACCTGCACGAGCGGATGGCCGCGCAGCTGGCGGAGATCGTGCGGCGCAGCGAGAACGCGGCCACGCTGGTCGCCTCGCACCTGGGCCGGGCGCGAAACGAGGCAGTCATGATCATCTCGGACGCGAGCAGGACCCTGGCCAACGCGCGCGAGGCGGCCTCCCGCTATCGGAGCACCCCTTCCGTCGGCCAGGTGACGGCCGCCGACCAGGGCGACGCTGAGCCGCGACTCGCCAGGGCGATCATCACGGCCGTGCTCTGCGTGACGATCGGGTATGACGTGGACTACGCCATCACCCACCGGGCGGGAGTGGCCAACGTCGTGATCGCGTTCGCGGGCGCCGCCGCCTTCTTCGTGCTGCAACTGCGCCACTCCCTGCCCACCGGGACAGGCGGCCCGCCCAGGGCATGGAAATGGACGCTTGCGCTGCAAGGAGTGCTCGTCTGCGCTGCGCTTTACATCCAGGGAGGCGCCTGGATCGGGATCGTGCCGTTTCTCGGCGCCTCCATGCTGCTCCTGGTGCCATCGCCTTGGTCCTGGGTGTCCTTGGCGGTCATCATCGCCGGCGATACGCTGCTGGTGAGCGCCATGACCGGCGACACCAGCCTGGGGGTGTTCGCGTACTACCCGGCTGCCTCACTCCTGTTCGGCCTGGGGGTCTACGGGCACGCGCGGTTCGCCCGCATCGCCGTCGAGCTGCGGGATGCCCGCGCCGAGGTGTCCCGTATGGCCCAGGTCAGGGAACGTCTGCGGCTGTCCAGGGACATGCACGACGTGATCGGCTCCAGCCTGTCGGCCGTGCTGATCAAGGCGCAGCTCGCCGTGGAACTGCTCGGCGACGACCGGACGGGAGCCGAACGGGAACTGCGCGAGGTGGCAGACCTCGCCAGGCGCACCGCCCGCGAGGTCGAAGCGCTGAGCGTGACCGGCTCCCGGGTCTCACTCACCGAGGAACTGAGGTGGGCCCGGTCGCTGCTCACCTCGGCCGGGGTCGAGTCCCGGGTGACCGCCGCCCCCGCCCTGCTGCCACCCGAGCTGGACCACGCCCTGGCGATGGTCGTGCGGGAGGCAGTCACCAACGTCCTGCGCCACAGCAAACCGCGCCTGTGCAGCATCGAGGTGGACACAGAGCCCGATCTTGTACGGCTGCGCGTCACCAACGACGGGGCGACGGGACCCTCCAGCGAAGACGAAGACGAAGGCGCGGGCGCCGGACTGGGCAATCTCGGCGACCGGCTCCACGACGTCGGCGGCCGTCTCTGCGTCGAGTTCTCCGGTGAGACGTTCGAGCTGTGGGCCGAGGTGCCGCTGCGCAAACCGGCGGCGAGCCTCCCGTGACACCGGAAGGCTCGCCGTATCGCAAGATCAGTTCTTGAATTCGGCCGCGTGGTCCTGGATCCAGACCACGAAGTCGCGGGCCGGGTGCCCGGTGAGCTCCTCGACGGTGCGGGTGATCTCGGCGGGCACGTTGTCGTTGGTCTGCCACCAGTCGAGCAGGGCTTCGGCGAAGTGGCCCGGCATGTACTCGGCCATCTCGGCCTTCCACTCGTCGCGGCTGACGGTGTTGACCACGATGGGCTTGCCGATGGCCTCGGCGATGAGGTCGAGTTCCTCGGCGAAGGTGACCGAGCGCGGGCCGGTCAGCAGGTAGGCCTTACCGGCCAGCTCGGGGTTGGTCAGGACCGCGAACGCGGACTCGGCGACGTCGGCCTCGTGGATCGGGTCGACATGGGAGTTGGGGTAGACCAGGTTCACCGGGCCACCGGACTTGATGGGCCAGGACCACGAGGCCGCGTTGCCCGCGAAGGTGCCGGGGCGCAGGATCGTGGTGGTGATGGGCGAGGCGATCAGGGCGTTCTCTGCGTCCAGGTGGTCCTTGGCGAGGGGACTGTCGGCGGCGTCCGGCGACAAGGTGGAGCTGGAGGACAGCAGCACGATGTGCCGGACACCGGCGTTGGTCGCTTCGGCGACGAAGGCGTCAATGTGCGAGGACTCGGCGTAAAGGAAGACCGAGGTGACACCCTCCAGCGCGGCGGCGAAGGTGGCTGGGTCCTTCAGGTTGAGCAGGACGGCGCCCGCTGCCTCCTCCGGCTTCTGGGAGCCGGTGCGGACCTGGAGGCCCTGCTCGCGCAGGAGGGAGACAAGGGTGCGGGCGACGGCGCCACGGGCACCGGTGACGAGGATGGTCATTCGGAAACTCCTTAGTGATGCTGGGGCTGGGCGTTGCGCGGCAGCAGCCAGACGAGCGCGCAGCTGACGAGGACTACGGCGACGACGACCAGGAGACTGGAGGTCATCGCGGGGGCAGTGTGGAAGTAGACGGTGGTGACGGCGGCGGCGCCGATGCCGTTGGCCAGTTGCTGGACCGCGCCCAGGGAGCCGCTGGCGCTACCGGCCTCGGTGGGCTCGATGTCGCCGATGGTGACGTCGTAGATGGTGCCGAAGCAGGCGCCCATGCCCAGGCCGATGAGCAGCACGGGCAGCGCGAGCACCCAGCCGCCGGTCGTGGGGTCGAGAGTGAGCAGCCAGCCGGTCCCCGCAAGGGTGAGGAGCAGGCCGATGAAGATGAGGTTGCGGCCGAGCTTGGCGATGAGCTGGTAGCCCGCGATGGAGGCGATGACGATGCCCACCGCGATCGGCGCCAGGCCCAGGGCCGCCTGCGTGGGCGTGTAACCCAGAGCGTTCTGCATAAACAGCGACAGCACGTACAGCAGCCCTGAGACGGCGGCGAAGAACACAAGCCCCAGGACGAGTCCCGAGGTGAAACCGCGATTCTTCAGCAGCGACGGCTGGATCAGCGGGCTGGCCGCAGTGACTTGGCGGCGGCAGAACAGGGCGAAGAACACAAGCCCGACGGCCATGCACAGGAAAGATACGGCGGTCCAGCCGTGGGCCGAGCCGTCGGTCAGACCGTACAGCAGGCCGAGCATGGCGGCGCCCAGCAGGCCCGAGCCGACGCCGTCGACCGAGACGGCCAGGTCGCCGTCGTCGGGGGGCAGCAGTCGCAGCGCGGCGATGATGGCGGCGCTGCCGAGCAGGATGTTGATCAAGAACATGGGGCGCCAGCCGAGACCTAACAGGTCGGCGTCGATGAGGAACCCGGCGAGGATGGGCCCTGCGACGGCGGACAGCCCGAGCGTGGGGCCGAAGGCGCTGAAGGCCTTGCCGATCTCCTCGCGGGGAAAGACCGAGCCGAGGATGCCGAAGCCCTGAGGGATCAACAGGGCACCGAAGGATCCCTGGAGCAACCGGGCGACGATGATCGACTCGGGGTTGACAGCCAGGCCGCAGGCGACCGAGGCCACGGTGAAGCCGGTGAGCCCGATGAGGAACAGGCGGCGGCGGCCGTACTTGTCGCCCAGCCTGCCGCCGACCACGAGCAGGACGCCGAGGGCGAGGGCGTAACCGGCGCCGAGCCACTGGATGAGCGCCTCACCGCCGTTCAGGTCCCTGGCGATGGTCGGCGCCGCGATGTTGGTGATCGTGGCGTCCAGCAGGTCGAGGACGTCGGCGATGAGGATGACGGCGAGGATGGCCCAGCGGGATTTCGGGGCGGTGGTGAGGGTGGTCACGGGATTTCCTCCTTTCGGAGTTGGTGTTGCGTACAAGACAAACCGGAACTACTGGAGCAGGTCGATGCCGAAAGCAGGCGTCACTACGCGGCATGGACCCGGTTCAACCAGGCCATGGCCGACCACCTGGGCATGCACCCCACCGACCTGCAGTGCCTTGGCCTGCTCAGCCTGAAGCCCGAGCCACTGAGCACCGGCGAGATCGCAAATTGACCGGGCTGCCCCCGGCTCCGCGACCCGGCTGGAGAAGGCGGGCCTCGTCGTACGGGCCGACCCCGCTGACCGCAGGCGGCCCTGGTCGCGCTCAAGCTCGACGCCCAGCCCGCCTACTCCGAGGCCTGGCGGATCCCCGGCATGGCGTTCGGCGACATCCTGCGCCGAGTCACGGAGGTGGGGCGTGCCGAGGCCGAGCGGCTGAGCTCTAGGGACCCCTGACCATGACATCTCCTCGGCGTGGGATTGCGATCAAGGTCCAGTCTGGGAGCCTCGGCAGGGCGTCAACCAGTTATGAGCGCACCGATCGGGCGTGAGATCCTCACGCCCGCGCCGCGACCCCCGCGCCGCGCTCCTTCCCCACCACGCCAGCCGTACGGCCAGCAGGGCGAGAGCCACCATCGGGACGGTCATGAACACCACCCCGGCCACCCGCTGTTCCGCCCATATGTCGGACACGCCGAGCGGGGCTGTCAGGGAGAACCACTCGACCGCGACCGGCGGCCCGACCAGCAGGACAACGACATCATCGTGGAGATCTGCGGGAATCGGCCAGGACCAGATACTCCGCGAGCCCGCGCGCGTAGGCATCGATCGTCCGCGGCGCCCGACCGAGATCAACCCAAATGCGCAGCCACTCAGCGCCCTTCCGTGCCGCCCCAGGATCGGCCACTTCTCCTCCCCCACCACGCCCAACACTGCCCCTCAAGTACGTGACAAGACCGGAGGGACATGATCATCCCAGCTGCCTGATTCCATGTAACTTGTATGCAGTTTCAGCCTTCGACGGCGCCTGATGGGTAGGGCAGGGACAGGCCGTTGAGGACGGCGGTGTAGTCGCGGCGGAGGCCGCCTGCGAAAGACCGCAGGTGCGGGAGGGCGTCGACGGCGGCCAGCCGGCCCTCCAGGTCCTGGCTGCCGGTGCGGTGGATGAGCATCTTGGCGAATGTGGTGACGTGTCTGGTGAGATGCTCCACGTCCGGCCGACGCAACCACCCTCGGTTCGCTCTCGCCGAAGAACTCTCACCGCAAGCGCCCTGGATTCGGCGTCGGATGCGTGAATCCCGCACCGGATACGAACCTGCGCCACCTCTCGCCGCCATATGGGAAGGAAGTAGATAATCCAGAATGGAACTAGTTGCTAGGCTGCAGGTATGACTGCCATGGCGCCTGCCCGTACCGAACCGGACCTGTCGTTCCTGTTGGACCATGCCGGTCACGCGCTGAGAACCCAGATGGCGGCCGCGCTGGCCGGGATCGGGCTGACAGCGCGTATGCACTGCGTGCTCGTTCACGCCCTGGAGGAGGAGCGAACGCAGATCCAGCTCGCCGAGATCGGCGATATGGACAAGACCACGATGGTGGTCACCGTCGACGCTCTGGAGAAGGCGGGGCTGGCCGAGCGTCGCCCGTCCAGCACGGACCGGCGAGCCCGGATCATCGCGGTCACCCCGAGGGGCGCGGAAGTGGCCGGGAGAAGCCAGGAGATTGTCGACGGCGTGCACAAGGCGGCCTTGGGCGCGCTGCCGGAGGATGAGCGCGAGATGCTCCTTCGTGCGATGAATCGCCTGGTCACCGGGCATCTGGCGACCCCTGTCGAGGTGCCGCAAGCGGTACGGAGGGCTCGACAGAAAGGGTAAATAGATCCATAACGGATCGTCTGCAACGGAACTATCTGCTACGGTTCCTCCTGTCTCTATGGAGCAGGAGAAGGCCCATGTCGCATACCGCACCCCGATCGCGCTGGCTGGCACTCACCGTGCTGTCGGCCGCGATGTTGATGACAATCCTGGACGGCAGCATCGTGACCGTGGCGATGCCGGCCATCCAGCGGGATCTGGGCTTCTCGCCCGCCGGGCTCAGCTGGACCGTCAACGCGTACCTGATCGCCTTCGGCGGGCTGCTTCTGCTGGCCGGCCGGCTGGGCGACCTGATCGGCCGCAAAGTCATGTTCCTTGCCGGGAACGCGGTCTTCACCGCAGCGTCCTTGCTGGCCGCAGCGGCAACCGGGCCGGGCATGCTGATCGTGGCCCGATTCCTGCAGGGCGTCGGCAGTGCCATGGCCTCCGCCGTCATGCTGGGCATCTTGGTGACGCTGTTCACTGGGGCCAAGGAGCGCGCGAAGGCCATCGGCGTCTTCAGCTTCACCGGCGCGGCCGGCGCCTCGATCGGCCAGGTCCTGGGCGGGGTCCTGACCGACCTGCTCAGCTGGCACTGGATCTTCATGATCAACCTGCCCATCGGGCTGGCCACGATCGCCCTGGCGATCTGGGCACTGCCCAGCGACCGCGGGGCCGGACTCGTGGGCGGCGCCGACATCCTCGGTGCCGTGCTGGTCACCGGCGGGTTGATGCTGGGCATCTACACCGTGGTCAAGGTCGAGCAGTACGGCTGGCTCGCGGCCCACACCCTCGGGCTCGGCGCGGTGTCGCTCGCCCTGCTGGCCGCGTTCGTCCTGCGCCAGGCGACCGCCAAGGCGCCGTTGATGCCGCTGCGGATCTTCCGCTCCCGCAACGTGTCCGGCGCCAACCTGGTGCAGATCCTCACGCTGTCGGCCATGTTCGCCTTCCAGATCCTCGTCGCGCTCTACATGCAGAAGGTTCTCGGCTACGGCGCGCTCAAGACCGGCCTGGCGATGCTGCCTGCGGCGCTGGCCATCGGCGGGGTATCCCTATTCGTCTCGGCCCGGCTCAACACCCGCTTCGGGGAGCGCGCCGTCCTGCTGACAGGCCTGGTGCTGCTGCTCGGGGCGATGGGCTGGCTGGCCCGCATCCCGGTGCACGCCGACTACGTCACTGACCTGCTCCCGGTGATGCTGCTCATCGCGGGCGGCGGTCTGGTGCTTCCCGCACTGACCGCGCTCGGCATGTCCGGCGCCAAGGCCGACGATGCGGGCCTGGCCTCCGGGCTGTTCAACACCACCCAGCAGATCGGCATGGCCTTCGGCGTCGCCGTCCTGTCCACTCTGGCAGCCACCCGCACTGAGCAGTTGCTGGCCGCAGGCCAGGGGCAGGCGAGCGCGCTGACCGGTGGCTATCACGTGGCCTTCGCCATCGCCGCCGCCCTGCTCGCGGCCGCCTTCACCGTCGCGCTCCTCGTCCTGCGCCAGCCCAAGCCGAACGCCGCCGCCCAGCCTGCTGCCCAGCTCAGCCCGGCCGCCTGACCACTTTCTCAACCAACACAGCGAGGGACTGATTCACATGACCGAGAACGAGACGGGCTCCGGCCCCGCACCGCGAATCCTCACCGATGCGGAACTCTCCCGCCTGATTGGCGACCAGCAGTTCGGCGTGCTGGCCACCGTCAAGCGCAGCGGCCACCCCCATCTGTCCACCGTCCTCTACCACTGGGACCCCGTCGAGCGGATCATCCGGATCTCCACCACGAACGACCGGCTCAAGGTGCGTCACGTACGCAACAACCCCCGCCTCGCCCTGCACGTGAACGGGCCAGACATCTGGTCGTTCGCCGTCGCCGAGGGAGATGCGGAGGTGTCAGAGGTGACCACGGAGCCAGGAGACGCGACCGGCAGGGAACTGCTGGCGCTCACCCCCGGCTTCGAGGAGCCTGCGGAGGAGACCGCCTTCTTCCGGCAATTGGTGAACGAACGTCGCGTAGTGATCAGACTCCGAGTTTCACGCCTGTACGGCACGGCCCTGGACATCCCCGCCGAGGGATAAGGGGCGGGCAATCGCAGGGCTCGCGTGCGCAGGTTCGGGTGGGCGTCTACGTGCCCGCCCTCGCGGGTGGGGCGAGGCTCCCGAAATCCCGAAATGCGGCTCACCGTACGCCAACCTGCGACGGAAGGCCGGCACCGGTTCGGCTCAACGGCCTACCGGGGCCGCGCGCATCGGACAACGGCACGATCGTGAACTATTGCGCGCCACCTGACGGCGGCGCGACACTCGCGCTGCCGCCGAGCGGCAGGCGCTCAAGCTTGGTTGATCGCCACAGGGACAACCACCAGGTCAGGTGCCATGCGTGGATTTTGAAGCGGCACAGCCCACGTACACGGTGAGGCCCTCGGCGGCGAGCAGCCGGGCGATATGCTGGCCGATGCCCTTGTTGGCACCGGTGACCAGAGCTGTGCGTTCGTTCATGGCAACTACGGTTCCCTGGTTGTGGGCGCCCTGCCAAGGACAGCCTGTACCAGGCAGTGGGAGGGCACGCCGGCAGCGAGGAGTTCCGGCAGATCTGGGCGACGCGTCCGGTCCACGCCCCCGGGCACCGCACCAAGACCCTCGACCACCCTGAGACCGGCACGCTGCGGTTGAACTGCGACGTCCTGCTCGTACCCGAGGATGACCAGGAAGTCGTCCTGATCACGGCCGACCCCGGATCACCTGCCGCGCGGACCCTGCACAGGCTGGCCAGGCAGGCCGCCTGAAACAAAGGACTGGCACAGGTCTCGCCAGTGGTCACAGAGCGTCGCAACTACATGATCACTGGGGCCTGTGCCCGCCTTGTTGCCCCGGTCTTCTACGCCGCCTATCTGCGCGGGCTCTAAGTCTCGCTCCCCGGCGGGGCGGAGAGGTTGCCGCCGGCCATCAGGTGCTCGAAGGTCCGTCGCAGCGCCTCCGAGTCGTTCAGGTGCGGGAACGGCTCGCCCACCGGTACCGAGACGCCGAGGAACCGGCACAGCGGCTCCCAGCCGTCACGCACGTCGAACACCAGCAGCCGGTGCGCGGGCAGGCTCTCCTGGACGGTGGCGACATGCCGCTGGAACGCCGCCACGGCGACCCCCTCGTCGGGCATACCGTCGGTGAAGTGCCAGCCCTCGCCGAAGTACGACTGGCCGATACCGTCCAGCAACGGGACCAGCTTGCGCATGGCCGTCGCGAGGGCGGCGGCCTCCTCGGGCAGGTCCTGCTCGCGCATGTGCAGGGGGCCGCTGGTGAGGAGCATCTGCATGCTGGCGTACCAGCGGCGCGGGTCGCGGACGGTCAGGACGACCTTGGCCTCGGGGCTGGCCAGGGCCAGCTCGCGCCAGAAGTGGCTGGCCGGCCAGTCCTGGGCCGATCGGTAGCCCTCCAGGGCCTTGCCCGGGTCGAGCGGCTCGGTCAGCCACCGGTCGAGCTGGGCGGGGTTGCTCAGCAGGTCGAACATGTGGTTGCAGGGGCCGAAGCCCAGCCGTTCCAGCGCCGCCTTCATCGAGGTGGTGCCGGTGCGCGGGAATCCCGCACCGATCACGTCCAGCACGTCACGTCTCGTTCGGTTCATGCTTCTGAGACTCGGCGCGCGGCCGAAGTGTGACATCCAAGGGTGAGACGTCGGAGTGTGCCTCGGCACGGATCCGCGTGACGCTGACCGCGTGCGGCACGAGACAGATGCTCTCGAACGTGTCCCTGCAACCAGCGCGACACCGACTCGCTGCCGGAGTACGACGTCCTGGACCGGCTGCTGGATGACTACGCGACCGGCGCCTGCCCATCGCCAACCGTTGGCGCGAGACCACCTCCTGAGTCACGCGGCGACGCTGAGCTTGGCCCTGACCCCGTCGGCATCGGGGTGGCCGAGCTTGTCGAGGATGGCCAGGGCACGTTGCCAGGTGCGACGGGCGGCATCGGGCTCGGCGAGGGCGAGGTGGGTGTCGGCGAGCCGGGTGAGCGTGTCGGCTTCGTTGTAACGGTCGCCGAGCTCGCGGAACAGGTCGAGGGCGCGCTGATAGCAGGAAACGGCCATCAGATACCGGCCGAGGTGGTGGCAGGCGTAACCGATGCTGTCCCAGGTGCTGGCCTGCCCGTGCCGGTCCCCCATCTCCTGGTGCAGGGCAAGGGCCTGCCGGCAGTGGTGGAGGGCGGCGCGGTAGTCACCGAGCAACGCGTGGAACCAGCCGACGGCGTTGAGCGCCCGCGCCTGTCCCGTCCGGTGACCTGCCGTCCGGTACAGGCCGAGGGCCTGCTGGGCGTGGCCGAGGGCGTCCGAATGGCGGCCCTGCCAGCCGAGCGCGGTGGACAGGTTGCCGTGGACGAGGGCCTGGCCGGTGGGCTCGCCGAGCTCGCCGTACAGCTCGAGGGCGAGCAGGAAGTGGGTGCGGGCGTCGTCAGGGCGGTCCAGCACGGTGTAGGCCCAGCCGAGATTGCCGTGGGCGTAGGCCTGCCCGCGGCGGTCGCCTGCCCGGATCGCGGCCTCCAGCGCCTTGGCCTGGACGGCGGCCTGATCGTGCCAACGGCCCCGGCGATCGAGGAAGTCCGCGAGAGTCCAGGCCAGCTGCCAGGCATGCGCTTCGAATCCGGTGTCGGCGGCCTGCGTAGTCGTGGCGAGGAGGGCGGTCTGTTCGGCGGTGAACCAGGCGAGTGCCTGCTCATGGCCGGAGGGTTCCTCTCGGACGGCGCCGTGCAGGGGCGGAGGCGGGGAGATCGGGTCGCGGTGCGGGTTGAGCGCCTGCGCGGCCACCCGAGCGCTGTGCAGGTAGTGGTCGAGCAGCCGGTGCAGTGCGGTGCGCCGCTCGGCCTCGGTGTCCTCAGCGTGGGTGAGCTCGGTGGCGTGGGTGCGCAGGAGGTCGTGGAAGGCGTATCGGCCGGGAGCGTGCTCCGTGAGGAGGTGGGCGCGGACCAGCTCCGTCAGCAGCGGCCGTACCCGGGCGACAGGGACGCCCGCCAGACTCGCCGCGGCAGGCACGCCCAGGTCGGGTCCGGGATGCAGGCCGAGCAGCCGGAACAGCCGTGCCGCCGCGGCGCTGAGAGCGCGGTGGGACCACGACAGCACCGCCCGCACCTGCGTGGCAGGGTCGCCGGCGTCGAACGCGTCCAGGTTGGCGTGGAGCTCGGCGGCCAGAGCGGCCAGCGGGAAGCCGGGCTGGATGGCGGCGCGGGCCGCGATGACGGTGAGTGCCAGGGGAAGCCGCGCGCACCGGGCGATGATCTCCGCCACGGCGTCCGGTTCCGCGGCGACCCGGTCCGCGCCCAGGCGGCGGGCCAGCAGCTGCCTGGCGTCGGCGACGGGCAGCAGGTCGAGCGGGAGCGGATGCGCGCCCTCGGCGGCGACGAGGCCGGCCAGCTGGTTGCGGCTGGTCACCACCACCAAGCAGCCCGGCGACCCGGGCAGGAGCGGGCGGACCTGCTCGGCGTCACGGGCGTTGTCCAGCACGATCAGCACCCTGCGCTCGGCGAGCAGGCTGCGGTACAGACCGACCTGCGCCTGGAACGCGGGAGGGATGCGGTCCGCCTGCACGCCCAAGGCGTCGAGAAAACCGCGCACCGCCTCCGCCGGTGTCATCGGCTGCCCGCTCGGGTCGAAGCCGCGCAGGCTCACGTACAGCTGCCCGTCGGGGAAGCGGTCGCGAACCCGGTGCGCCCAGTGCACGGCCAGCGCGGTCTTGCCGACCCCCGCGGTGCCGGACAGGGCGGCGACGACCACCGCGGTGGGCTGCTCACCGGCCAGGTCGAGCAGGGCGTCCAGCCGGGCGAGCTCGTCGCTCCTGCCGGTGAACCCGTACACGTCCAGAGGCAGCAGCGCGGGCGTGGTCGTGCCAGCCGAAGGCACCGCTACGGGGGCGTCGCCCTCGGCACTCTCCGCGGCGAGGATGCGCAGGTGGACCTCCCGCAGGTCGGGGCCGGGCTCGATGCCCAGCTCCTCGACCAGCGTCCGGCGGGCCTCCTGGTACTCGCGTAACGCTTCCGCCCGCTGCCCGGCGGCTTCCAGCGCGGCCATCAGCTGGCCGCGGAAGCGTTCCCGCAGCGGGTGCGTGGCCGTCAGGGAGCGCAGTTCGCCGAGCACCTCTCTGTGGCGTCCCAGCGCCAGATCGGCGTCGATGCGGGCCTCCATCGTCTGGAGCCAGATGTCCTCCCATGCCCTGACGTGCAGCGAGCGCAGCATCGTCGAGTCGACATCCGCCAGCAACGGCCCCCGCCACCGGGCGAGCGCGTCCGTCAGCAGGGCGGCTGCACCGGCCGCGTCCTGCCCCGCGGCCGCCCGCGAGGCCCGCGCGCGCAACGCCTGCACCTGGTGGATGTCGATGGCTTCGGGCGCGAGGTCGAGGACGTAGCCCGGCGCCCGGGTCACCAGCGACGCCGACCCGCTCGCCGCCAGCACTCTGCGCAGTCGCATGACATGGCTGCGTACGGTCTCCCGCGCGGTCGCCGGAGGCCGGTCCTCCCAGAGGAAGTCCACCAGATCCTCGACGGACACCACCTGGCGGACACGCAGTGCCAGCGTGGCGAGCACCACGCGTTGCTTGGCCGAGGTCACGGGGACGAGCGCACCGTGCCGGCCGGTCGCCTCGAGCGGCCCCAGCAGCCGGATCTCCACCCTTGCCGCTCCCTTCAGATGCGCGGAATCGGTGGGTGTCACCGGTCTGCCATCCATCTGCCATGTCCTGGCGACAGGCTACAGATCCCCTCGCGCCCCATGCGGCGCAAACAGCAACAAAACCCCCAGAAAGGAACTGGTCAGAGTGATCAGGAAGGGTGCGGCCGCCACGTTCATGGCCGTGTCTATGGCCGTCATGGGGTTAGGCCCCGCCTTCGCGGCCACTCCCGTCGACAAGCCGGTGCCGCAGGCTCCCGCAGGGCCACCCGACTACGCCTCCGCCGCGGACCTGGCGGCCATGGCGCGGCAGGAGTCGCTCACCCCGGTGGCGACCAGGATCAGGAACCTCGTGGAAGACGGCGCCGACGCCGGGTACGCCGGTCTCGAAGCCGCCGACGGCAAGCTGCTCGTCTGGTGGAAGGGCACCCCGCCGAAGGCGATCCAGAAGGCCGTCCGCCAGGCCGGCGTGCCGGTCGAGATGCGAGCCGCGGCGTACTCGAAGAAGGAGCTCAAGGCGGCCGCCGCGAAGTTGTGGCAGTCGTCGGGCGTGGAGCACGGCGGCCAGATCCACGGCGTCAAGGTGCTCGCCGACGGCAGCGGCCTGGAGGCCCTGGTACGGCCGGGCGGACCGCACGCGCTGGCCGCCCCCGCCGTCGACGTGCCTGTCACCGTCACCGAGAGCGAACCGATGAAGAAGACGTCGGTTCGCTGCGACGACAGCCCCGGCTGGTACAGCGGCGTCGCCATCCGCAACGACAGGTTCGGAGGACCGATCTGCGGCGTCAACAGCAGCCGCTCTTACAACTGCACGGGCGGGTTCGGCGTGCACATCGGTTACGACGAGTGGCTGCTGACCGCGGGCCACTGCGGTGCGCCAGGAGATACCTTCCGCGACGGCGCCGGCGAGGTCATCGGCCAGGCCACCCACGAGAAGGCCGCCCACGACCTGCTCCTCATCCAGACCAACGTGTCGGGCAGGATGTGGGACGGGGTGCCGGACGTCAGCGACTTCACCAAGCCCGTGGTCGGCTGGGGCTGGGCCTACATCGGTCAGCAGCTGTGCTTCTCCGGGACGACCTCGGGCGCGCGGTGTGGCTTATCCGTCGACGCCACGTACGACCGGATCTGCGACAACGACATCTACGGCAATTGGGAATGCTACTACGACCTGATCTCTGCGGTCGCGAGCGGACAGGCCAGCCGGGGAGGTGACAGCGGCGGCCCCGTCTTCAGCCTGGAGAACGGTGCCGCGGCGGTCCGTGCCACAGGGACCGTCACCGGCCACGTCATCAACGGCTCCAGGGAATGGCTCCTCTTCCAGGACTTCGGTACGGCGACGCGCGACTGGCCCGGCCTCGACACGGTCAACGGCTAGCCTTCGCGCACAGGTCCCAGGCGCGCTGACAGGTAGAACCGCAACAGAACCCTGATCTCCTCGACCATGTCGGGCTCCTCGTGGTGGGCGCGTAGCAGCGCGTCGGCCGCCTCCACCGCGAGGAGCAGCACCCGGCCGTCGAGCCCCACACGGTGAGCGTCTCGCTTTTGCGCAGGTGAACGAGCGCGCGAGGCTTCCGGGGATCATTCGTCGGTGTCGCTGGTGTTCTCGGTCATCAGGAGCTCGAGCAGGCCGGTGTGGGGTATTCGGCGGCCGGAGGCGAGTGCCGCGGTGAGTGCCTCGTCGCCGAGCTCGGCGCGGAGCGCGAGCAGGAGCCTGTCGTCGTCTGCTGCGCGGGGCTCGGCGAGTGTGGCTGCTCCTAGCAGCTGGGCTGATCGGTCGGGGTGTCCGGCGGCGTGTTCGGTCTCGGCGAGCAGCAGCAGGGCGTCAACGATCAGTTGGTGATCGTTGACGGCGATCGCGATGTCGAGGCCCTTGAGCAGATGGCGCCGCGCACGCTGGTGGTGACTGCGGGCGGCGGCGCGGCCGAGACCCAAGAGGCAGCGGGTCTCGCAGCGGAGATCTCCAATGCGGTGGAATTCAGGGAGAAGGCCGGCGAAGAGGGACTGTGCCGCGGCCTGGTCGACGCGGAGCTGGGTGAGGGTCGCCCGGTGGAGTTCGGCGTGCAGGCGTTCGTGGTCGTTTCCGGTTTGCAGCGCCAGGTCGTGGGCCTCGTCGAGGAGGGTTTCGGCTTCTTCGAGGCGAAGGCCGTCGCGGATGAGCCTGCTGACGAGGTGGTTGAGGCAGTTGGCGCGTTTCACACGGTCGCCGAGCTGTCCGAACAGGGCTGCTGCGGTGCTGTGATGGTCGACCGCTGTCGCGGTGTCGGCTGCGATATTGCCGAGAGCGGACAACGCCAGAGCGCGGTGCCAGTGGTCGCTGAGCCGCTCGAACGCGGCGGCCGCGCTGTGGAGTGCTGTGGCCGCGGCGGCGCTGTCGCGGCGGTGGATGGTCGCGCATCCGGTCGCCAGTGCCGCCAATGCCTGTTCTTCCTCGGTCACCGCGTGTTCCGCCGCCCAGCCCGCTAGTTCAAGCGCCCGGTCGATGTCCTGGTAGCAGAGCAGAAGGCAGGAGGTGGTCGCGGCGCGTACACCCGCCGGGCCTTCTGGGAGTGGCCGGTCGAGGAGCGCGTCCAGCCAGGGGAACAGTTCGCCGCGTGCCCCGAGGGTCTCCCATGCGGTGCCGACGCCGGCGAGGAATTCCCACGCGGCGGCGGTGTCGCCGGAGTCGAGGGAGCGGTGCATCGCTGCGCGCAGATCGGTCCAGTGGTCGGTGAACCAGCGCAGGGCCGCTGTCTGGTTTCCTCCCTTCAGTTCGGGAACGAGGGCTACGGCGTACGTCAGGTGGTAGCGGGTGTGCTGGTCCTGGATCTGCTCGTACTCTTGCCGTTCGGCCAGCCGGTGGTGGGCGAACTGGCGGATGCTGTCGAGCAGCCGGTACCGCGTGGTCCCGCCTTGGCGGCGGGTGGAGATCATCGAGCGGTCCAGCAGCCGGGGGAAGACCCGGGTGAGGTCGGTGAGCGGCGGTGTCGCCACCACACGGAGCGCGGTGTCGTAGTCGAACTCGCTGGGGAAGACCGAGCAGCGGTCCAGCAGGAGGCGCTCGTCGTCGTCCAGGAGGTCGTAGCTCCATCGCAGGGCCTGCTCGAGGGTGCGGTGGCGATGAGGACGCGGCGCGTCGGTGAGTAGCGTGAAGCGGTTGTCGAGGAGACGCAGCAGTTCGGCGGGCGAGGCGAACCGGGTGCGGGCCGCGGCCAGTTCGATGGCCAGCGGTAATCCGTCCAGGCGACGGCAGATCATCGCGATCGCTGCCGCATCGGCTGATGTGATGGTGAGGCCGGGAGCCACGGCGTCGGCGCGGTCGGTGAACAGCTGTACGGCAGCGCAGTCCAGGATCTCGCCGGGCTCGGCTGCCGCATCGGGAACCGGCAGCGGGGGAAGGTGATAGACGACCTCGCCGTCCACGCCCAGCGGCCCGTGGCTGGTCGCCAGCACGCGCAGGCCCTGTGCCGCCGGTAGCAGGTGGGCCAGCAGGACAGCGACGGCGTCGGTGACGTGCTCGCAATTGTCGACCAGCAGCCAGCACGCACGCGCTCGGACCGCGGCGATGATCTGCGGGCCCAAGGCCCTACCGTCAGAGCCGGTGCCGAGGGCGTCGGCGAACGCGCGGTCGATGGGCCCGCCGGGCGGGACCGAGGCGAGATCGACCAGCACCGCGGGCGGCAACCCGGCGGCCTCGTGGGCCAATCGCAGAGCGAGGCGCGTCTTGCCGACGCCCGCGGGCCCCGTCAGGGTCACCAGACGTGCATCGACGACCAGACTGCCGAGGTCGCGGAGCTCGCGCTCCCTGCCGACGAACGACGACAGCGGCCTGGGCAGAGCGTGAACTCGGTTCCGGAGCCGCGCCGCGACTTCGATCAGGTCCCTCCTGGTCGGACGGTGGAGCTTGCGCAGCAGGGACGACACGTGGCTTTCCACGGTCCGCTCCGACAGCCCGAGCCGGTCGGCGATCTCCAGGTTCGCCAGGCGCTCGCCGACCAGCCAGAAGACCTCCGCCTCCCGCTTTGTGACCCCTGCCTCTCGCAATGCCGCTGGTATCACAGCGTCCACCATGCCCTGTTCACCCCCAGAAAAGTTCCGTACTGAGCACGGATGTGCTCGCTTGGAGGTTGTTGTGTGATGTCGGGAGTCGCACAGAAAGGACGTCTTATGGGGAACTCCGTCACCGATATGGTCGCCCATGCTCGAGCGCAGGTTCGGAACCTGTCGGTCACCGAGGTGGCCCAGGCCCTGGAGTCCGGCACGGTGACCCTGATCGATCTGCGGGAACCCGGCGAGGTCGAGCGCGACGGCAGCGTCCCGGGCTCTGTCCACGCCCCGCGCGGCATGCTGGAGTTCTGGGCCGACCCGGCCAGCCCCTACCACCGGCCCGAGTTCGATCCCGCCGCCACGACCATCCTGTACTGCGCGTCCGGCGGCCGTTCCGCACTGGCCGCCCTGTCGTTGCAGGATCTCGGCTACACCGACGTCGCTCACCTCGACGGCGGCCTCAAGGTCTGGAAGGAACACGGCCGCCCCGTGACCTTCCAGGCAGAGGAGAACGGCCGGTGACAGGGCACGCACTCGGCGAGAAGTTCGCCCAAGCCCTGGCCGCCAAGGACCGTGACGCGCTGCGAGCCCTGCTCGGCGATTCGGTCGATTTCAAGGCTCTCACCCCCGGAACCCATTGGGACTCCGGCCGCGCCGACGAGGTCGTCGATCAGATCATTCTCGGGCGCTGGTTCGAACCCGACGACCACATCGAACGGCTCCTCCACGTCGCCACCGACTCCATGGGCGACCGCGAACACCTGGCCTATCGCTTGCAGGTCCGCACAGGGTCCACCCGCTACCTGGTCGAGCAGCAGGCCTACTACGCGATCGCCGACGACAGGATCGTGTGGCTGCGCGTCCTGTGCTCAGGGTTCCGGCCCGCTCCGGACCAGGACCTCTCACGGACATGACCTCCGACGACGCCTGGTCGCACGTAGAGGCCGGCGATGCGGTCGGATCGTCGATCGGTGCGGGTAACGGGTGCGGCGCGGCGCGCGATCTCGACACCCGCAATCGCGACGCTCCGGACAGGCGTCGCGAGGTCTTGCTCAGCATGAGGCTCGGCTGCGCTGATGCTGCCGAGTGACCCCCGCCGGAACACCCGGCCGGGGGTCACCGAGCACGGTCGGCGTCGCAGGCGTTTCGGTAAGCCGGAAGCGCCTCCGGACGACCTGCGGACCAGAGGTGCCTTCACACCTTTTCGTGCTGGCTTGTCGGATCGATCTGGCTTGTCGTGTGGACATAGCGGTTACTGGCCAGCACGGCGACGAACGAGAGCGCGGCGAGCGCGACGAGCCAGAACGCGGGTGCGAGGGGCGTGTCGAGGGTTGCGAGCAACCAGGTGACGGCGACCGGTGTGAGGCCGCCGAAGATGATGGCGCCCACGTTGTAGCTGATGGACAGGCCGGTTCCCCGGGCCGTGGTCGGGAAGAGTTCGGCCATGCGGGCGGCGAGGGGGCCGGTGTACCAGGGCTTGATCAGCCCCATCAGCGTCATGACGATGGCCATCGTGGCAAAACTCGGCGCGGCTCGGAAGAGCAGGAACAGCGGGATGCCGGAGACGGCGATGCCCGCCGCCGCGATGGTGAGCATCTTGGTGCGGCCGATGATGTCGGAGACGTGGCCGGCGAGCGGAGCGATCAGCACCATGACGGAGCCGGTGATGATGACAGTGGTGAAGCTGGTCGACGCGGGCAGACCGTATTGCCGGATGGCGTACGTCGGCATGTAGGTGATCAGATAGGAGTAGGCAGTGGACACTGCGAGGATCCCGATGCAGAGCGCCATCCTGGCCTTGTGTGAGCGCAGTGTCTGTGCGACGGGCTGCTTCAGCTGGTCAGTGCGGCGCGCCTGGCTGAACTCCGGTGTCTCACTGAGGTTCTTGCGGATGTAATAGCCGACAGGGCCGAGCAGCAGACCGAACGCGAAGGGAACTCGCCAGCCCCACGCCTCGAACTGCGCGCCAGTCAGGGTGCCGCTGGTGATCGCGAGCAGCAGGGTGGCCAGAACTGTGGCGAAGGCCTGGCTGGCGCCCTGCCAGCTGGCCATGAAGCCGCGCCGGTTGGCGTTCTGCTCGACGAGATAGCCGGTGGCGCTGCCGAACTCTCCGCCCGCGGAGAAGCCTTGCAGCAGCATCGCGAGCACCATGCCGATCGGTGCGGCGATACCGATCGTGTTGTAGCTGGGCAGGAACGTGATAACCACCGTGGCGAGCACCATGATGCGGATGGAGGCCATCAGCGCGGGCATCCGGCCCGCGCGGTCGGCGTAGGCGCCGAGCACGAGCGCGCCGACCGGGCGGACGACATAGGCCAGTGCGACGGTGCCGAATGCCAGGAGCAGCGAGCTCTTCTCATCCTGGCTGGGAAAGAATTGCTTCGCGATGGTGCTGGCAGCCAGGGTGTACGCAGTGAAGCTGAGCCATTCCAGCGCGTTCCCGACTGATGCTGCGGCCACGGGCCGCCACTTGCTGGTCATATTGCACCACCGATGCTGCGCAGGACCGCGGCCGCGGTCACGATGCCGTCATGGAATCGGGCGAGTTCGAAGTTCTCGTTGGGAGCGTGGTTGCGCTCGTCGACGTTGGCCAGCGGAATGCCATAGCAGGGTAGTCCGAGCCCGTCGGTGATGCCCGCGATCGGCAGGCTGCCTCCCATCGCGGGCGCGAACAGCGCCGGCTTGTCCGCCGTGGCGTTCACCCCGTCGAGCACCGCCTGCGCATAGGGCGCGTCCGGCAAGGTACGCGAGGGCTCCATCATGGCCTTGAAGACGACCTCGGCGTGCGGAAGCCGGGCGGCCACGTGCTTGCGCACCGCATCGACGACCGTGGCGGCCCGTTGGCCGGTGGCGAGCCGCATGTCGCAACGGGCGACAGCGACCGACGGGATCACCGACCGGTGCTCCTGATTGTCCAGGCACGTGAGCGAGTTGATGCTGAAGGTGGGCAACGCCAACCGCTCGTTGACCCCGGCATCGCCGTACGGGTCCATGCGGTCGAGCCCGATCCCGGCGAGCAGTTCCTGCGGGGCCACGGGCAGCGCGTCGAGTGCCGCACGCTCGGCCGTGGTCAACCCGGTGGTGCCGGCGTCGTAGCCCTCGACGAGGATGCGGCCATCGGGTGCCCGCATCGTTGACAGCAGCCACACCAGCTCCCACGCCGGGTTGGCCGCGACGTTGCCCCAGTTCCCCGAATGCAACGCGGTATCCGCGCCCCGGACCGTGATCTCGAAACTCACCGCACCGCGTACGCCGAGCAATACCGTCGGCTCGTAGCTGTCGTGAACCGGCCCGTCGCTCCACACCGCGACGTCCGCGTCGAGGTCCGTGCGCATCCCTGCGAGCGTGGCCGCGAGGTGCGGACTGCCGATTTCCTCCTCACCGTCGAGGAGGACCGTCACCGAGCAGGGCAGCCCCTCCTTGCTCGCGCGCAGCGCGCGCACGGCGAGCAGCTGTGCGAAATGCTGCCCCTTGTTGTCGCCTGTGCCGCGCCCATACATCCGGCCATCACGGATCGCGGCCTCGAACGGCGGGCTGTCCCACTGCTCGAGCGGACCAGCGGGCTGCACGTCGTAGTGCCCGTAGATCACCACGTGCGGGCTGCCCTCGGGACCCGGCGCGTGACCGACCACCAGCGGCCACCCGCCCGTCTCGACGATCCGCGGCGCCAGGCCGCTTGCGGCCAGCAATCCCTTGGCGTGCTCGGCTGCCTCCGGCATGCCCTCCCCGGTGGCACTGACGCTCGGCACCCCGATCCAGTCGGCCAGCTCCTGTTCGTGCCGCACCCGGTTACGCGCCACGTAGTCCTTGATGTCCTCGATCGACATGCCACCGCCCTTTGCGATTGCTTCCACAAAGTGAAATCGATGCCAATAATGAACATCGGTTATACTGCTGTCAATGGCTGAACCAACGCTGTCGATGGCCGAACCGGAACCGCGCCGGCGGGCGACCCCGCAAGACCTGCGCGCTCTGACACACCCGCTGAGCTGGCGCATTCTGCGCCTCTGCCTGGAGAAATCACAGACAAACCAGCAGCTCGCACAGCGGCTCGGCGTCTCGCCGGCCACACTGCTGCGCCGAGTGCGAGCCCTCACCGACGCCGGCTTCCTCATCGTCGAGCCACCCCGTCAGGGCGACCATGGAGCATGGGAACGCCCCTACCGCGCCACCGGTGCAACCTGGCGTCTCGACCTCGGTACAGATGCGGACCAACTGACCGGTCAGATCGACCTGGCCATCGTCGATGCCCACCGCGCTGAACTCGTCGAGAACGGCCCGCCCCCCAACCAGCACACCCGACGCGCGATCCTGCACCTCGACGCCGAGGCCCGCACGGAACTCGACCAGCGGATCGACGCCCTCCTCGACGAATTCGAGAACCGATCGACACCGGAGGGCACGCCGATATCCGTCCTGTGGAACGCGGCCGAGCAGGGAAACACGCCGTAGGGCGGGCGCGCCGGGGTCAGTCCATGAGCTGGTAGGGCAGCAGGACGGTGGCTGCTTCGGTACGGCGGCGCCGCGCCTGCTGGGTGTCGCCGAGTTCCTCCCATGCCTGGCCCAGCCGGGCCAGCATGATCCCGGCCAGCAGGGGGTCGTGCATGGCTTCGGCCAGGGGTACCGCCTCCTCGCCGACGGCCACGGCGTCCTTGGGCCGGCCGGCCGCCAGGTAGACGAGCATCAGCCGGTTCGCGGGCCAGGCGACGCGCAGCGGCAGGCCGCCCAGGCGATAGGTCTCGGCGCTGGCCAGCAGGTGCTCGGCTGCCTGGTCCAGCTCGCCCGCGCGGAAGCACACGATCCCCTGCGCCATCTGGTTGACTCCGAGGCTGTGCGGGTCGCCCGCCAGCCTGCCGAACTTCAGTCCCTGCTCGACGTGGCGCCGGGCGTCGGTGATGGAGCCGTCATCGGCCAGCGCCATGGCGAGCAGGGCGTGGATCATCGCGCTCATCTTGGGATGCACATGGGCGTCGACCTGTGCGAGCGCCTCGGACAACAGGGCGATCGCCTCGTCCGTCGCCGCCATGCGCTGCGCGCCCAGGCCCATCGCGAGCAGCACCGCGGGCAGGAAGATGACGTCCTCGACCTCGGCGAACCCGGTCACCTCGGCGAGCAGGGGAACCTCGCCCAGCAGACCCTCGCGGCCGGAGCCCGCGATCGTGGCGGCCACGTTGGCCTGCTCGGCCCGCATCCAGGCGCGGGCCGACGGCGCTCCGGAGAAGCTCAGCTCAGGGCGACCCGCCCCGGTGGGGTGCACGAAGCCCGGCAGCACCACCCGGCACACGCCGCGAATGCCGGCCATGTAGTGCTCGAAGAGCCGCTGCGACGCGGCCGCTTGCTCGTCGTCGGCGGCAAGGCTCCTGCCGTACAGGCGCAGCAGGTCGTGATAGCGGTAGCGGCCCGGCGCGCTGGTCTCCAGCAGGCTCACATCCACCAGGGCTTCGCACACCTCCTCGGCCTCGACAAGGGCGACGCCGAGCACCGCGGCCGCCGCTTCGACCGGCAGGTCCGGCCCCTCGGCCAGCGCCAGCAGCCGGAACGCCCTGGCCTGCTCCGGGGGCAGCGGCTCGTAGCCGAGCGCGAAACAGGAGGCCACCGTCTCCTGCCCGGCCTTGAGCTCGTTGATGCGGCGTTGCGCGTCGGCCAGCCGTACCGCCAGAGATTCCAGCCGCATGCTCGGCCGGGCAGCCAGCCGGGAAGCCACGATCCGCACCGCCAGCGGCAATCCGCCACACGCCTGAACCAGGTCGGCCGCGGCCCGCGGCTCGGCCATCACCCGCGCCGGGCCGGTGACGCGTTCGAGCAGCTGTAGTCCCTCATCGGCCGGCAGCAGGTCAAGGATCGTCAGCTGGGCACCGGCAATGCCTGCCGGTCGCACGCGGCTGGTGATGATCACGGCGCAGGTCGCCGAGCCCGGTAGCAGCGGCTCGACCTGGCCGGAGTCGGCGACGTCGTCGAGCACGACCAGCACCCGCTTGTCGGCGAGCAGGGACCGCAACAGCGCCGCCCGCTCCGGCAGGGCAGGCGGAATCTGACGATCGGCGCAGCCGAGCGCCCTCAGGAAACCGGCCAGCACCTCCTGCGGGGCGAGGTCCCCGCTGCGGAGGTTGGCATACAGCTGACCGTCAGGGAAGTTCTTGCGTACGGCATGCGCCACGTGGATCGCCAACGTGCTCTTGCCGATCCCGCCTGGGCCCGACACCCCTACGACCGGCATCGTGCCCGTGCCCACCTGCAGCCGTTCCACCAGATCCCGGACGACATCGCGCTTGCCCGTGAAGTCGGGAACACCCGCCGGCAACTGCGCCGGGCGAGGCCCGGCGGCTCCCGCGGCGATGATCGGCCGATCGGCGATGATCTGCTGGTAGACCGCGGCCAGTTCGGCGGACGGGTCCACACCGAACTCCTCGGCCAGCAGCAGGCGGGTGTCGGTGTAGACGGCGATGGCCTCGGCCGGCCGTCCGGCCCGTTTGAGTGCCAGCATGAGCTGGCCGGACAGCCGCTCGCGCATCGGGTGCGCGGCGTGCAGCGTGCTCAGCTCGGCGATCACCTCGGCGTGCCGGCCCAGTTCCAGGTCGGCATCGGCCCTGGACTCCAGGGCGACCAGGCGCGTCTCGGCCAGCCGTACGCGCTGTCCCTGCGCCCAGGCGCCGGGCAGACCTGCGAGCGGCTCGCCGCGCCAGCACTCCAGCGCCCGATGCAGCAGCGTGTGGGCCTCGGCCACCGGCGCCTGCGCGGCCTCGCTCAGCAACCGGTGGAAGTCCGCCACATCGGTGGTGCCGGTGCATCTGTATCCGCCCGCAACCGACTCGATCATCTCGGTGCCCAGGATCGCGCGCAGCCGGGAGAGATACTGCCGCACGACGTTCACCGCGGACTTGGGCGGCTCGTCGGCCCACACAATGTCGATCAGCTGCTCCAGGCCGACCACGCGGCCTCCGGCCAGGAGCAGGGCGGCCAGGGTCAGGCGTTGCTGAGGGGAGCCCAGGTCGAGTTCCTCCTCGCCTCGCAGGCAACGTACCGGTCCCAGCAGCTCAAAATACACTTGGGGATGATAGGCCACATCCTGCACCATCAGCGGCAGCAGCAGCCCCGGTCTACTGGCCCAGCATGCCCCTGAACAGTTCCCGGACTCCCAGCCGGATGCCCTCCTCGGCCGGCTCGGTCCCAGCCCCGGCCAGGGCGTCGAACATCACACCTTCCAGGAACGCCACCGCCTGCTGGCCGTGCCGTGCCGGATCCGGTGAGCCGAGCGCCGTGAACATCGCCACCACCGGATCGCGGAGCCGGCGGCCCACCGCGTCGTAAAGCTCGCGCAGGCCCGGGTGCCGAGTGGCCTCCATCGCCAGCTCAAGGCGGGCGATGCTCTGGCGACGCTCGGACGTGAGCCGGACGCGAAGCGTCCTGGCGGTCATCGCGGCGAACATGTCGAGCACCGCCGCTGTGGCTATCCCCTCCGGCACCACAGGCTCCGCGCCGAACCCGAACGCCACCGTGTCGAGTTCGGCGAGCCGTTCCAGGGCCAGCTCCAGCAACGCCAGTCGGGTGCGGGCCACGTTGGAGGCGGAGCCTGGAGCGAGTCCGGCAGTCTCGTCCACGGTGCGGTGGGTCAGGCCGTGGACGCCACGCTCGGCCAGCACGGTGATGGCCGTATCGGCGACCAGTTCGGCACGTTGCGATTTCATGGCGCCCCTTTCGTTGTGATACTACGATCATAGTAGATCTAACTACGTTCGTAGTAAGGAGAGGTCATGGCGCACGCTGTGGTGATCGGGGCGGGGATCGGCGGGCTGGCGGCTGCGGTGGCGCTCCAGCAGCGAGGATGGGACGTGACGTCGTTCGAGCGCGCGCCGTCCATCGAACCTGTGGGCTCGGGACTGTCCGTCTTCGCCAACGCGCTCAAGGCACTGAATGTGCTCGGCGTCGGCGATCAGGTACGGGCGCTGTCGGCGATCCGCGGTGTCGGAGGTGTACGGCGCGCCGCCAGCGGACGCTGGTTGGTGCGGATGACCGAGGAGGCCGCCGCCGGGCACGGCGACCCGGTGGTGCTCCTACGCCGCGCCGACCTGGTGGAGGCGCTGGCGGCACGCCTCAAGCCGGGCACGATCCGGCTGAACACCACGGTCACCGGCGCCGATCCCGACACCGGCCGCGTGACCTTCCGGACCGGCCAGGAGGAACAGGACGAGGTGACAGCCGATCTGGTGGTGGCCGCCGACGGGATCCACTCCCCCATCCGGGCAGCCCTGTTCCCCAGTCACCCGGGACCCCGCTACGCCGGCATCACCGCCTGGCGGATGCTCGTCCCCGGCCACGGCGTGCCGGGCCAGACCTTCGAGACATGGGGCGACGGCAAGGTGTTCGGCTACATGGCGCTCGCCGACGGGCTGGCCTACTGCTACGGCACCGACGCCGTTCCTGCCGGCGGCGGCGGGGGCGACCAGCGGGCGGAACTGCTGCGCCTGTTCGGCGACTGGCACGCGCCCATCCCCGCCCTCGTGGCCGCCACTCCGCCGGCGAACATCATCAGGAACGACGTCTACTACCTGCCTACCCCGCTTCCCGCCATGCACCGGGGCAGAATCGCGGTGCTCGGCGACGCGGCCCACGCCATGACGCCCAACATGGGCCAGGGCGCCTGCCAGGCGATCGAGGACGCCGTCGTGCTGGCCCATGTCGCAGGCGAAGAGCATGGCCTGGCCTCCTACACCGCCGCCCGGTTGGCACGCACCGCCAAGGTGGTGGCCCAGTCCGCCGCGATCTGCCGCGTCGTACGGCTGCGCAACCCGCTGGCCGTACGGCTGCGCGATCTCGGCGTAGCGCTGACCTGGCAATTTGCCCCGCACCTCCTGACCGGCCCGCTGGACGACCTCCTGGCCTGGACCCCACCCACCTGAAACCCGTCGCTCAGAGCCGCGGAGTCGCGGGGCAGCGTCGATTGAGGCAGCCGGAAGCCGAGGACGACGAGCAGGACCACCGCGAAGTAGACGAAGATCAGCGCGTAGTCGACGACACCGGCGCCGATTCTCACCGCAAGGCGGTCTTGAGGACGTCGATGGCCTGGGCCATGGCGGCGCTGGTGGCCCCGGTGGCGCGGACGGGGTTGAGCATCATGAAGTCGTGCAGCGTGCCGTTGTAGCGCACGCTGGAGGTGGGCACCCCGGCCGCGATCAGCTTGCGGGCGTAGGCCTCGCCCTCGTCACGCAGCACGTCGTTCTCGTCGACGATGACGAACGCGGGCGGCAGGCCCTCGAGGTCGGCCAGGGAGGCGCGCAGCGGCGAGGCGGTGATCTCGGCGCGCTGGGCGGGGTCGGTGGTGTAGGCGTCCCAGAACCAGGCCATCGCCTTGGCCGTAAGGTACGGCCCGTCGGAGAACTCGCGGTAGCTGTCGGTGTCCTGGCCGGCGTCGGTGACCGGGTAGTACAGCGACTGGTGCACGAACCTGACGTCGCCGCGCTGCTTGGCCAGGATGGTCAGCGCCGCGGTCATGTTGCCGCCGACCGAGTCGCCCGCGACGGCCAGCCGGGAGGGGTCCAGCCCTTCCTCGGCGCCGAACTTGGCGATCCAGTGGGCGGTGGCGTAAGCCTGCTCGAGGGCCACCGGGTAGCGGGCCTCGGGCGAGCGGTCGTACTCGACGAAGACGACGGCCGCGCCCGCACCGACAGCGAGCTCGCGCACGAGCCGGTCGTGGGTGCCCGCGTTGCCGATGACCCAGCCGCCGCCGTGCACGTACAGGACGACGGGGAGCGTGCCCGTCGAGCCGACCGGCTTGACGATCCGCACCCGCACGTTGCCGACCGCGGCGGGGACGACGATCCACTTGTCGTCCACGTCCGGCTTGGCGATCGGGGCGGCCTGCAGGTCGTCGAGCACCTTGCGGGCGCCCTCGGGGCCGAGCTCGTACAGGAACGGCGGCTTCGAGGTGGCCTGCGCCAGCTCCCAGGCGGCGGGCTCGAGGATGTGCTTGTTCATGATGTGCCTTCTTTCGCTATGGGTCAGCTACGTGCTTCGCGCGGCACGTAGGCGAAGGTGGGACCGGCGCCGCCGGACAGCGCCATCAGGGCCTGCGCCTGGGCCCTGAGCGTGAACATGGTGCGGGTGGCGTCCGTGAGCCGCTTCGGGTCGCCGTTGAAGGCCTGCTCCAGCAGGTTCAGCAGGGTGCTGTAGGTGGTGTCGAACAGATCCTGCGCCGCTCGTACGGCACTGCCCGGCTCGGCAGGCTTGGGCCGGCAGCCTGGTTCGATCCTGGGATCAGGCAGCGATGACGGCAGCCGGTGCCGTCACGCTGCGGGTACTTCGCCGGGTTCAGGACGGGCGCGGCGCGCGGCGGTCCTTGCGCTGGGCCAGCTCGGCCTCTTCCACCAGCGTGAACATCGGTTTGCCCGGCTCGCACAGCATGGTGACCGTGAACCGTACCGGGACGTCGTCGCGGTTGTTACCGTCCTGGTAGTGGATGACGTCTCCACCCGGCTCCCAGAACGCCTCGCCGGCACGGATCACCCGCTCGGGCTCTCCTTCCAGCTCCATCAGCATCTCGCCCTCGAGCACGACGCCGAAGGCGGGACCGGGGTGGCGGTGCGGAGGCGCGCCCGGGTCTCCGGGCGGGTACTCGATCACCACCGTCATCGCGTGCGCGCCCTCGGGGATGAACGGGGGCTGCGCCTCCTGCAGCACGGTCAGCGCGGTCTGCCACGCGTTCGATCGCGGCTTGTCCATGGCGCGGCCCCTACTTCGCGGTGGACTGGTCGAGCCAGTCGCGATAGGTGATGGTGCCCAACTGCGCACCATCACCCGGCACCAGCGAGCGCTCGCCCAGCACGCTGCCGAAGTAGCGCGCCAGCGGGTCGGTGACGACCCTGCGGGAGTCGCCCCAGGCGGCCAGCGCCCTGCGGAAGAACTCGTCCATCTTGTACTGTGTCGGTCCCGCGATCTCGATCCGGCCGTTCAGCGGCGCCCCCACCGCGGTCCTGCCGACCGCCTGGGCCACGTCGTCACCCGCGATCGGCTGGAACAGCACCGGCGCGATGTGCACCTTGCCGTCGACGGTGGCCTCGTCGGCGATGCCGCGGGCGAACTCGAAGAACTGGGTCGAGTGCACCAGCGAGAACGGGATGCCCGACTTCTCGATCAACTTCTCCTGAGCGATCTTCGCCGCGAAGTAGCCGTTCTCCGGCATCCGCTCGGTCCCCACGATCGACACCGCCACGTGGTGGCCCACGCCCGCGGCCGCCTCGGCCGCCAGCAGGTTGCCGGTGGCGGTCTGGAAGAACTTCATGACGGCCTCGCGCTCGAAGGAGGGCGAGTTCGACACGTCGATCACGACTTGGGCGCCCTTCAGCACCTCGGCCAGGCCCTCGCCGGTCAGCGTGTTGACGCCGGTGTTCGGCGACGCGGCCACGGCCTCGTGGCCGTGCTCGCCCAGCTTCTTCACCAGCTTCGACCCGATGAGCCCGGTCCCGCCGATCACTACGATTTTCACTGTCGGCCCCCTTCTGCCTTCGGGGGCGCTCGTGTGCGCCCCGTCGACAGCTAAGACAGGGCAGCCCCCCTTACTTGTGACAGGCGGCCTCGTGTTCGAGGACGAGCCTGGTGAGCTCGACGCGCGAGCTGATCCCGAGCTTGGTGAAGGCGTGCCAGAGGTGCGTGCTGACCGTGTGCGGCGACAGGTAGAGCCGATCGGCGACCTGCTTGTTGGTGGCGCCGCCCGCGACGAGCCTGACGATCTGCAGCTCGGAGGCGGTCAGGCTGTCCCAGCCCGCGGTCGGCCTGCCGGACACCGCACGCGAGCGGCGCTCGCCCAGGCCCTTGAGGCGGTCGCGGACGCGGGTGGCGTCGTGCTCGGCCTCGGCCTGCTCGTAGAGCCGCAGGGCGGTGTCCAGGTGGCCGACCGTGCCGGTGTCCTCCAGCGCCGCCGCGAGCACGAGCGGCCGCGGGATGTCCCCGTACAGCTCGACGGCGCGGTCGAGCAGGACGTCGTCGCCGTCCACGAGGGCGCGGGCGTGCAGCGCGGTGGCCGCGAAGACGGGGATGTCGGCGTTGAGGCGGTGGCGGGTCTCGGCGAACTCGGTGACCAGGACCGCCCGGTCGCGATCCCCCGCCCGCAGCGCCAGGCGGACGAGGGCGACCTCGTCGGCCGGGTCCGCCGGACAGGACAGCGCGGAGGCGGGCCGGTGGTAGGATCCGACGGCCTCGGTTGTCAGCTCCATGGCCCGCGCCTGGTCGCCGCCCTCCGCGGCGGCCTGGGCGGCGAGCCAGGCGCCCGCCCGCCGGATCTGCCCGGCCTCGACCCGCATGATGGACGCGGCGAACTCCTCGCCGCGCGCGAGCTCGGCAGGGTCGCCGGTGTGCAGGGCGACACGGCCGAGGACGTAGCGGGCCGTGATGTCATCGAAGTTGCCGGGCCCGAGTTCGTCGGACATGGCCAGGACCGCCTCCGCCTCGGCCCTGGCGTCGCCGAGCCTGCCCGCGTCCAGGTAGATGCGGCAGCGCGCCATGCACCACAGCCGCAGCTGGTCGGCCTGGCCATGGTGCCTGGCCCTGCGCACGCCGTCGTCGGCCTGGGCCAGCGCCTCCTCCACCCGCCCCAGCAAGCTGAGCAGGAGGGACCTCCAGACGCCCGGCAGCCACAGCACATCGGCGTAGCGGGCGTCGCTCGAGGCGGCGACCGCCTGGCCGGCCAGGTCGAGCGCGCGGTGGACGTCGAGCCTGTGCTCGGCCACGATCGAGCTCACGCCCAGCAGCGTGGCGCGCGAGGCCAGATCGGCGACCTGGTCGGCGGTGGCGAGCGCGTCGGGGAGCAGGCCTTCGGCCTCGGCGATCTCCTCGGCATCGATGAGCGCGAGGTTGAAGGCGAGCAGGGACATCAGCGGGGCCCGGGTGCGAGGCGGCAACCCGGGCAGCGCGATTCCGGCGCGGCTGTGCCGTACGGCTTCGGTGAAGGACTGCTGGCCGGCCACGAGCGCCAGGCCCAGCCGGATGCCCGCCTCGACGTCGACGGGCAGCGGCCGGCGCAGCGCGGTCTCGGCCAGTGCCAGGGCCTCGCCCGCGCGGCCCGTCCTGGTGAAGAGCGGCAGCGACTCGGCGATGAGGCCCGCCTGGCGCACCGGGTCGAGGGCCGACAGCTCGATCGCGCGGCGGCTCATCTCCACGGCGGCCGACGGCGTGACGATCGCCAGGTCGCGGGCGGCCTGGCGGAGCAGCCCTACGGCGGCGCCGTCGCCGGGCTCGGCGGTCTCCGCGAGATCGGCGGCGATCCGCACGACCGGCATCCCCTGGGCCAGCCGCAGGTCCACGGCCTGGCGGCGGAGCGCCTTGCGGAGCGTCGCGGGCAGCGCCGCCCGGATCGCCTCACGGATCAGGTCGTGGCTGAACATCAGCGCGCCGTCGGTCTCGGCCAGCAGGTCGGCCAGGAGCAGCTCCTCCAGCGGTCCGAGCAGCGTGACGACGGATTCGCCGGTGAGCTCGGCGAGCTGGTCGAGGGAGACGGTCCTGCCCAGGACCGAGGCGATCTGCGCGGCCTTCCTGGCGGCCGGGGAGACCTGCTCCAAGCGGTGCTGGATGGAGGCGTGGAAGCGCAGGGGCAGGCGCCGGTGGGTCAGCCGCGCGACGCCGTCGGTGACGGTGACCGCCCCCTCGTCGAGCACGCCGTTGATCAGCTCGTTGATCAGCAGCGGGCGGCCATCGGCCTGCTGCGCGAGCTCCACGATGCCGGGGTCGGGGGTGGCCGCGAGCAGGTCGCCGGTCATCGCCGCGACGGCCTTGCCCGCCAGCGGGGCCAGCGTGAGCAGGTGGCCGCCGGGCAGGTTCAGCGCGGAGATCGTGGCGCGCGCGTTGGGGGTGAGCGGCCCGGTCCTGGCGGCCAGGATCCAGGTGATGGGGTGCGGGGACAGGCGCTGCGGCAGGGTACGCAGGGCCAGCAGGGTGCCCTCGTCGCACCACTGGAGGTCGTCGATGGCGATCACCAGCGGCGCGGCGAGCGCGGCGCGTTCCAGGTACTCCTGGAGTTCCTGCAGCAGCCAGTAGCGCCCGGCGGAGGTCGCAGGAGCGGGGAGGATCCGCTCCCCACCGGAGTGCAGCGCGCCCAGCAGCGCGCCGAAGGGGATGGTCTGGGCGTCAGGGTCGCCCCCGCCGTGGATGACGCGGAGCCGCGCCTCCTCGGCCATGTGGCGTGCCTCGGCGAGCATGCGGGTCTTGCCGATGCCCGGGCTGCCCTGGATGAGCACGGTCGCGCCCCGCCCGCGCGACAGCGCGGCCAGGCGGACCCGGAGGGCGGCTACCTCCGACTGCCGCCCGCGCAGCCGGTACCGGCCGTACTCCGACGCGGTGCCGGCCTCCGTTTCGCGAGCATTCAAGCTGCCCTCCGATGGGCGTCGTAGGTGTCACATGCCTTCCGTTGGCCGGTGGCCGTTCTGCCCGGGAAGGTACTCATCGGCGCCGGTGCTGAACGAGACCGGCCGCCACTGGTCGAGCTCCTGGGCCACCCGTTCGAGCTTGGCCTCGACGCGGGCGACGGCGTCGGCGCCGAGCTGGAGCCGCAGCGGGGAGTCGTCGACGTCCAGCAGGTCGACGATCGCGGCGGCCGCCTTGCGCGGATCCCCTGGCGGGAGCGTGCCGCGGTCGAAGGCCGCAGGCAACCTGCTGAAGTGGCCGAGCTCGACGACGGTCACGCAGACGCCGGTGTCGTCCATCTCCGCGCGTAGCGCCTCGCACAGCGCCTCGACGGCCGCCATCGTCGCGCCGTACAGGCCAGAGCCCGCCGGGGTGGAGAAGCCTGCCGCCGACCCGACCGCGACGATCCGCCCGGTCTGCTGCGCGGTGAGCACCGGCAGCACCGCGCGGGTCACGGCGAGCATCCCGACCACGTTGGCGTCGAAGAGGGCGCGTGCCTGCGCGTCCGTCGTCTCCCGCAGCGGGACGCGGGCGGTCCTGGCCGCGTCGTGGACGAGCACGTCGATCCGGCCGAAGCGGCGCATCGCCTGCTCGACGGCCGGCTCCGGGTGGGAGGGGTCCAGCTCGAGCGGGAGCACCTCGCCGATGGCCCCGGCGAAGGCGTCCGCGACAGTCGTCAGGTCACGGCCGGTGGCGACCACCCGGTGCCCGCGCCTGAGCGCCTCGCGGGCGACCTCGTGGCCGATGCCGCGCGCCGCGCCCGTGACGAACCAGACAGCCATACGTGACCCCGAGGTCGGCCTCCCCCGGCGGGAGGCGGGCGATGACACCGTGCCATCCGGGGGCGACGCGACACATCACACGATCGTGCGATCTTTCATGGTACGGCCAGCTGCTCCGGGTTCCTTGGCCGCCTCGGCGACGCGCCGCGGGTCTCCCGACGCCTCCAGCAGCCTCACCACCTCCGTCAGGTGGGAGGCGGAACCGGCTACTTCTGCCTGTCGTTCTGCCTCGTCCAAAACTGAACTACTTGCTTCCATTGATCTACGCGCCCCCTCCGGAACTGACAGATGTGGAAGCTGGCCCTCCACGGAAAGGACGAGCGCATGAGCCGCACCGGCACAGCCACAGCGGGCATCTCCGAGCTTTCCGAGGACCTGCAGTTCTCCGTGCTGCCGCTGCGCGGCAGAGAATCCGAGCTGCTGATCATGCGTGACCGGCTGCACGCCCTGCGGCGAGGGCAGGGCGGCGCCGTACTGATCGAGGGCGCGCCGGGCGCGGGCAAGTCGCGGCTGCTGGCCGAGATCGCCGACCTGGCCACTGCCGCGGGGCTGCGCGTCCACGCGGGCGCGGGCGTGCCCGACGGGCCGGCCTTCCCGCTGGCCTCGCTGCTTGACGCGCTGCTGTCCGGCCCCGCGCCGCTGGTGGCGCGGGCGCAGCTGCTGGCGTTGAGCCAGGCGGAGGACCACCGGTTCTGGCTGCTGCGGGAGCTGCAGCTCGAGCTGGCGCGGACGGCGGCCGAGACACCCCTGGTGATCGTCATGGACGACCTGCAGTGGTGCGACGCCGCCACCCGCAGCGCGCTGCGCACGCTGCCCGCCCGCCTGTCCGGGGCGCCCATCCTGTGGGTGCTGGCCGGGCGCGAGCCGTACCAGGGCGGCCCGGCGCGCGCCTGGCAGGTGGAGCGGATCGTGCTGCGGCCGCTGTCGACGGAGGCCGTGGCGCTCCTGGCCCAGGACGTCCTGCAGGCTGTGGCCGAGCCCGCGCTGCTCGAACTGGCCCGCAAGGCGGACGGTCGCCCGCTGCTCCTGGTGGAGCTGCTGAACGGGATCCGCGAGGAGGGCGCCGTCACCGTCAGGAACGGCATGGCGCACCTGCGCGCCGCCGGGCGCATCCCCATGCGCTTCCGCTCCTCCGTCAGGCACCGGCTGGACCAGCTCTCGCAGCTGGCCCGCGACAGTGTCCGCTTCACCGCCATGCTCGGCCGCGACGTCGACGTCGAGGTCCTGGCCGAGCTGCTGAAGTGCTCGCCCGTCGAGCTGATGGGCCCGCTGCAGGAGGCGGTGGGCGCCGACCTGCTGACCGACACCGGCGGGCGGCTCGCGCTCCGCAACGAGCTGGTCCGCGAGGCCGTCAGGATCAGCGTGCCCGCCGCGTTCAAGAACCTGGTCCGCCGCCAGGCCGTCGACGTGCGCCTGCGGCGCGGCGCGGCGGTCATGGAGGTGGCCACCGACCTGGCCAAGGTCGCCCAGCCGGGCGACCACGAGGCCGTCTCGCTGCTGCGCAGGGCCGCCACCGACCTGGCGCCCACCGCACCGGCCACTGCGGTCACGCTGAGCGCCCGCGCCCTGGAGCTGACCCCGGCCGGCCACCCCGACCGCCCGGCGCTGATCGCGGAGAGGATCATCCTGCTCTGGCTGAACGGCCACGACCTGGAGGCGCAGTCGGTGGCCGACGACGCCCTGGTCGGGCTGCTGGATCCGGAAGCCGAGGCACAGGTACGGCTCAGCCTGGCCAGGGTGTCGAGCCAGCGCTCCTTCGCCGAGGCCGTCAGGCAGTGCCGCCTTGCGCTGGCCCTGCCCGGGCTGTCGCCGACGACCAGGGCGCGGCTGCTCACCCTCCAGGCCCTCGCGCTGATCGTGGCCGGCGACACCGTGGAGACCGGCCGCGTGGTCGGTCCCGCGCTGCGCGCCGCCGCCTCCTGCGGCAACCGCGCCATCGAGGCCACCGCGATCGCGGTGGAGGCCAGCCTCGCCTCCCACCGCACGAACTGGCGGCACGCCTTCGACCGCCAGGACGAGGCCGTACGGCTGGCCGACGACGCGGGCATCGTGCACTCGCTGTGGATCCCCGAGCCTTCCTGGCAGAGCTTCCTGTGGAGTTCTGCGGGCGAGTCGCTGCGCGGGTTGGAGGAGATCGACCTCGGGCTGCGCAGGGCGCGCGAGCACGGACAGTCGGCGATCGTCAACCTGTGGTCGATGTACCGCGCCCGCATCCTGCTCGACGCGGGACGGCTCGCCGACGCCCGCGCCGAGGCCGAGGCCGTGTTGGAGAGCCAGGGGGCGGGCAACGCCGCCGACCTGACCGCCGGCTACGCCCTGGGCAGGGCCGCGCTGTACACCGGCGACCAGCCCGGCATCGCCCGCCTGGTCGCCGACGGCGGCAGGATGGCGGGCGACGAGGCCCCGTCGGTGGCCAGGACGGGCGCCTGGATGCTCGCGCTGGCGGCCGACGGCGAGAACGACCCGGCCCGCGCCATGGCGTACGCGCGGGCGGCGGTGCCGGGCGGCGCGGCCGCGAGCACCCCGGTGGACTCGGCCGACGACGTGGTGTTCGTCCGCATCGCACTGCGCGCCGGCGAGCGCAAGGCCGCCGCGGACATGGTACGCGTGGCCGAGGACAGGGCCGGGCGCAACCCGGACTTCCCCTTCCTCACCGCCGTCGCCGAGCACGCCCGCGGCCTGCTCGACGGCGACGCGACGCTGCTCTCCCGGGCCGCCGAGACGTTCGCCGGTTTCCCGCGGCCGATCGTACGGGCCTCGGCGCTTGAGGACTCCGGCCGCGCGCTCGCGGCCACGGACCGGCGGGCGGCCGTCAGCCACCTGGAGACCGCGCTGGAGCTGTACGAGCAGGCCGGCGCCCAGCGCGACGCGGCCCGCGTACGGCAGCGCCTGCGCGAGGCCGGGATCCGCCGCCGCGGCCGCAAATCCGGCGCCACCCGCGGCTGGGACAGCCTGACCGCCGCAGAGCTGCAGGTGGTCCGGCTGGTCGCCCAGGGCGCCACCAACCGGCAGGTAGCCGAGCGGCTGTTCTTGTCGCCGCACACCGTCAACACCCATCTCCGGCATGCCTACACCAAGCTGGACGTCAACTCGCGCGTGGAGCTGACCCGGCTGGTCGTCGAGCACGACGGCTGAACCGCGACCCATCGGAAAGGAAGAGACGGCCTCATGGCCTACCTGCCCATCGGCGAAGACGGCCGCAACCCGGTCGAGCTCTGCTACGAGGACTACGGCGAAGGCCGCCCCGTCGTCCTGCTGCACGACTGGCCCCTGTCCAGGCACATGTGGGCGGCACAACTGCCCGCGCTGGTGGAGACCGGATACCGGGTGATCGCCTACGACCGCAGGGGTTTCGGCGACTCCTCCCGCCCATGGGACGGCTATGACTACGACACCCTGGCCGACGACCTGCGCGCCGTGCTGGAACGGCTGGACCTGGAGGAGCCCGCGCTGGTGGGCGTCGGCATGGGGGCCGCGGAGATCGTCCGCTACCTCAGCAGGTACGGCGCCGCCGGGATCGGCCGGGTCGTGCTGGCGGGGGCGGCGCTGCCGTACCTTTACCGGTCCTACGACAACCCGCAGGGCCCGTGGAGCGCCACCGAGTTCGACCGGCTGGAGACACGGCTGAGCTCCGACCGGTTCGCCATGGTCGACGCGTACGTCACCCGGATGTTCCGCGCCGACGGGCACGTGCTGCTGAGCGAGCAGCACCTCGACCACTACCGCACCCAGGCCGCGGCCGCCTCGCCGCGGGCGCTCGGAGCCGGGCTGGCCACACTGGCGCGCAGCGACCTGCGCGGCGAGGTCGCCATGGACGTGCCCGCGCTGGTCATCCACGGCGGGCACGACGAGATCGCCCCGCTGGCCGCCACCGGTGAGCTGGTCGGGGGCGGCGCCCTGGAGGTCATCCAGGGCGCGCCGCACGTCTGCCAGGCCACTCACCCCCTGCGCTTCAACCGCACGCTGCTGCGATTCCTGGCGAACGGCGGGTGATGGTGGTCCCCGCCCTGCCCTCGAGCACCGCGGCGGCGTCCCGCAGCTCGTCGGCGTCCGCGTGGGTGATCGGTCGTTCCTGCGGGGTGCCGTAGCCCTGCCGTACGGCGTCGACGGCGCTCATGCGGTCTTCCTCAGCGGGATGTCGGCGGCGAGCAGCCCTTCCAGGTCGCCGAGGTCGCCGGTGCGCGCCGCGTCGAGGAAGGCCTGCACGAGCTGCCGGCGCGTGGTGGCGTCCACCGGCCGGCTGCGGTCGGAGGACAGGCGTTCGTGGGCGCGCCGTACGAGCTGGCGGGCGTGGGCCTCGGCCAGGTGCAGGACCTCGGAGATGCGCCGGTAGGGGTAGTCGAAGGCCTTGCGCAGGATGTAGGCGGCGCGTTCCGCGGGCGTCAGCTTCTCCAGCAGCAGCCGGACCGCCAGGTCGACGGCCTCGTGCTGCTCGGCCGCCGTCTCCAGCCCCGCGCTGCTGTCGCCCCACTCGACCAGCCAGGGACCCGCGTACGTCTCGCGGCGCTTCCTGGCGGACTGGGCGACGTTCAGGGCGAGCCTGGTGGTGATCATCGCGAGGAACGCGGGCGGGTTGACGACGATCGAGCGGTCGGCGCGCTCCCACCTGAGCCAGGTCTCCTGCACCACGTCCTCGGCCTCGCCCACGTCACCGAGAAAGCGGTAGGCGATGGCGAACAACCGGGGGCGAGTGGTGACGAACATCGACTCGCCCTTGTCCCGGTGGCGTTGGCAGACGGTCATCATCGTTTCTCCAGCGAGAGTCAGCGTCAGTCGGAGACCCCAGCAAACGCCGGGCGAGATCCGGCGACATCGCATGGATGCTTGACATTCGGCATGAAGCCCCCGCCGCCGCCAGGTGCGAAGCCGGGAGGGTGATCTCAAGTCTTCGTGCGATGTCCCTGACGATCGCGGCTGGAACGGTGGAGCACGCAAATCGGCCGTTGGCCCTGATTTCCTTGTCGAAAGGGTTTCTCATGCTTCGTCGATCGACCGCCTGGCGGGGTACCGCCGCCGCTCTCGGCCTGGCCGCCGTCGCGGTGTCCACCACCCCGGCCATGGCCGACAGCTCCGCGCGCCGCCTGCCCACGGTGGTGCTCGTCCACGGCGCCTTCGCCGACGCCGGCAGCTGGGACGGGGTCGTCGCCCAGCTGCAGCGGCGCGGGTACCCGGTGATCGCGCCCGCCAACCCGCTGCGCAGCCTGTCGGGTGACGCCGCCTACATCGCCGGCGTCGTCAGGAACGTGCGCGGCGAGGTGATCCTGGTCGGCCACTCCTACGGCGGCAGCGTGATCACCAACGCCGCCCGGCAGGCCTCCAACGTCAAGGCGCTGGTGTACGTGGCGGCGTTCCTGCTGGACAAGGGCGAGAGCACGCAGACCGTGCTGGACCCCAAGAAATACCCGGGCAGCCTGCTCGGCCCGGCCACGCTGGACCAGCGTCCCTACACCGACACCGCGGGCAAGGGCGTCGACCTGTACATCAAGCAGGCCAGCTTCCCCAAGGTGTTCGCGGCTGACCTGCCGCTGTCCCAGGCCCGCAGGATGGCCGCCGAGCAGCGGCCCTTCGGCGTGGCCGCCTACTCCGGCACGTCCGGCTCCCCGGCGTGGAAGAAGATCCCCAGCTGGGCGATCATCACCACCCAGGACAAGGCCATCGATCCCAACGGCCAGCGGTGGATGGCCAAGCGGGCCAAGGCTCACGTCGTCGAGGTGAAGTCCTCGCACGCGATCTCGGTCAGTCACCCCGGCGCCGTCACCGACGCCATCCTCGAAGCTGACCGCCGTACCCGCTGACGCAGACAGGACCGGCCCGCGCCGCGCGGGCCGGTCCTTTTGGCATCCGAGACCCAGGTGGCGACCATGAACACAGCACCCATCACGCCCCTGCGCTGGGCGGACCGCGGGGCCTGCCTCGACAGCGACCCCGAGCTCTTCTTCCCGTTCTCCTGGGAGGGCCTGCCCGCCTGGCACCTCGCGCTCGCCCGGCGGATCTGCCAGGGCTGCCCGGTGCGAGTGCAGTGCCTGACCTGGGCCGTCGAAACCGGCGAGGCGGACGGGATGTGGGGCGGCGCCACCTCCGAGGAGCGCCGCCGCATCCGCGCCGCCCGCGAACGGCGGGCCGGGTGAGGCAGGGTCAGGAGGCGAGGCTGATGCCGGCGGGGATGCCCTGCCGGGTCATCTTCGCGTACGGGCACAGCGCGGTCGCCTGCTCCAGCAGCGGGGCGGCCGTCGCCGGTTCCACGCCCGGCCAGTTCACGACGAGGTCGGCGCGCAGCTGGTAGCCGCCGTCGGCGGGATCGCGGCCGAAGGCCACGGTGGCCTCCACCGAGATCGTGGCCGGGTCGAGCAGGTGCCGCCTGGCCAGCAGGCTGAGCGCGCCATGGAAGCAGGCGGCGTATCCGGCGGCGAAGAGCTGCTCGGGGTTCGGCCCCGGGTTGTCGCCGCCGAGCTCGTCGGGCATCCGCAGCTCCAGAGAGAGGGTGCCGTCGGCGGACCTGGCCTGGCCGCTGGCCCGCCCGTGGGAGGAGCTGCCGCCGGTCACGGCGACGCGTGTGGAGTAGAGCGGCTTGAACTCCGCCCCGCTGTAGTCGTGGTCCGTGGACAGGATCTGGTCGTTCACCGGTATGCCTTTCAGTGCCAACGCTGGAGTTTGTCGGGGTTGAGGACGATCCACACCGCCGTGACCTCGGCTCCGGCCACGCTCACGCTGACCACCGCCACGGCCTTGCCCGCCCGCCGCAGCACGAGCCCTGCCCTGCCGTTCACCGATCCGATGGCCAGATCGGTTCCGGGCTGGTCGATCAGCAGCGCCGTGACAACCTGTGCGACCGCGTCCACGCCGTAGGCCGGCCGTACGGCGACGCGTACCTTGCCGCCGCCATCGCTGACGACGATCGCGTCGGCGGCCAGGACCTCCCGCAGCGCCTCGGTGTCGCCCGCCTGGCAGGCCGCGGCGAACCTGCGAGCCACCCGGTCGTGCCTGGCGAGCATCGCCTGGCCATACCCGGCCTGGTGCGAGGTCGGACCCGGCACGGGTTGGGCCGGGGTCACCGGGCCGCCGGGCACGTGGTCGGGGGCGGGGTCGGCGAGGAGCTCCAGGCAGATGCTTCCCGCTGTCCGCGTCAGCCAGGCGCGCGGCGCCGCGATGGCGGCGCGTTCCTCCTGGTCGAGGGCGTACCAGCGGCGATAGGTCTCCTGGACGATGTGGTCGGCCGTGGTGTCCGAGCCGAACATCCACAGGGCGATCTCGAGCAGGTGCTGCCGTTCGTCGAGCATCTCCGCCAGCGACTCGGCGCCCGCCTCGGTCATGGTCTGCCGCCTCCTTCGGTGTTGGCAGGTAAGACCGGACAGCCCGTTACGTTGTGACAAAGCGGCTACGAGACCGCTCGAAGGCTTCGATCTTGGTCGGGTTGAGTATCCACAGCAGGTGGTGGATCCCCTCCCTGGAGGCCTCGACGGCGAGCAGGGCGACGCCGCTGCCGTCCCGGTTGACGAGCACGCCTGGCAGGCCGTTCATCTCGACCCACGTGATGGCGGTGCCCGGCCAGAACCTGGGCGCGAACGCGGCCACGAACCTGGCCACCCGCTCGCTGCCCAGCACGGGGAACTTCGACGATCCCCTGATGCCGTCGCCGTCGGAGGAGCTGACGACGTCGGCGGCGAAGAGCTCCTCCAAGGCTCCGACGTTTCCCGTCTGGGCGGCGTCGAGGAAGGTCTCGAGCAGGCGCCGGTGCTCGAGCCTGTCGATGGGCTCGTGCCGTACGGCGGTCAGGCGCCTGCGGGCGCGGCTCACGATCTGCCTGACGTTGACCGGGGTGAGCCGGAGGATCTCCGCGATCTGCGGGTAGGGGTAGTCGAAGGCCTCGCGCAGGACGTACGCGGCGCGCTCGGTGGGGTTGAGCCTCTCCATCAGCAGCAGGAAGGCCAGCTCCAGCGCTTCGCCGCGTTCCGCGCCAACGGTGGGATCGAGGCTGGTGTCGACGGGTTCCGGCAGCCAGGGGCCGATGTAGGACTCGCGCCGCACGCGCGCCGACTGGGCCAGGTTGATGGCCAGCCGGGTGGTGACCAGCGCCAGGAAGGCCGGCGGGTTCTCGATGGTCTCGCGGTCGGTGTCCTGCCAGCGCAGCCACACCTCCTGGACGATGTCCTCGGCTTCGGCGGCGCTGCCGAGCATCCGGTAGGCGATGCCGAACAGCCGAGGGCGCAGCCCGACGAAGACGGACGCCGCCCGGTCCAGGGATTCCGCGTTCATGTTCCCCATATCGATTCACCCGCCGACCTGGGCAGGGCCGCGTCAGCCTCGCGCGTGGTCGGCGGCGTCGAGGATGGTCGCGGTCACGGCGTCGGGCTGGGAGGCGGCGACCGCGTGCGAGGCGCCGGCGACCTCGCGGGTGCCGCGTGAGCCCGCCCGCTCGGCCATGAAGCGCAGCGCGGCGGCCGGGATGTTGAGGTCCTGGTCGCCGTGCACGAACCAGGACGGGATGGTGTGCCAGGGCGCCTGATCGACGGCGAGGCCGTCGGAGAGGGCCCGCTCGGTCACCGGCCGCTGGGTCGCCGCCATCAGCCCGGCCTCCTCGGCGTCGAGGTCGGCGCAGAACTGGTGGTGGAACTTGGCGGGATCGATACGGAACTCGTTGCCGCCCGTGGCCACCGGGTACGGCAGCAGCGCCTGCCCGAGCGTGCTGCCCTCGAACTTGCTCGACAGCAGCAGTGCGCTCTCGCCGGGCTCGGGGGCGAAGGCCGCGACGTACACCAGGGAGCGTACGGCCGGGTTGCCCGCCGCGGCCTGGCTGATCACCATGCCGCCGTAGGAGTGGCCGACCAGGACCACGGGAGCGCCGATGCCGGCGATGACATCGCACAGGTAGGTGGCGTCCTCCTCGACGCCGCGCAGCGGGTTGGCCACGGCGACCGCGGTGAGCTGGTTGCTGTGCAGGCGCTGGATCACGCGGTTCCAGCTGGCCGACTCGGCGAAGGCGCCGTGGACGAGGAGGATGACGGGCTGGTTCATGGGATTGCCTTTCTGGTTGTTCACTCGTGGAAGCCGATCTCGCGGTGGGTGCCGTCGCACAGCGGTTTGTTGCCGGAGTGGCCGCAACGGCACAGCGTCATCCGGTTCCTGGTCTCCAGAGGCCGGCCATCCGACCGGGTGACGGGTATGCCGCCGGTCACCCACAGGGCGCTGGCCAGCCCGTCCTCCTCCTCCAGCACTGAGATGGCGCGCGGGAGGTCGGCTTCGATCGTCTCACCGCCGCGTTCGAGGGCGTAGCTGTAGGAGCCGGAGGGGCAGTGATCGATGCGGCCCATGATGTTCGAGCGCACGTCGCTGTCGGCGGTGTCGTCGAGCATCTTGGCGATGGGCCTGGTCCTGCCGATGCAGAAGGCGGCGTGGATGCACAGCTCGCCCACCCGCTGCGCGGAGATGCCGACGCCGTCGTGCACGTGCTGCAGCTCCTGGTAGGGCCGCATCGGCGTGGCCTCGCTGCCGTCGAAGCCGATCACGGCGTGAGTCCCGTCGCAGAACGGCTTGGCGCTCGAATGGCCGCAGCGGCACAGCGCGTAGGTCTCCTCGGTCTCCAGCGGCTCGCCGGTCTTCCAGGTGAGCGCGTTCTTCTGCTCGGCGGAGACGATCTTCCGCTTGCGCCGCAGGGGGATGCGGCCGTACACGACGTACGGGCCGTCGCGGAGCACGACGACGCGCTGCTGGTCACCGGTGCTCCAGCGGCGCAGCTCCGGCGTGACGTACTCGAACGTGGGGCCGCCCTGCCGCATCAGCTCCCGCGCTTGGGCCTTGAGCGCGTACATCTCGCCGGTGGCGACGGCCAGCATTCGCGGGCTGCCGTTGAAGGCCAGCTCCAGCAGGTGCAGGATCGCGCAGTAGGTGTGGTTGAACTCCTCCTGCGCGACGCGGTTCGCGGGGTTGGGCGTCACGGGGGACACCCCGGTGAGATCCACCGAGATCTTCTCGCCGGTGGGCCCGGACTCGGGGGTGTCCCCGCGCCGGTAGCGGCGGCCGAGCTTCAGCTCCATGAAGCGGTAGTAGTGGGCGACCTCGTCCTGGTCGCCGTCCCAGACCTCGCTGCGGGCGGTGCCCTCCCCCTGCTCGACGATCTCTTCCAGCGCGGCGAGCGCCGAGGCCAGGTCGACGACCTCGATCAGCCCGCCGCCGGTGTGCCGGAAGTGGGCGCCACCCACCTGCCGGGCCGGGTCGCCGCAGAAGACCTCCTTCTCGCCGAGCGTTTCGCACAGGTAGCGCAGCCCCTGCTCGATCGCCGCGTAGAACTGGCCGATCGTCTCGTAGCCGTCGTCCTCCGGCGGCGCGCTCGGCGGCGCGGGCTGCTCCAGGCGCAGGAACATCTCCAGCGCCTGCGGCCCGAACGGGAGCAGCGCCACCTCCAACTCGCTGTGCGGCAACCGCCGAGGATGCGGCGGGAGCATCCCCGGCGTGTCCAGGAGCGGCCGTCCACCGACCGCGTTGAGCAGGTTCGCCGCCAGCGCCAGGTGCAGCATCTCCTCCACGAAGACGCTGCTCACCACCTCCACCGCCGCCGGGTTGCGCTCGGAGTCGAGGGAGTACAGCGCCGTCAGGTACGGCGGCAGCGTCGCGTGCTCCAGCTCGATCGCCCACTGCAGGTGCTCGCGGAGGCTGGCGAGCGTGTCGATCCGCGGCTCAGGCAACGTCGTCTCCCCGCCGCGAGCCGTCCTCCAGTACTTCGATCGCGTCGCGCAGCACCCGCAGGCCGATCTCCTCGCGCTCGACGTCCGTCGGGTCGTACAGCCACTCGGTGACCGGCCGCTCCATCTCCTCCTCCGGGTGGCTGGCCTCGGCGATGCTCAGCTCCTCCTCGACCTCGACGTGGAGCTCGTACAGGAACTCGTTCTCACCGTTCGGGGTGCTCATGTCTCCTCCAAGGGATGTACGGCCGGCCTGCTGACCGCGTGGGTCAGCCGGACGGTGATCTGGCCGGTGGCGAACAGGCGGGCGAAGCGCTCGCCCTGGCGGGCAGCGAGTGCGTAGGCAGCTAAGACAGGACAGCCCCGGCACTTGTGACAAGATCCGGCTACTCGACGAGCTTTCCCGCGGTCGAGACCTCGCGCATGAGCGCCGCGATCTCGGCGGGAATCGGCGGGATCTCCTCCCGCTCCACAGACCCGGGACCGGACCACACGAGGTTGACCCGCAGCGCGGGGTCGAGTTCCGGGTAGTCGGAGCGGTTGTGGCAGCCGCGGGTCTCGCGGCGCTCGATCGCGGCTTCGATGGTTGCCTGCGCGGCGAGCACCGCGGACTTCAGGTCGAAGGCGTGCGCCAGGTCCTGGAAGCCGGCGATGTCCGGGTGCACGCCTATCCCGCTGATGCGCGCCTCGACCGCGGCCAGTTCGGCGAGGCCTTTTCGCAGGCCGCCCTCGTCGCGTACCACTCCGGCGTGCTCCGTCATGATGTCGCGGAGCGCTCGCTGCAGCGACCGCACGTTCTCCGGGCCGTCGGCAGACAGGAGCTCGTCCACTTCCTCCCGCGCCGCGGCGAGCGTCTCGGCGGAGCGGCGCTGGGCGTCGAGACCCGCGGAATACTCCGCCACCGCCTGGCCGACGATGCGGCCGAAGACGAGGAGCTCGATGAGGGAGTTGCCGCCCAGGCGGTTGGCGCCGTGCAGACCGCTGGCGGCCTCCCCGATCGCGTAGAGCCCGTCGACCCCGGTGCCGTGGTCTGCGGGCCGTACCCAGACACCGCCCATCGAGTAGTGCGCGGTCGGCGCGATCTCGATCGGCTCCCTGGTGATGTCGAGCATCTGCAGTTCCATGAGCGTCTGGTAGACGCGCGGCAGCCGCTTCATGATCGTCTCGCGCGGCAGGTGTGACACGTCCAGCCACACGCCGCCGTCCGGGGTCCCACGCCCCTCCTTGATCTCCGTGTAGGCGGCCAGCGCGACCCGGTCGCGCGTGGACAGCTCCATCCGCTCAGGGTCGTAACGCGCCATGAACCGCTCGCCGAGCCGGTTGCGCAGGATCCCGCCCTCGCCCCGCGCCGCCTCGGAGACGAGCGTGCCCGCCGCGTTTTCGGGCGCGATGAGACCGGACGGGTGGAACTGCACCAGCTCGGGGTCGCGGATGCGGCAACCGGCGAGTACGGCCAGGCGGAAGGAGTCGCCGGTGTTCTCATCACGCCGGGAGGAGGTGCGGCGCCAGATCCGGGTGTGGCCGCCGGCGGCCAGGATGACCGCGTCGGCGTGGATGACGTAGCGGCTGCCGTCGGTCAGGTCGAACCCGTAAGCGCCGAAGACCGCGTTGTCGCGCACGAGAATCCGCGTGATGTACACGGTGTCGAGGACGCGGACGTCGAGCTGGGCCGCCCGGTTGATCAGCGTGCGCTGGATCTCGAGTCCGGTGTAGTCCCCCGCGTACGAGGTGCGCCGGTAGGTGTGGGCGCCGAAGAAGCGCTGGGAGATCCGCCCGTCCTGCTCGCGGTCGAACGGCATGCCGTACCGCACGAGGTCCTCGATGCCACGCGCGGCCCCCTCCGTGACGATGCGCACCGTCTCGGGGTTGGCCAGCAGGTAGCTCTCCTTGAGAGTGTCGGCCGCGTGCTGCTGCCAGGTGTCCTCGGGGTCCATCGTGGCGAGCGCAGCGTTGATGCCACCCGCCGCGAGTGAGGTGTGTGCGTCCGCCTTCGGCCGTTTGCCGACCGCGAGGACGTCCACCCCGCGCTCGGCGAGTTCGATGGCCGCCCGCAGCCCGGCCCCTCCGGTCCCGATGACCAGGACGGACGTGGCGATTCTGTTCTCTGATGCGTGCATGATGCTCCTTCAGTTACGTGCCGCCCAGATGGCGACGGCGACCAGCGCGACGCAGGCGGTCGCGATCACCGCGACCACGGCGGCCACCCCGATCCACGGCGCCGCGAGCGGCGACAACACGACGGCGCCGACGCACCCCGCCACGGCAGCGCGGGGGATGACGGGGTCCGCGTCGACCAGCGCGTGCACCGCCCAGAGCAGGATGAGATACACCCCGACTGGGATGGCGACCGCGTAACCGATCGCCATCGGCGATGCCGCCACCTGGCGCCCGCTCTGCTCGACCGCCACTTCCAGTCCGGCGCCGAGAGCCGCCAGCGCGGCGAAGATGCCGAAGTGGCCGTACCCCCACCAGTACGACCGATGACGCCGGTCGCTGAGCCCCTCCCCTGCCTCGACCAGGAAGTACAGCCACCACAGGGAGAACAGCAGGACGAGACCGGATCCGGCGATGACGACGAGGGGACCCGCTTCGAGCGCCCCTTCAACCCCTCTGCTCGCGGCCAGGACGCTCTCGCCCAGCAGGATGATCGTGAACAGGCCGTAGCGCTCGGCGATGTGGTGCGGGTGCCAGGTGGTTGCCCTGACCCGCTCCGCCCACCACGGCACCGCCAGTTCCAGGACGACCAGGCAGGCGAAGAACGGCAGCTGGAGTGACGCGGGCAGGAGGCCCACCTCCACGAGGGCGAGCCGGAGTAGCCAGCCCGACTCGACCAGACCTATGCCCGCGGCGTAGCGGAGCCCTGTACGGCGACTCGCCGGGTCTTCGAACGCGGCCCTCAGCCATTGGGCGACAAGCCCGACCCTCATGATGAGGTACCCCAGCGTGATGATCCCGAGGTCGGCGTGGCCGACCGCCGCGGGCACTCCGGCGGCGAGGACCAGCACGCCCGCCATCTGCACCATGGTCAGCAGCCGGTAGGGGACGTCGTCGGTGTCGTAGGACGAGGCGAACCAGGTGAAGTTCATCCACGCCCACCAGATCGCGAAGAACACCTGGAGGAACGGGACCAGCCCGGTCAGGCCATGACCTTCAGCGATGGCGTGCGCGAACTGCGCCGTGACGGCCGCGACCGCGACCACGAAGGTGAGATCGAAGAGGAGCTCGAGCTGGCTCGACGCGCGATGCGGCTCGTCGATGGGCCGCGAGCTCATCCGGACCAGGATCCGGATGGTGGTCCTGGTTGAGGGCACGCTCACGCTCCTGTCGCTCTTGCGGCGTCCGGTTCGCCAAGAAAGACCGGACGGCATCGCGATCTGTGACAGATCGTCGCGGTGGTTGTCACAAGCCGGGAGGGCTGTCTTGTCATAGCCGGCGATCGGCAGCTCGGCCGCCCAACGGATCAGGCACGGTAGACACCAGCTTCTCGAATTGCGCGCGCACCTCCGCCGCCCTCTCCGCGTCACCGGACCGCTCGAGCTGCCGCAGCGCCTCCCCGTACGCCTCCCTGGCCTCCTCGACCCGTCCCGCATGCCACAAGACGAGTCCGAGCCTGGCCTGGGTGCCGCCCAGCGCCCGGCCGATCGGGTGCGCGCGCAGTGCGGGCATCGCCTGCTGGTAGGCGTCGATCGCCTCCTCCCAGCGCTCGAGCTCGGCGTAGGCGCCGCCGAGATCGTCCAAGGCGATCCCGAGAGAGTAACTGGAGATGGCGGGGGAACCGCCGTACGAAGGGTCACGCAGCTTCCTCACCAGTGCGAGATTGCGGGCCAAGGATTCCGAGATCCGGCCCGCCCTCCGCAGGGCGGTGATGTAGCTCGTCTCCGCCTGGGGATAGCTCTCGAGGTCTCCGGCCTGCAGGAGGAGTTCGGCGCCGCGGCTGGTGTAGTCGAGTTCCCGCTCCAGGCTTCCCGGGGTACGCCAGATCGCCCAGGCGGCGTACACCAGCGCCCACCCCTGCTGGCGTATGTCGCCGACGTCGCGGGCCAACTCCAGCGCGCGCAGCGCGGCCGCCTCCGCCTCCTCGACACGGCCCTCGCACACGGCCAGCGCCCAGGACAGGTAGTTCAGGTGCACGGCCTCCTGGAGACGGTCGCCCATGGCCCGCGCCGCGCTCGACGACAACTCGAACACCTCGCGCCAGTAGCCCCACCGCATCCACTGGTCGGAGAACCAGTGCATCGACTCGGCCACCTCCACCACCGTCGCGTGCTCGCCACGCTGGGCCGCCGAACGCAGCGCCTCCAGCCAGGCCGTGCCCTCCGCCTGCAGCCAGTCGCTCGCCTCCTCCTGGCTGCCCAGCGGGACCAGGGACCGCCAGTCAGGGGGCGGCGCGCCGTACTCGGGCTCGAACCAGCGGCCGGCCACCACTGCGACCTCCAGCAACCACGATTCCATCCGCCGCCTGGCCCGCTCCTGCGCCTCGATCGGCTCCTCCTGCGACAACCGGGTGCGGGCGTACAACCTGACCAGGTCGTGGAAGACATAACGGCCGGCGTACGGCGAGCTCAGCAGGCCCAGCTCGGCCAGCTCCTCCAGCGCGTCCTCGGCCTCGATCAGGTCCACCTGGGCCAGCACCGCGACCATCGCCACCCCGAAGTCGGGCGCGGCCGCCAACGCCAGCCGCCGGAAGCCGCAGCGCGCCGTACCGGACAGCTGCTGATAGGACAGCGTGAACGCGGCGGCCACGGCCAGGTCGCCCACCGCCAGGGCCGCCAACCTGCGCTCCTCATCGCCCAGCCGGTCCGCCAACTGGCTGATCGTCCATCCCGGCCTGCTCTGCAGCCGGTTGCCGGCGATCCGCATCGCCAGCGGCAGGTTCCCGCACAGCCTGGCCAGCTCGGCCACGCCACTGGAATCCGCCGCGGCACGCTCCTCCCCGACGATCGACCGCAGCAGCCCGGCCGCCTCCTCGCTGGACAGCTGGTCCAGCGGGATCTGCCGCACACCCTCCAGCCCGGCCAGCGAACGCCTGCTGGTGACGATCGTCATCCCCGGCCCGCGCGCCGGCAGCAGCGGCCGTACCTGCGCCTCGTCCGCGGCATTGTCCAGCACGATCAGGCACCGGCGCTGACCCAGCACCGACCGGTAGAGCCCCGCCCGCTCCTCCTCATCGCGCGGGATCCCTTGCTCGACCACACCCAGCGCCTTCAGCAGCCGCGACAGGGCGGTCCCAGGCGTCAGCGGGACGCTGTCCATGCCGCGCAGGTCCACGTAGAAGCAGCCGTGAGGAAACGCCTCCCCCAAGTGCCGGGTGGCGTGGACGGCCAGGGCCGTCTTCCCGGTCCCGGCGTTACCGGAGATGGTGGCCACCACCGCGGTTTCCCCGGTCTCCGCCTGCTCGGTGAGGTCGCGCAGCAGATCGAGCTCCCGCAGGCGGCCGACGAAATCCCCGGTACCGCGCGGCAGTTCGCACGCACCGGTGACCGGGCCGCTCAGCCGCGGCCGCCCCACCCGTGCGGCCTCGGTCAGCTCCGCCCGCTGCCCCTCATCCAGCCGCAACGCCTCGGCCAGCGCCTGCACCGTGCGCCGTTGCGGGCCGCGGCTGACGCCTCGCTCCATGTCACCGATCGCCCGCACGCTCACGCCCGAGGCGTGCGAAAGCTCCTCGATCGTCAACCCCGATTCCTGCCGCAACCTGCGCAGGAGCGGGCCGAACGCGCTGACCATCCGTCCTCCTCGGGTTACCAGGTTTGGTCGCCGGCGCGGACCAGCAACTCGTTAACGGCGACCCTTCGGTCTCGCGTGACGATGTAGCCGATGGCGTCCGCGACGTCCTCCGGCTGCAGTGCTTCGATTCCGTCGATCCGCCGGCGGGCCGCGTCCCGGACGGTGTCGCTCAGGTGGTCCACCAGCTCGGTGTCCACGGCCCCGGGCTCCACCACGCTGACCCGGACGCGCTCGCCGAGCAGTTCCTGGCGAAGCGACTCGGTGAACGCGTTCACGCCGGACTTGGTCAGGCCGTAGACGCTGCTCCCCGGCCGGGCGACCCGCCCGGCCGTCGAGCTGACGTTCACCAGGTCCGCCACCTGCCGGGGGGATGTCGACGCCGCGTAGATCAGGTGCGGGATGGCGGCGTGCGTGACGTGCAACAGCCCTGCCACATTGAGCGAGATCATCCGATCCCACTCCTGAACGGTGGTGTGCAGCGCCGAGTTGAGCAGCATGATCCCGGCGTTGTTGACCAGGATGTCCAGCCGCCCGAACCGATCCAGCGTGTCCTGCACCACGTCCTCGGCGCGCTCGGGTTCGGTGATGTCGGCCTCCAACCCGACCGCCTCACCGCCCAGCATCGCGATGTCGCCCGCGACCCGGTCCAGGCGGTCGCGGCGGCGGGCTACGAGGGCGACCGCCGCGCCCTCGCGGGCGAGGCGGCATGCGGTCGCGGCGCCGATTCCGCTGCTCGCGCCGGTGACGAGCGCGACGGCGCCGACCAGCGGAAGATCATGCATGGCTGCCTCATTCCATCCGGCCGAATTGCCGACCTGATGAGACTCGCGCAGTCAACCCCCGGTCCGAACCAGGGTGTCTCACTGGTCACCCGGGGCCAGGGAGTACCCCCCGGGGTCGGGGCTACGCCTCGGCGCCGGACAGGACCTCGCCGAGCTGCTTCCTGGAGCTGATCCCGAGCTTGGTGAAGATCTTGCGGAGGTGCCACTCGACCGTGCGCGGGCTCAGGAAGAGCCGGGCGGCGACTTCGGGGTTGGACAGGCCGTCTCGCACGAGCAGGGCGATCTGCTTCTCCTGCGCGGTCAGCTCGCCGCTGATCGAGGAACTCTTGCGCTCGCGGACACTGTCGCCCGTGGCGAGAAGCTCGCGGCGGGCACGCTCGGCGAACGCCTCCATCCCGATCGACACGAACATCTCGTACGCGGTCCGAAGGTGAACCCGCGCCTCGGCCCGCTGCCGTTCCCTGCGCAACCACTCGCCATACAGCAGGTGAGCGCGTGCCAGCTCGGGGCGCAGGAGTGTACGGCCCAGCCGTTCGATCGCCTCGCGGTAGAGCCCGTCCGCGGCGGCGGCGTCGGTCAACAGAGCGCGGCAACGAGCCAGGATCCCTCGTGCCCAGTCCGTGTCACAGGGTTCCGCCGCGTCCACCAGGCCTTCGAGCGCCCCGCGGGCGGCCGCGTCGTCCCCGGCGCGCGCCGCCGCCTCGACGAGCTCGGGCAGCGCCCACTGGGAGACGACCAGGTTGGCGCTCTCGCTGCCGGCATGGGCCGCCGGGAGCGCGAGCCCGTAGCGGGCGAGGCCGTTGTAGAGGATCGCTGCCGCCCAGTGGGCGGAGGCGGCACCGTTCAGCTGACCGCTGGCGCCGGCCTCCTCGATCGTGGCCTCGATCAGCTCCATGGCCTCGGCCTCCTTGCCCTGCATCGCCGTGAGCAGGAGCTGGGTGTGCTGCGCCATGGGCACGCCCGTCGCGTCGGCGGCGGCTTCCGCTTCTGCCACGAGCACGGCCGCGGCGGCGAGGTCCCCGCTCAGCACGGTCGGTATCCCCAGCGAGTGGAGATAGACGGGAAGGTCGGACACGGCACCGGACCTGCGCACCTCGTCCAGTGCCCTGGCGCGGGTCTCGGGCATGACCCGGTCGTCCCAGACGAGCGGGCTCACACCGAAGGCCGCCCACCCCCATTTCAGGAGATCCCGCACGGGACAGTCGGTGAGCGCGGCCTGCGCCCTGCGCAGCGTGGGAAGCGCGGCGCTCCTGCCCTCGGTGATGAGCAGGGCGAAGCCCTCGAGCACGAGGTCCAGGAGCCGCGGGCCGCCCTCGGGCGCGGGGAGTTCCCTGATCGCCTGGGAGATGGCCAAGAGACTGTCGTGGTTCGCCGCCCCGAACGACGCGGAGCCCCAGGCGACGAGGTACGTCTCCCGCGCCAGATCCAGGTCGAACGGCTCCAGCCGCCGCGCGGCTTCCAGCAGCATCAGCGGTGCCTTGTTGTCGAAGCCGGCCGCGAACGTGATGTGACCGCGCGTCAGGTGCGCTCGCACGCGCTGGAACTCGCTCTGGGCATCCCGGTCGGCGATGTCGGCGAACTGGCGCGCAGCCTCGATGTCGCCCGCCCTGAGGCTGGCGTCGGCCGCCATCAGGGCACGCTCGGCACGCTGTGAGGTGTCGATGGTCAGAGCCACGGATCGCCGCAGGAACGCCGCCGCGGCCGCCAGCCCGCCGCGTGCCTGCGCCCGGGCGGCAGACCGTTCCAGCTCGGCGGCGACGCTCTCGTCCGGCGCGGCCGCAGCGGACGCGAGATGCCATGCACGGCGGTCCGGATCGGCCTCCGCGTCGGTGGCCTCCGCCAGCGCGAGATGGGCAGCCCGCCGATCCTCCTCCTTCGCCGAGCCGTACACGGCCGACCGTACGAGCGGGTGACGGAAGATCACCCGCACGCCGAACTCCAGCAGCCCGTCCGTCCCACTCGACAGGACCGTCGCAGGGGTGACGCCGAGCCGTTCGGCGGCATGCCACACCAGCGAGGGGTCGCCGACCGGCTCGGCCGCGGCGACCAGCAGGAGCAGCCGGGTCTGCGCAGGCAGGCCCTCGATCCTGTCCAGGAAGCTCTGCTCGATCCGGCCAGGCAGCGTCTCGGCGTCCAGGAGGCCGAACCCGCCTGTCAGATCACGCGGCAGCTCGAGCAGGGCCAGCGGGTTTCCCCTGGTCTCGGCCACGAACCGGTCGCGGACGTGCTGATCGATCTGGACGTGCGTCACCGAGCTCAGCAGGGCGTGCGCGTCATCCGCCGTCAGGCCTGTGACCTCGAGCTCCGGCAGTCCGAGCAGGTCCTGGGACCGCTCGCGAGATCCGAAGACGAGGGCGACAGACTCCGCGAGCAGCCGGCGGGCGACGAAGCCGAGAACCTGCGCCGAGGCCCGGTCCATCCACTGTGCGTCGTCGACCACGCAGAGCAGGGGGCCGTTCTCCGAAGCGTCAGACAGCAGGCTCAGTACGGCCAGCGCGACCAGGAAGCGCTCAGGCGGCGTTCCCCCTCGTATCCCGAAGACCGTCTCGAGGGCCTCGCGCTGCGGTGCGGGAAGGTTCTCCAGCTGATCCAGCAGCGGTGCGCACAACTGGTGCAAGGTGGCGAAAGCCAGTTCCATCTCGGACTCGACGCCGGCCGCACGTAGCGCCCGCATGCCCGTCGCCGAGTTCGCCGCGTACTCCAGCAGCGTTGTCTTCCCGACTCCCGGCGTCCCGTGCACGACGAGCACGCGGCTCTCGCCCATGCGGACGGCCGCGATCGTCTGATCGAGGAGAGCGCGCTCCGGTTCCCGCCCGACCAGCCCTGTGTTCTGACCCTGCCGGGCGCCCCGCTTACGTCGGTTCACGGACCCCCGCTTTTTGCGCCAGTTGCACGACTTTAAATACACCCAAGGCATGCGCGAGGCCAAGTTGCATGACCTGCGTCTCAGCAGCTGAGCCGGTAGATCATCGTCGCGGATGCCGTCCACAAGCTCGGATACGACGCCATCGGGACTGAGGCGAGCGGTGTGTCACGTCATGAACATGACGGGGCCGTAAGGGCTGGGAGACCAGACTTCCGCATCGGGCGCAAGGCCACCAGGGTAGGCCTGCCCCCTGATAGGTGGGCGGAGCCCGCACCACCTGCGCAACACCGACTGATCATGAAATGATCGACTTGTGGCCGAGCCGACATATCTGAACGTAAGCGCGCATGGGATCAAGCGTGTCGCAGCCGATCTTGATCCGGTTCTCGAGCAGCTCGGACTGCTCAAGGAAAAGGTTCCCGAGGCCGGGCTCTCGTGGTACGCGCTGGGCGTGGTCGGCGTACCCGCTGCTTTGCGTTACGGCTTCGTCGTGGACGGGTTCGGCGGCAAGGTGGGCGACCGCATCACCCACCTGGAGAAGCTGGCCGGTGATCTTGTGACCACGGCGAACGGCTACGTGAAGACCGAGGACGCCAACCTCAAGACCCTGATCAAAGGCCTTGGGAGTCAGTCATACGACTCCCGGGTCAAGGATCACTGGCGGGGGGGTTGGAGTGAGCCGGGGATCCTCGACGACATGTTCTCACCGCACCACCTCGCGGATTTCCGGAGCATTGGGCTCCTCGGCGGAGCGGGGCTCCCGGGCGCCATCGTGGGGTTGCATCCCGACAGCCAGCCGTACTCGAAACGCGACAACGCCCTGAGAGCCGCACGCAGGAATCTTGAGTCAGCCCGACGGTGGAACATCGGCGTCGAACAGGCTGAGCGGGAGCTCTCCAAAGCGGCGAAGCTGAGCGCGCGCTCCAACGCCGTCATCGCGGGCGCCAGCAAGCTCAGCGGCTCCGCGCTGCTGGGCTTCGCGCTCTCGCTCGCCACCGCTATCCCTGACGACTACGCCCTCGACACGGCGATCGACCGTTGGAGCAGGATCGCCGACGATCTCGATGAAATCTTCGGCGCCAACAGCGTGAGCCACCGGAAGGCGCTCGCCGACGTGTGGGAGAGCGAGGCGCTGCCCCCCGCCGACAAGAAGCTACGTGACTTCTTTACCGCCGGGTACCGTCTGGCCGATGAGGCGGTGGCACAGGCAAACGCGCTACAGGATCTCGTGAAGGCGCAGAACCGCCTCCACGACATCGCATTGGCCGTGTCCTACGCCGAGTTCGTCATCATGCTCGGTTTGACCGTCGCCAGCTACGTCAATCCTATGGGGAAGATCGCGCTGGCCGTGGAAGGGACCAAGCTGTCCAACGTCATGATTGCCATTCACTCGGCGATCGCGGCAGCCGGCATGGCGTATCTCGCCGCCATCGTCAAGGGCGACCCCGACGACGCACCCCCCGCCCGGGCTTGACAAGTCCGGCGAGTTCGCAGCCGATGGCGGCTGGGCGTTCGAGGCCCGAGGATGTGGGCCGCCCTGCTCACACCGCTCGACCCGCTGTTCTGGCTCCACGTCCGCCCGCTACGCCTCGACCTGAACTCCCGGCCGAGAAGCGGCGACCTCGGCTGCTGGGAGTCGGCACGTGACCCTCGCCGCTCCAGCCCGTCACTGAACCCCTCACGGACGTCCTCGACTCAGCTGAGCGCGCGCCGTCGACCCTGCGGTGTCGTGTCAGCGGCCGTATCAGGACGGCAACGGCCCGGTGTCAGAGCGGTCGGCGATGGTGGACGTCATCAACGGGTCAGCGACTGCGAAGGGCATGCGCGGCATGACGAACAGCAGCACTTCCTCGGCTCGGCTCGCGCCGCCGATCGGAGGGTTCCAGGAGATCCACGGCCGCCGCCTTTTCGTGCATCGGTCAGGCAGCGGCGGACCGGCCGTCGTCTTCCTGCCGGGTGCCAGCGCGGCCGGTCTGGACTACTTCCTTGTCCAGCAACAGGTTTCGCAGTTCACCACCGCCGTGGTGTACGACCGGGGCGGCACCGGCTACAGCGACCCGATGCCGCTGCCGCGCACCGCCGCCGCGGTCGCCACGGAACTGCACGAGCTCCTGCGCGCTCAGGACATCGCCGGGCCGTACGTCCTGGTGGCGCACTCCCTCGGCGGTGCCTACGCGCACCGGTTCGCGCAGCTGTACCCGCAGGACGTGGCCGGGCTGGTCTGGGTGGACGCCTTCCACCGCGACTGGGACGACTTCCTGCCCGCTAGGGCGAGTCTGGCGGCGGGCGAGCAGATGGCACCTGATCTGGAGCTGATCCAGCAGATGCGCCCGGCCATGCGCGAGATGATCGCCGAGCTGTTGGCGGACTACCCGGAGCATGTGCGGCAGCCGCTGATCGACGCCCATCTGAGTGACGAATGGCTCCAGGTCGGCTTCGCCGAGCGCGGCAAGATGGTCGTAGTCGCCGACGAACTGCGGGCCGGACCCGACATTCCCGATGTCCCGGTGGTCGCCATCACCGCGGAGGGCATCGACCCCTCCCAGCAGGCGCTGATGTCGGAGCAGACGCTGCGAGAGGTGCACGAGGGCAAGAGGAGGTTGGACGAGGCCGTGGTGAGCGCGGTCTCGCACGGGGAACAACGCATCATCTCCGACGCCGGTCACACCGACATCATCTTCAAGCGCCCCGATGCCGTGGTCCAGGCGATCCGCGACGTCGTGGACTGGGCGGTTCGCGCCTAGACACGGCACGGCCACGTTTCCCTTCGGCCATTCCTGGTGGTCACCGCCGGCCCGGACAAACAGCACACCGGCACTGGCTATCCACGGCCTACCAGGCAATCGACGACTGACGCCGAGCCCGCGTCCCGGTAGGCCCGTAACAGATCGAGGAGCACCCAACCATGTCCATCACCCTTACCGACCAGGACCAGCTCACCCTGCGGACCGCCGCCTACGGCGCCGTCACGCTGATGTCCGCCGCCGGTGCCGCCGGCTCGCCCCACAGGATCGCCACCGACGGCAGCATCGCTCTGGGCTCCGCGACCGGCCTGGTCGGGCACGTGCTCGCCAAGTCTCCAAAGGTCGCGGACCTGAACGGCAAGTCCGTAGCTGAAATCGCCGACCGCGTGCTGCCGGCCCTGACGGCAGCCATGAGCCTGCTCAAGGAGCAGGCTCCGGCAGAGGCCGACAACTTCCGCGGCACCGTCCTCGTCGCCGTCGAAGCAGCCGCCCGGACCCACCAGGGCCGGCCCAGCCCCACCCTGGCCGACATGATCCGCAAGATCACCGAAGCCCTCGACGCCGCTTGACGAGATCACGACCCGCGCAGCCACCGCTTGTCACGAGGCATGACGTCCGCAAGCGCGCCTGGCTGACGGGCACGCAGTACCGCCCCGTCCCCATCGACCCCAAGTTGCTCGGCGAGCTCTTCGCCTGAGCGCGGCACCAGAGACGAGGAACCATGAAAACCTCATCACCACCAGCGACCAGGGCGCGCATCTACGGCGTGCACCAGCGCCCGGTCATCCTCGGCAAGGCCTTCCGGCGAGTGGCGGTCGCGGCGCTGGCGGCCGCACTGCTGGCTGGGGTCACCACCCCCGGGGTGGCCACCGCGGACAGCAGCGTGGCCGTGTCGAAGGCGGCTGCCGGGCAGGATCGCCCGGAGCTGCAGAACGCTATCCAGGCGTTCGTCGATGCCGGTTACGCCGGGCTGCAGATGCGCGTGCACGATGAGCGGGGCGACTGGGTCGGCAGCGCCGGGGTGCGCAAGCTGGGCCGGACCGCGAAGCCGCCGACGAACGGGCGCTTCTGGATCGGCAGCACTACCAAGACCTTCACCGCGACCCTGGTGCTGCAGCTGGTGGCCGAGGGCAAGATCGGGCTGGACAGCCCGGTGGCCGACTACCTGCCCGAGCTCGGGCTGGACCGGCGGATCACCGTGCGGATGATGCTGCAGCACACCAGCGGGTTGTTCAATTACACCGGCGAGTACTACAAAGACGGGACGTACGTGCCGGGGATCCCCGCCACGGGCAAAGAGTGGGTGGACAACCGGTTCCACACCTACCAGCCCGAGGAGCTGGTACGGCTGGCGTTGTCCAAGCCGGCGAAGTTCGCGCCGGGGACGGACTGGAGCTACGCCAACACCAACTACACGCTGGCCCTGCTGCTGATCGAGAAGGTCACCGGCCGCTCGTACGCCGAGGAGCTGCAGCGGCGGATCCTGGGGCCGCTCGGGCTGCGGGGCACCCTGGTGCCGGGCGCCCGGACGCAGCTCCCCGGACCGCACGCCCATGGCTACTACCGCTACCAGGACGCCGACCAGTGGAAGGTGGTCGACGTCACCCGCCAGAACCTGTCCCTGCTGGCCGGCGCCGGTGACCTGATCTCGACCACCCAGGATCTCCAGACGTTCTTCTCCGCGCTGAATGGCGGCAAGCTCCTGCCCGCCAACCTGCTGGCCGAGATGCGCAAGCCGGACCCGAGGAGCGGCGGCCTCTTCGGCCGCTACGGCCTAGGTCTGTACGTGCTGGACACGGGCCCGGACTGCGTCGGCATCATCCTCAACCACGACGGCAGCCCTCCTGGGGGCTACGGGTCGCTGATGTACAGCACGCCCGACGGCAGTAAGACCCTGACCGCCTCGGTGACCATGGGGGACGCCGCAATCGACCAGGCAGTGGTGTTCCCGAAGGCATTGGACAGCCTCGTCAAGGCGGTGTTCTGCGGCGGGCAGGCCGGGGCGGCTCAGTAGACGGGGCCGAGCAACGCAGGCCGTACGCCTTACGGTCGTGCACCAGGTAGAGCACGAACCGGGCCACGCCGAGCTCGCTGAGCTCGGCGTGGCCTGTCCACATGCGCGGACGCCGGGCCGAGCAGGCACAACCGGTCGACGATCCCGTCGGGGACGAGGTCGGCCAAGGCGTTGCCTGCTCGGCGAGCATGCCCCCCGAAAAGATCAAGCGTTGACGGCGCGGCTCATGTCAGGATGCTCGGCATGTCTAGTCGCGCACTGAGCTTCGGAGCGATCGCGGAAGCATACGAACGGTTCCGTCCGGGGTATCCCGTGGAGCTTTTCAACGTGGTGATGGCGTACACGGCTCAGCCGGTTCGGACTGCCCTGGAAATTGGCGCTGGGACAGGCAAAGCAACCCGCCTGTTCGCTCAACGAGGCGTCATGGTCACCGCGACCGAGCCTGACGGGGCCATGCTCGCCGAGCTGCGCAAGCACGTGTCGGCAAACGTCAGAACCGTGCAAGCCGCGTTCGAGGACTTGCGACCGGGCGAGAAGTACGGCCTGGTCTATGCGGCAGCAGCGTTGCATTGGACGAACCCGGAGGATCGGTGGTCACGCATGGCCGCGCTACTGGAGCCGGGTGGCGTGTTCGCCTCGTTCGGCGGGCCGGTCCAGCTGGCTGACCCGGCTGTGGAGGAAGCTGTTCGCGCGGTACGGTCACCGTTCTTGGCCAGCGACGAGATTCCGTCTCCTGATGGGACGCCTCCGGAGCATGACATGCAGTGGCCGGGTACGCAGCTCCAGCGATCTGAATGGTTCGCTGATGTTCGGCAGTCCGTGGTCGAGCGACGCTTGACGATGAGTGCTCGCGACTACATCGGCTATCTGTCGACTGTCTCGGCTTATCTCATGTTGCCGACCTTGGAGCAAGAGCAGGTGTTCAGTCGGATCATGCAGGTTCTACCTGCGACGGTCGAGATCACCGCCGACATCACCGTCCACATCGCGAGTCGGCGCCGCGAGCAGTAGTGCCTTGGTAGGCAGATATCCGCCTCTGCGTGCCGTTCCCGCGCCGTTGGGACGCCGAGTGACGCCTGTGTTGGCGTAGGTCGTAGGGGCCTCTGCCCATGAGCGGTGAGGAGACCTGCTCAGGGGGTGAGTGCGAGCCCTGCACCTCCCGCGCGTGCCCCGCGGCGAACTCATCGCAGGCCCCAAATGAGAGTGCACTCTCAATCACGAGTAGTCTCTCAAGTATGGCGGAGAAGCCTGACAGCTGCGGTTCGCAAGAGCGTCTTCCTGGGACCTGGCCAAGAGCAGCGTGCAGGTCCCTGGCGGCGCCTGCACGCGACATCTGAGCGCTTCACCTATGACAACGGAGGTGGCCCGTCATGGGCGACGACATCAACGGACTGCATCATGTGGGCCACATCGTGCTGGACATGGACCAGGCGATGGAGCGGTATCGCCAGCTGGGCTTCACGGTGCCGGCACCTGCCTATCCCGTTCTTCCGCGTGTGGCGGGAGGCCCTGCCGAGCCCTTCGGGGTGGCCAACACCCACGTCTACTTTCCCGGCAACTTCGTCGAGTTGGTGGCCGTCATCCACGAGACCGGCAGCATGCCCGGCGACGCTCGCCCGATCCCGCTGCAGGTGCCCGACGACAAGCTGCCGGGGCTGGTGGCCGCCATCCGCGCCACCGCCGCGAACATCACGTCCTTTCTCCAGCGTTTCCAGGGGCTCCACATCATGATCGCCAATACGCCGGACATCGACAGCGCCGCCGCGCGGCTGACGGCCGGCGGTGTCTGCCACGGCGGCGTGCACGCGATCCAGCGGCCCGTTGAGACCAGCACAGGGACCAGGATGGAGCCCGCTCGCTACCTTGAGATCTCCGATCCCGATCTGCCTGCGGGACGCGTGCCAGAAGGCAGGATCGGGTTCGCCGAGAACACGCCGGTCGAGGCGCTTGAGGACCAGCGGCACACCGACCATCCCAATGGTGCGACCGGCCTGGTCGAATGCGTGCTGTGCGTTGCCGACTCGGCATTGCCCGAGCTGGAGCAGCGCTACGGTACTTACTTCGGCCAGGCGCGGGACGGCGAGGTGGCGCCTGGCAGGGCGCGCTTCGACCGGGCGAACGTCACCGTCGTGTCCGCATCGGCACTCGCCGGCCTGCTGCCCGGTGAGCGTCCGGCGGCCCTGCCGGCGTTCGTGGCCTACACGGTGTCGGTACGCGACATCGCCGCCACCGAGCGGCTCCTGCGCGGCAACGACATCCCGGTCACCCGAACTGGTCCCGGAGAGATGTTCGTGCCCGCCGACGCTGCTCTGGGCACCGCGATCATCTTTCGCCAGGACGACTGAGGCAACCTCCACCCGACGAGCCCCTGACGATCCTCCGGGGAGGCTCAGCGGGATGCCTGATGCCGAGTTCCTTGGGTGTGGGTCGGCCCGATCGTCGGTTGAGTCCTGCTCGCGCTGCTGTCCTAGTGCTGTGGCGCCACCGTCCACGGCCGGAGCTTGTCGGGGTTGCGTACTGCCCAGATGTGCTTGATCCGGTCGCCCGCGACGTCGAACGCCATCACCGCCACGGTGACGCCGTCCTGCTGGGCCACCAGGCCGGGCTGGCCGTTGACCGTACGCTCCAGGATCGTCATCTCGGGCACCCTGCGGGCGAGATCGATGGCGTAGCGCGCGACCTGCTCGCCGCCTTCGATCGGGCGGAGCGCGGTGCGTGCCAGGCCGCCGCCGTCGGCGATCACCGTGGCGTCGGGGTCGAGGAGGCCGATGAGGGCGTCGATGTCCCTGGCCTCCCACGCCTGCTTGAAGTCTCTGACGATGCCGGCCCGCTGGGCCGTCGAGGTCGCGGGAGCCTGCGAGGCACGGATGCGACGGCGTGCCGAGGTGGCCAGCTGGCGACATGCCGCCGGCGTACGGCCGACGATCTCGGCCACTTCGGCGAAGGAGTAGCGGAAGACGTCGTGCAGGATGAACGCGACGCGCTCGGCCGGGGTCATCGATTCGAGCACGACGAGGAAGGCCATGTTGATCGACTCGTCGAGGGTGACCCGGTCGGCCGGGTCGACAGCCGACCGTCCGTTGATCCACTCCGTACGCTCGGGCAGCGGCTCCGGGATCCATTCGCCCACGTAGCGCTCGCGCCGGGCCCGTGCCGAGCCGAGCAGGTCCAGGCAGATGCGACTGGCGACCGTCGTCAGCCAGGCGCCGGGCGATTCGATGGCTTCCTGCTGCGGCCGGGACATGGCGTACCAGCGGGCGTACGTCTCTTGGACGACATCCTCGGCCTCGGCCAAGGAGCCGAGGAGCCGGTACGCGAGATTGATCAGCTGACGCCGCTCGCTCATGATCGCGCTCAGGCCCGGATCGGATGGGGTGCTCATAGTGTCGCCGACTTTCCCTTGTCGCATGTGCCCTCACCAGATCGACGAGACAGCGCACCGAACTGTGAGGTCGGCACGTCGCCTCACATTCCCCAGGGCTGTGTCGTCGGACTACTGAGACGTCGCAAAACTACCGCGAAGGGAAGACCTCACCATGTCAACGCCGACGACGACAAAGCAGGGCAACCTCATGTTCTTGCGCATCGCGATCACCCTGCAGACCTTGGCCGTCTTCGTCCAGGCGATCACCGCGGGGCTGATGTTGTCCTCACCCGAGCGTGGGGCTCTGCATAGTGCCGGGGGGTACGGGGTGTTCGTCGTGACGCTGGTGCACGTGATCGTCGCGATCTTGGTCTGGCGGCCGGGCGGCGGCTCGCCCAGGCCCATCCTGTACGCGGCCGTGTTCTTCGGGCTCGCGCTGGCGCAGATAGCGCTGGGCATCGCGCATGTGAAGACCCTGCATGTCCCCTTGGGCGTGCTGATGTTCGGCACGAGCGTCCTTCAGCTCGGCCGGATCTGGGCCGGCCGCACTCACGTGACCACCGAGCGTCGCCTCACAGTCCCAGCGGTTGCGTCGTCGGACAACTGAGACACCATCCAGCCCAGCGAAGGGAAGACCTCTCCATGTCCACGCCCACGACGACCGAGCAGGACGATCTCCAGTCGCGTCTGCCCGACCCCGCCCAGTTCTTCGACGAGGTGGCAACGATCGCCGGCGCGATGTCCAAGGCCACCCGGAACGGTGCGATTCCGCAGACCACGATCAGCCTGGTGCAGCTGCGCGCCGGGCAGATCGCCGGCAGCACATACCACACCGTCCGGCAAACGGGCCTGCTGCGCAAGGCCGGGGAAACAGAGGAGCGCATCACCGCAGTGGCGTCTTGGCAGGACGCCCCCTACTTCACCGACGCCGAACGGGTCGCGCTGGAGCTCGTGGAGGCCGTCCTCACCCCGAACCCGTTCGGGGAGCGCGTCCCCGACGAGCTGTGCGCCAAGGCATCCGCCCACTACGACGACAAGGCGCTCTGGACGCTCACCCTGGCGATCGGCCAGATCTGCTTCTTCATCCCCGTCGCCCTCATCGCGAAGCCGATCCCCGGTAGGCCCCTCGGGAAGAATTACAGCAGGTAACAGGCTCAGGGTGGGGACACGACAACCGTGCCTCACCCTTCTCCTGACCGTGATCCCCGGCGGGGCCGTGACCTGCGGTGACTGGTATCGCAGAACGGATAGCGCCCGCTGCGCCTGCACGTACACAGGGCCACCAGGAAGCGGTCGGACCGTACTATCTCACCGTCGCTCAGCACGATCTCCACGGGCCCCTCGATCAGGATGGGCCCGTCCCCGAGGATCACCCGCCTAGGCCGCGCGTCGCCCGGCGACGGCGTCGCGTCGTCTCGCACGGATCACCACCAGTTCCTCATGACGTTGCCCGGGACGGATCAGCCCGCGAGCCTCCAACCATGACGCGCGGTCCCGCATGACGGGGCCGAAGGGTTCCCACCGCCGCGTGACCACGCGCGCGTCGAGCCCCGCCGTACGCAACTGGCGCAGCGAGGCCGCCACGCCGCTCAGCGCCGACTGGACGATCAGGAGCGTGCCTCCGGGCGAAAGGTACGCGGGCGCCTGGACGCAGATCGGGTCAAGGACCCGCCGCCCGTCGATCCCCGCGTCCCAGGCCAGTGCCGTGTTCCGGGCAGGGCCTGCCACGTAGGGCGGATTGGCGAGGATCACGTCGAAGCTCTCTCCTTGGAGCGGGGCGAACAGGTCTCCCCGGATCACCCGCACGCGAAGCCCGCGTACCAGGGCGTTGAACCGCGCCGCGAGCACCGCGCGCCGGGACATGTCCACCGCGGTCACCTGGCTGACGGCGCCGCGCGCCGCGACCAGCGCGACGAGCCCGGTGCCGGTGCACAGATCGAGCACCCTGGCCCCCGGCGGGAGGTGGTCGCGGGCCAGGGCCTCCAGCAGGAGGCCGGTGTCGGCCTGCGGCCGGTACACCCCCGCGGGTCTCAGCAGCAACATGCCGACCGGCTACCCCGAAACGGACGGTACACACGATTTCCAGCACACGAGCAGATGGTCGCCCAGCCGCTGTTCCAGCAGGTCAGTGGCCTGGACGCCGAAGACGACGTCCGCCGCCAGCCCGGGCTCGGCCCGCAGGAGGTCGCCGATGACCTCGCGCCGCAGCACCTGCTCGTGCACGGCGTCGGCCTCGATGTGCTCGGTGAAGAAGAGCGTGCCGCGGGGGCCGACGCCCAGCCGTTCCAGAGCGCAGGTCATGCGCTGCGCGCTGGGCGCGGTGGTGATCTCCGCGGCGGCGAAATGCCCGACCAGCGCCCCTCGCAGTCCGCGGTGGAGCCCGAACAGCGACATCATGTTGACGATCGCCAGCATCTGCGCCGGGACGACGTCGACGTAGGCGCCGTAGGAGGAGTCGAGGCCGAGCTCCTCCATCAGGTCCGCGAACAGCCGCGAGTGCATCCGCTCCGCGCGCCCGCCGCCGAACTCGTCGAACTCCACGGCTACCAGCGCCGCCTTGGCCCGCCCGGTCAGCCGTGGAATCACCCAAGCGTGCGGATCGGCCTCCTTCAGGTGATAGACCGAGCGATGCATCACGTACTCCCGCAGCTGCCACAGCTCGCCCCTGTCGCGCAAATGGTGCGAGACGCCCTCCGCGTCGACGCGCTCGACCAGCTCGTCCTCCAGCACCCCTGCCACGTCGTCCCCGCCCGCCACCTCCGCCCGCAGCGCCGACAGGAAGATCTCCTCGAGCGTACGGCGAAGCCGCAGCAGCTCCGGATCCCACTCCCACCCGTCCGGCACCCCCGCGAACCCCCGGTAGTGCAACTCGTAGCAGAGATAGAGGGCGAGCTGCAGATCCTCCCCGAAGGGGTCCAGCGCGCCCACCCGGGGCAGCCGAGCATGCCGCCGAGGCAGCGCCGCGACCAGCGCCTCGCAGACGGGACCGCGCGGCCTGGGCAGCGCGGGACCTTTGCCGATCATGTCTTCCCCCTTGCGTTCGACACGCTGAGCAGGTCCACGACCGCGGGCATCCCGTGGCGGGCGGCGCGGCGCTGCCGTACCGCTCCCGTGCCGTGGCGCGCCACCCGCGCGAGCAGCCTGACCACCTCGGGCAGGTCGCCGAGGTCGTCGAGGGCCGGAGTGACGTACTCGACCAGCCTGCGCAGCAGGTGAGCTCCGGGCACGACGCGCAGCCGCGACGCGTCCACGCCCGGGCCGTCGAGCCCGTGCCTGGCGGCGTTCCACACAGCCGTGGCGCACGCCGCGATCTCCGCCTCGGGCGGTTCCTTCCCCGCCGCGGCGTCCGCCAGGGCGGTGCGGACCAGGGCGCGGGTGAGCGCGGCCTGGAGCACCGCGTCGTCCACGGTCAGCGCGGCGTCGGCGGCGCGGATCTCCACGGTCGGCCAGCGTTCGGAGTGACGCGCCAGCCAGAACGTCATCCTCTTGTCGACCAGGAGCCCGCTCTCGACCAGCCACCCGAGCCTGCGCGCGTAGTCGGCCGGCGAGGAGAACCTGGGCGGCACGCCCGAGCTGGGGAAGCGGGACTGCTCGACCGACCGCCAGCTGGCGAACCCGGTGTCGCGGCCATGATGCAGCGGCGAGTTCGCCGACAGCGCGAGCAGGACCGGCAGCCAGGGCCGCAGGTGGTTGAGCACGACCACGGCCTGCTCGCGGTCCGCCACGCCGACGTGGACGTGCAACCCGCACGCCTGGTATTCGGCAACCGCGCCCGCGTGCATGAGCATGATGCGCTCGAAGCGCTCGCCCGGCGTGAGCACGGGCGCGGGACCGGCCACGATGGGGGTGCCCACCGACAGCACCCGCAGCCCCTCGCGCCTGGCGGCGGCGGCCAGCGCCGCGCGGCCGGCCTCGATCTGGCGCCGTAGCCGGCCGAGCGTGTCGCAGACGCCGGTGGCGACCTCCACCTGCGTCTGGAAGAGCTCGGCCTGAAAGGCCCCGCCGTACGGGTGCTCGCCGACCCGCTCCAGAATCGTCCCGGCGCGCGAGACGGCCTGCCCCGAGACCGCGTCGGCGAGCAGGAACTCCTCCTCCACCCCGAACGTCAGGCCCATCGCCACCCCCCGCTTCCACATCGCTCCGACCTGCGTCCTCTTACCCGTTACGGCAGGTCCATGCCTACGCCGACGTCCCGGTGACGTGGACCGCCCAGCTAGCCGGACTCCTCAACCCTGCGGTCGCGCCGGGTGGCTGACGGACGAGTACACCCAGCTCAGCCGGGCCTTCAGGCTCCTGGCCGACGACGACAGGGAACTGCTGTCGCTGGTCGCGTGGGAGCAGCTCGACACCAAGCAGGTGGCGCGATCTCGCGAGAGTGCATGACGACGACCTGAGCTGGCCAAACTCAACATGCAACGCCGCACCCAGGCCGCCGCGCTGGCCGCCCGGCTGCGAACCAGGGACCAAAGCCTCTAACCTCTGCCCGCCCGGCCCGGCGATGCTGGAGGGCA